>JAMOVK010000150.1 GCA_027067775.1 Deltaproteobacteria bacterium
GACCCACAACGTCTGCAAGAAATACCCCGTTATAGGCCTCAAGTATCTTTTTTGCAGAAAGCACCGCCTGTTTCTGATATGCCAAGTCCATGAAGCCGTGGGGCAAAAATACCTCAACCTCCTGATCAAGATTGATATCTTCTTTGAAGTATTCATAGAGCATCTTGAGATATAGGTGATAAGGCTTGATTTCATCATTGAGCCAGGTCTGATTTTTGACAGCATTAATATATTCTTCTGATATGTCTACGGCGTCTTTCCATAGGTTTTCAAACTGTTTTAAGGCAAATTCTATGTCTGCTCGGTTCTTGAGCTCCACATTGAACTCCCTGTGGGCCACCAGCCCGCTTTCTGAAAAATTGCTGGAGCCTGTGATAACCCGGCCATAGTCTAGGGCATCTTCTGGAAATCGGCTGATATAGACCTTTGCATGTATCTTTTCGCTAGGATAAGCTCTGAATTCTAATTTTTTGCCATTTCCGCCATTGGCGATATCTTCTTCTTTATTGGCACAATCCGTTGTTAGAAATTCTATGAATTTTTTAATGCCGAGTTCTGTGTCGTAGGAATCCTTTGAGTTTTCGATTTCAGAGATTGTATGTTCTGTAAAAACTCTTTTGGTTTTACTGTGGGAGTAAAAATCGATTTTATTTTGAGAGGTAGCAAGATCTATGATTTCAAAGGCTGGTCTGTCAACCTTTAAGCCCACAAGGATTCGGATTTTATCAATGGGCTCCAAGGCATCATAGAGTCTAAAAAATCCGCTTGTCCTAAAATAACCAACAAGAATGTCAAATAGTTGGACATGCTTTAGGAGCGCTTTGAAGCGGTCTAATAATGTGGCTCCTGGTTCATTTGTAAAGAAGGTTAAATCATTACTACTCATTATTTTTTCCAAAATTTAGTTAAAAGAATACCTATTCAATTTTTCCACTACTACCCCAACCATGAAAAATTTGTAATTAGCTCCAAACTAGCCTATCTATCTGTATTTTTTGCAACGCTAAAGTTTCCAGACTCCCGGCAATGATGGAGCTTCACCATGATGATTTTGCCTTTCCCAGAATTCTGGCTACATGAAATTTTTTTCTGGTTAGCAAACCCGCCAAATGCAAATCCAAAGTTGTGTTAATAATGCTACTAATTAATACAATATGCGATTTTTTTCATATTTTTGAAGCAGACGCACATGTTGGATTTATAACTAAGTTGGTTAAACTCATGAAAACTTAACTCTATCATGTTGATTTTCAAGTAAGACCTTCCCTTGTTAGTATAACAAGAATTGTGATCTATATCGCCTTTGATACCATAACTTCGAAAATATCAAGAAGGTGAATAAGGTTGAGACGAGGTTGTTTACTTCCCAAAGATGAAAAAGCATGATAAAATGTAGTCACATATCAAAAAGGAGACCACAATGGAGGTTTCGGTCAGAGAGTTAAAGGCCAATTTGTCACGTTATCTTAAGCTGATTGAGGAAGGGAAATCTTTGGAGGTTACAAAATATCGTAGAAGGGTGGCTAGGATTGTGCCTGTGAAAGATACATCCAAGGATTCAGAAAACAAAAAAATAGCCAAGTTGCTTAAATCAGGAATGGTTACCTGGAGTGGAAAAAAGCCTTCAGGGGGACGTATTAGGCCTGTTATCAAGGGTAAGACTGTCTCTGAGATAGTTTTAGAGGAACGCGGATGATTGCCTATTTTGACACATCCGCTTTGGTCAAACTCTATGTCACAGAAGAATATAGCCAAGATGTCACTAATCTGTTGAAACGTGTAGATGTGGCAGCCTGTCATGATATTGCCTTTGTTGAAGCAAATTCCGTTTTTGGACGCTTGGAGAGAGAGTCCAGGATAAGCCAACAGGAATTTGAACAGCTTTCAGCACAATTTGAAGAAGACTGGGAAAACTTTCTCAGAATAAGTGTCAGTCAATCCCTCATAAAACGGGCTTCCACCCTTTCAGTAACGTTTGCTTTAAGGGCTTATGATGCCGTACATTTGGCAGCAGCCGACTTCATTATGAGAAATTACGAAGATGAAGTAGTTTTTGTTTGTTTTGATATGAAACTTGACAGGGCATCCAAGGCTCTTGGTATGACAGTATTTTAAGAGATTATTTTTGTTTTTTATGCTTTTTTCATGACCAGGGAAAAAGTATAAAAAAGGATTTTAGGGGGTATCAGAATTCATTTCAGGTAATTTTGTAAGATTTGTAAAATTAGGAAAATTTCATAAAGCGGATAAAAAGGGGCGAAAAACTTAGTAAAAACCTTAGCTCCAACCAAAAAGCACTTAGCCCGAAATGAGCCAAGTGCTTGATTTCATTGGCCCGCCCAGGAGGACTCGAACCTCCAACCTACGGATTAGAAGTCCGTTGCTCTATCCAGTTGAGCTATGGGCGGATGACAAAAATCAAAATGGTTCTATAATCACTTTTTAAAAAATTGTAAACCCAAATGGGGTTATGGAAACTACTTTAAGAAATTTTTCATTTGAATTATAGTATATGTTTATCTTTTTCAAAGGAGATATCAAATGAAGATAGAGAATGATACTGTTGTCGAGATCCAGTATATGCTTGAGGTTAAGGACGGTCTTACTCCTCCTGAACTTTCAAAAATATTCAAAACCCAGTTTCTTTATGGAAGGGAACCTGTAATTCCTGCCTTAGAAAAGGCGATTTTCCAGCTTTCAGAAGGCGACGAGATAGAGGTAAGCATTCCTCCGGAACAAGGATTTGGAAAGAGAGACGAAACCCTTGTCAGCGAAGTCCCTATTAGTCAAGTTAGTCATCCTGAAAGACTTAAGGAGGGCGAGCTGTATGAGGAGGTAACCGCGCAAGGGCAGACGGTTCGTTTCCTGGTCAAGAAGATTGGGGAGGACAGTCTAGTTGCCGATTTCAATCACCCGGCAGCAGGCAAGGAGCTCCTTCTGAAGGCCAAAATTTTATCTGTCCGTGCTGCATCTGCAGTGGACATCCTAAGGGCCGTAAACTTCAGCAGGGGAGGAGGGTGAGCCTGTTAGAAGCAGGGGACGGTCTGTCCCCTCTGGATTTTTCTCTAAAAAAAGGAGAAAACTCTCCTCTCTTTAAGAGATTTAAAGGGTTTATACGAAAAAAAGGACTTCTAGGTCCTGATCCTTCTGTACTTGTAGCCCTTTCAGGAGGTCCCGATTCTGTATGCCTTCTTCATCTGTTTTATCTTCTGTCCCTTTCAAGAAAAATAGATTTGCAAGCTGCCCACTTGCACCACGGACTTAGGGGAAAAGAGGCAGATAGAGATGCAGAGTTCTCAAGAAAGATCTGTCAGGTAAATTCCATCCCGTTTCATCTTGCGCACAGAAAAGTGGCTACATTTGCCCAAGAAAGGCGCATGAACCTCCAAGAGGCAGCAAGAGGCCTCAGATACCGTTTTTTAAAAGATGTGGCCCGCCGTGAAGGAATAAAGCTTATAGCAACTGCTCATACATCTGACGATCAGGCAGAGGAACTTCTACTACGTTTTATAAGAGGGTCTGCCCTTGAAGGTCTGTCAGGCATACGTGCAAAAAGGAAGGATGGCATTATCCGCCCCTTGCTCTTTGCCGAAAAGGACGAAATTTTGAGACATCTTGATACATATAATATCCCCTTTGTGACGGATTCGTCCAATTTGGCCTCCAAGTATACAAGGAACAGGCTTAGGCAAAGCCTTATTCCTGTCATCAAAAAGGAATTTAATCCATCTGTAACGGCTACCCTTTCAAGAACGGCCTTTTTGCTTCAAGACGATGAAGATGTATTGGCAGAGTTTGCCTGTAGAGCCTTTAAAGAGGCACTAGTGATTCCAAAGGCCCCTTGTCTAGATAAAAAAGACGGGTTTGTTGCTCTTTCTATTGAAACCTTGAGGAACTGGAAGCCGGCCATCCAAAGGCGGGTGATTCTCATGGCATTGGAGGCAGCCGGAGTAGAGAGAAGCAAGATACTTGCTGATCATCTTCTTCGGATTCAACATATTGCTGAGACAAAGCTTCCTTCAGGAATCTACTCACTGCCAGGTGGTTTTTGTGCCCTACGTATCTACAGTCACCTTGTAGTTACTAAAAAGGGTTTTTTTGATGAAATGCACTTGAAAAGCGGCAATGAATGGCTATATGAAGTCAAGGCCCCTGGCATTTTTAGTTTGCCTGGGCCCTTGGGTACAGTTTCTATAGATACTGGCCTTGGGCTTGATATAAAAAGAGACAAGATAAATGAATTGAGTAAGAGTGGCTATCCGCGGCCCGTATACATGGATGCACAGAAGATCAGTTTTCCAATACAGTTGCGTCTAAAACGGCCAGGAGACAGATTTAGGCCCTTTGGTGCAAAAGCCGAATTAAAACTTAAGGATTTTTTCATCTCTAGAAACATTCCTAAAATAGTGAGGGAGTTCATACCTCTTGTTGTTAGAGACCAAGAAATTGCAGCAGTATGCGGTGTTGAGGTTGGCCATTACTTCAGGGTTGGTGATGGAGCAGCCCTTGAAGTCCGATGGAATCCTCCCCGGCCTTTAAAGGCGGTGCTTTCGTTGTCGGGTGGCTAAGGCCTTTAGAATGCGGATTGCATGCTAAGGGATAATATTCTTTTTGGTTGCATTTACATTGATATATCGTTTAATTTATTAAAGATGTCCTTATTAGGCTTTTTCTGTTGATTGGGTTAATTGTCAAAATTCAATAATCCAACAAGATTTTCATAAAGTGGAGGAACGTATTTGAACACCTTTTATAAAAATCTTAGCTTATGGCTTGTAATAGGCCTTGTTGTCGTCTTCCTTTTCAATCTGTTCAACAAGCCCCAGAGCAATGTTCAGGAAATAACCTACAGCGACTTTCTGAACTATGTGGAAAAGGGAGAAGTCGCCAAGGTTGTCATACAAAATGAAAAGGTAGAAGGTGTATTTGAAAACCAGCAAAAGTTTCGTACTGCCATACCTTTTCAGGACAAGGACCTTATACCGGAACTAAAGAAAAAGGGTGTCATTATCCAGGTCAAGCCTGTAGAAGAAACCCCCTGGTATCTGACTCTTTTGATTTCTTGGTTTCCCATGCTCCTTCTTATAGGGGTATGGATTTTTTTCATGCGGCAGATGCAGGCAGGTGGAGGCAGGGCCATGTCCTTTGGAAGGAGCAAGGCCAAAATGTTAAACGGCCAAAACATCAACGTTACCTTCAAGGATGTGGCAGGCGTGGATGAGGCCAAGGAGGAGCTTACAGAGGTTATAGACTTTCTGAAAGATCCGAAGAAATTTACCAAACTTGGTGGTCGCATTCCAAAGGGAGTCCTTTTGGTGGGTCCACCGGGTACTGGGAAAACCCTGCTCGCAAAGGCCATTGCAGGAGAGGCGGGGGTTCCCTTTTTTAGCATAAGCGGCTCTGACTTCGTCGAGATGTTTGTTGGCGTAGGAGCATCAAGGGTAAGAGACCTCTTCCTTCAGGCCAAAAAACATGCTCCGTGTATCATATTTATAGATGAGATAGACGCGGTTGGCCGGCATAGAGGGGCTGGCCTTGGCGGTGGCCATGATGAAAGAGAGCAGACATTAAACCAGCTTCTGGTTGAAATGGATGGCTTTGAGACATCTGAAGGGGTAATAGTTATATCTGCTACTAACCGTCCAGATGTGCTTGATCCGGCCCTTTTGAGACCAGGCCGTTTTGACAGGCAGGTAGTTGTGCCAGTGCCGGATGTTAAGGGTAGGGAGGCGATATTAAAGGTCCATGCAGCAAAGACGCCTTTGGCAGATGATGTTGATATCTCTATCATAGCAAAGGGTACTCCGGGGTTTTCAGGGGCTGATCTTGAAAATCTGGTCAATGAGGCTGCCCTTATTGCCGCAAGGGCCAACAAGGACAAGGTTGAAATGATTGACTTTGAGATGGCCAAGGACAAGGTTTTAATGGGTGTTGAGAGAAAAAGCCTTATAATGTCCGATCAGGAGAAGAGGATTACGGCCTACCATGAGGCTGGCCATTGCCTGGTTGCCAAACTTCTTCCAGGAACAGACCCTGTTCACAAAGTTACTATTATCCCTAGGGGGAGAGCCCTTGGCCTGACTCAGCAGTTGCCAGAGGATGAAAGGCATACCTATCCCCGGTCTTATCTCATGAACAATCTGGCCATACTCCTTGGTGGGCGTGTTGCCGAGGAGCTGATCTTTGAGGATTACACTACAGGGGCAGGAAACGACATAGAGCGCGTATCATCCCTGGCAAGAAAGATGGTATGCGAGTGGGGAATGAGTGATGATATAGGGCCTGTGGCCTTTCAAAAGCAAAATGATGAGGTCTTTCTTGGCAGGGATTTCGGTCATATCCGTGAATATAGTGAGGCAACAGCCCTCAAGATAGATCAGGCCATTGAGAAAATTGTCAAGGAGACTTATAACAAAACTAAGCAGATTCTTACGGAAAATATCGAATGTCTGCACAGGCTTGCACAGGAACTCCTTGAAAGGGAGACCCTTGATTCAAAAGATATTGACGAAATCCTGTCCTCTTGCCGAAAAAGTGAAAAAGAAGCAGAGGTGAAAAAAGAAGAGGAAAGCGACGGTCCTTCTGATAAATGACCAATTATGCGATAAAATGCAGAAACGTTGACTTAAATCCCAAAAAGAAGACCATAATAATGGGGGTCCTCAATGTGACCCCCGATTCCTTTTCTGATGGTGGAAGATATCTTACCTCTACAGCCATAGTTGCCCGCTGCCAAAAACTTATAGAACAGGGTGCCGACATTATCGATGTTGGCGGTGAATCCACAAGACCATTTGCAGAGCCAGTTTCTCTGAAAGAGGAATTGGAACGGGTAATACGGGCTGTTAAGGCTATACGGGCGTTTTCTGATATCCCCTTATCTATAGATACCACAAAGGTCCAAGTGGCTCGTAAGGCTTTGGAAGCAGGGGCCGATATTATAAATGACATCAGTGCACTTCGAGTCGGTAAGGAGATGGCAGACCTTGTAGCCTCTAAGGGCGTGCCTGTCATACTGATGCATATGAAAGGCACACCAAGGGATATGCAGGTGGATCCCTATTACGATGATGTAATTGATGAAATTCATGGATTTTTTCAAGAAAGGATAGAATACTGTCTTTCTAAAGGGATAGACAAAGGCCAGATTATCCTTGATCCTGGAATTGGTTTTGGCAAACGATTTCAAGACAATCTTGACATCATAAACAACCTTGAGGCATTTCTAGACTTCGAGCTTCCTGTTCTAGTTGGCCCGTCTCGCAAGGCTTTTTTAGGAAAAATTACAGGCCATGAAAATCCGGCAGATAGGGACAACGCCACCTGTGGAGCAGCAGTAGCTTCGGTATTGAATGGTGCCTCCCTGGTCAGGGTGCACGAGCCAGCCTGTGTTGCAGACGCTGTTAAAGTCGCATACGCGTTAAGAGCGCGGAAAGGGGAATTGGTCTGATGGATTCCCTGCAACAATTCCTTCCCATACTCAGATGGCAGGATGTTGTAGACATTTTACTTGTTGCCTTTATCATCTATCGGATAATGGTGCTTATCCGAGGGACCCGGGCGGTACAGATGGCTGCTGGCCTCGGTGTAATTATTCTTATCTACTTTGTTGCCAAACAGTTACAGCTCTACACGTTGCACTGGCTCCTGGGTACTGCGCTAAGCTCTATCTTCCTCTTGGTCGTCATTGTATTTCAGGACGATATAAGAAGGGTTCTTACCCAGTTCGGGCAACCTCCGTTTTTACGATACAAGGTAAAAACCTTTCATGCCCTGGAAGAGGTTGCCAAGGCGGTTTCCGAGATGTCTCAATCTAAGACCGGGGCCCTTATCGTCCTGGAACGCACCATTGGCCTGAACGAGTATATTGAGACAGGCACGAAAATAGATGGTGAAGTTAGCCGGATGCTCCTTAACACCATCTTTGCCAAGTGTACACCCCTTCATGATGGAGCAGTAATAATACAGGGAGGCCGTCTTGCCGCAGCAGGCTGTGTATTGCCCTTAACCTCAAACCCGGCCATTAGCAGACGTTTGGGGACCAGGCACAGGGCGGGTATCGGTATTACAGAACAGACTGACGCTGTAACGGTCATAGTATCGGAGGAAACCGGAGCCATCTCGGTTGCAATAGCCGGTAGAATAACCAGAGATATAGATCCGAGCATTCTAAGAAGGATACTCCACAACAGTTTTGCCACAGATGAAAAAGATGCAGCAGGTTGGCGTTTGAGGTTTAAGTAAATGAACTGGCACGATATTTTTATCCGCGATTGGCATCTAAAACTGATAGCCCTGGCGTTTTCTATCACGTTGTGGTCTTTTGTGGTTGGGCAAGAAAAGGCTGAAATAGGCCTGTCCATCCCTCTAGAGATAATTAATCTGCCTCCAAATCTGGTTATAGCCAACGACATCCCATCAAATGTTGAGATAAGGGTCTTTGGGCCAAGGTCAATTATTAGAAATATCGCCGCACAGAACCTTACCAAGGTTATTGATCTGAAAGATGCATCTCCCGGTAAGATGGTGATACATCTGGCTGCAGATGATTTTTCCTTGCCAGGTGGGGTAAAGGTGCTCAGGATTAAGCCAAGCATCATAGAGATAGAGCTTCAGCCTCTTCTTAGAAAAACGGTTCCGGTAAGGCCTACTCTTGTGAATAAGCCAGCTCCTGGCTATGAGGTTGAAAAGGTGATAGTTCAGCCCCTTGCGACCCAGATCAGCGGCCCTGCTAAAGAGGTGAGCAAGATCAAGGAACTTGTCCTTTCTCCTGTGGATCTGACAGGGGCAAGAAGTACCTTTACCGCCATTGCCACCCCCAATCTCCAGAAACTGAGGATCAGCGTAGAGGGGACCTCAAAGTTTAGGGTTACCGTTTATATCAGGCCTAAAAAGGGTACAAGAAAAATAAGACATGTCCCAGTCAGGATATTTCAGGGACCATATAAGGTCTCTGTGTGGCCAACAGAAGTTACTGTAAAGCTTTGTGGCGAAATTCCTTCCTTGAACAAATTGCACATAGAGGATATCAATGTCAGCGTGAACGCAACATCCCTAAAGCCGGGAAAGTATGTGGTAGAACCGGAGGCCAAGGGCCCTCCTGGCTTTGAGTGTTTGGAAATTATCCCCAAAAAGGTACAGATCAGGGTATCTAGGGAGAAGATAAGATGAGGAAACTTTTTGGTACAGATGGTGTAAGAGGGCTGGCCAACGTTTATCCCATGACTACAGATGTGGCCATGAATCTTGGGCGCGCTGTAGCCTATGTCTTCAAAAACGAACGGAGCAGAAATCCAAGAATCCTTATTGGAAAAGACACCAGGCTTTCCTGCTACATGCTGGAAAATGCACTGGCTGCAGGTATATGCTCCATGGGTGTTAATGTACTTATGGTAGGGCCGATGCCTACTCCTGCCATTGCCTTTTTGACCGAGAGCATGAGGGCCGATGCAGGTGTGGTTATTTCTGCATCTCACAATCCATTTCAGGACAATGGCATAAAGCTTTTTTCCCACGACGGTTTCAAGTTGCCGGATCGTGTTGAGGCCAGGATCGAAGAACTGATGGATTCGCCAGTTTTGCAACGTGAAATGCCAACAGGGAAAGACGTTGGCAAGGCCTACAGGATCGATGACGCGCGTGGAAGATATATTGTATTTGCAAAACATACCTTTCCTAAAGATCTTACCCTCGATGGTCTGAAAATAGTGCTTGACTGTGCAAATGGTGCGACCTACAAGGTGGCCCCTGCCGTTTTTGAAGAGCTCGGTGCAGAGGTGATAAAGATTGGGGTGGAGCCAAACGGAATAAATATCAATGAAAAATGTGGAGCACTTTATCCTGAATTGATGCAGGAGCTTGTTCGTACCAGTGGTGCAGATATGGGTATTGCCCTTGATGGAGACGGAGACAGGGTGATAGTGGTGGATGAAAAGGGTAACGTTGTGGACGGTGACCACATAATGGCAATCTGTGCCAAACACATGATAGAAAACAAGAGGCTCAACTACAATACCGTTGTAGCTACTGTCATGAGCAACATGGGCCTGGAAAAGGCCCTGAAAGAAATGGGTGGCAGACTGGTACGCACCAAGGTCGGGGACAGGTATGTAGTTGAGGCGATGAAAGAGAAGGGTTACAACTTTGGAGGTGAGCAGTCTGGTCATCTCATATTTATGGATCACATAACCACAGGAGACGGAATCCTTGCTGCCTTGCAGCTTCTGGCGGTCATGCAGCGTACCAAACGGCCACTTTCCGAACTTGCCTCCATAATGGAGACTTTCCCTCAGGTCCTTTACAATGTCCGCCTAAAGGAAAAGCGATCCTTGAATGAAATAGAAGGTTTGTCCGACCTGCAAGAGAAGTTAAGCGAAAAACTTGGCTCAAGAGGTCGTATACTAATCCGGCCTTCTGGAACAGAGCCTGTCATAAGGGTAATGGTGGAAGGCGAAGATCAAGACGAAATAGAGGAGATCGCCCAGGAACTGTCATCCCACATAGAAAGAGTGAGCGAGGGCTAATTTCAATATGCGGATGGACAAGGAATGGTAATAACATCGTGTCCGACTGCTTTGCCGTCGGAATAATAGCTACGGGTTCTTTTTCATGGGTTGACTTTTTTCTTCTTTGATTATGTGAATGATCATCCTTGTGTGATCCAGAATAGGCAAGCGATCTTTTGCAACTTTTACAGAAAGTCCCAACTGTTTAACATTCTCTTCCAGCTCGGAAAGCTCATCTGCTACTGCAGGACCTTTTATGGCTATAATGGTACCCTTTTGCTTCAGGAGGGGAAGGGATAGGTTGAGCAACCATTTTAGGCTCCCTGCAGCCTGGCTAACAATAACATCAAAACCGGGTGCAGGCATGTGTTCAGGCGGTTTGTTGGCCTCCAGTCTTTTTTCTTCTATATGAATGTCAGAAAGATCAAGCACAGATATTACATAACGCAAAAAGGAACACTTTTTCTTAACTGCTTCTGCCAAGACCACATTCAGGTTGGGCCTCAAGATTTTTAGCAATAGTCCCGGGATGCCGGCTCCTGTGCCAATATCCAGCAGGTTGGAAGCCTTTGGGGGAATGGCCCTGTCAAAAAGAAGTGTATCTCCAAGATGCTTATAGACCAAAAGTTCTGGCTCTTTTATCCCTGTAAGATTTATAGACTTGTTCCACTGATGAAGAAGCGAAAAATAGAGCAGCAGTCTCTCTTGCTGGTCTGGATCAAAAGGGCGTGAAAAGGCCCTTTTGATTTGCTCTATTGCCTCATGCAGGCTCGACTGGGACTTGTTCTTCTGCAAGATTTCCAAAAGTTGAATACTTTCCGACAAAGGCCAAGACTACCGTGCCGGTGGGCCCGTTGCGTTGCTTGGCAACTATTATTTCCGCCTTGCCACGTCTAGGATTGTTTTCATCCCTATTGTAGACCTCGTCACGGTAGATAAAGGCGATTACATCTGCATCTTGCTCAATTGCACCAGATTCTCTTAGGTCAGACATCTGCGGGCGCTTGTGTGGCCTGTCCTCTACCTTACGATTCAACTGGGAAAGGGCTATTACGGGCACATTGAGCTCTTTTGCCATTGCCTTAAGAGACCTTGAAATTTCAGATATCTCCTGTTCCCTTCTTTCGCTTCCGCTCCTTCCCTGCATGAGTTGCAGGTAGTCTACGATCACCAGACCTATATTCCTGTCACTCTTTAGCCTTCTTGCCTTGGCCCGCATTTCCAGCACAGTCAGAGCCGGGGTGTCGTCTATGAACAAGGGGGCCTTGGAAAGGTTATCAGCGGCACTTATCAACCTTGGCCAATCGTCTCTGCTCAAAAATCCTGTGCGGACCTTATGGGCGTCGACCATGGCCTCGGAACATAGTATCCTGAGAGCCAGCTGTTCCTTAGACATTTCCAACGAGAAGATAGCGGTTGGTATGTTATTATCTACAGCGGCATGCTGCGCTATGTTTAGTGCAAAGGCAGTCTTTCCCATGGAGGGTCTGCCTGCAACGATGATAAGATCGGAAGGCTGAAATCCTGCGGTCAGCTTATCAAGATCTGTAAAGCCCGACGGTACTCCTGTTACCAGTTCCTTCTTTTGATAGAGGTCGTCTACCTTTTTTATGCTTTCCTTTAGGACGTCCTTGAGACTGTGAAACGACTGCTTGATCTTGACCTGGGAAAGCTCAAAGACGGCACTTTCTGCATATTCCAGAATGTCATCCACATCCTGGGCTTCCTCGTAACACATGGAGGCAATATCAGAACTTTTCTGGATCAGCTTACGCAGAATGGATTTATCTTTGACTATCCTGGCGTAGTAGTCGATGTTAGAGGCAACCGGAACGGTTTCGGTCAGCTCGGCAAGATAGACTGCCCCACCGGCAGCCTCCAGTTGTCCTTTGCGCTTGAGTTCATTGTGTACTGTTACGAGGTCCTGTGGCTCGTTTCTGTCAAAAAGATCAACTATGGCCGCATAGATTATGGAATGGCTCTCTTTGTAGAAATCCTCTGGATCAAGGATTTCTATCACCTTGAGCAGGGCTCCTGCCTCAATAAGTATCCCTCCCAAAACGCACTGTTCTGCCTCGATGCTTTGAGGAGGGACCCTGAATTGATCCGGCCTTAGCCGTTTTATTTTAGCACTCTTCACGCCTTTTTTCTTGATCAAGCCGCAACGACTTTTACATTGACAGTTGCAGTAACATCAGGGCTCAATTTTATGGGAACCTCATACTCTCCCAGAGCCTTGATGGGTTCTGAAAGCAGTATCTTTTTTCTATCAACCTGATAGCCTCTTTCTTCTATGGCCTTGGCAATATCCATAGAAGTCACAGAGCCGTAAAGCTTTTCCTCTTCTCCAACCTTGACGGGTATCTCCAGCTCAAGCTTTGCAAGCTGCTCTGCCAATGCCTCAAACTCCTGCCTCATTTTGGCAGCTCTTTCAAGTATTGCAGCGCGCTGCTTCTCAATCTGGACAAGATTCTTTTTATTGGCAACGATGGCTATCCCCTTGGGAATCAAATAATTTCTTGCATAACCGTCAGAGACCTTGACAATGTCGCCTGCCTTACCAAGGCTTTCTATACTCTCATTTAAGATCACTTCCATAATTGTTGTCCTCCAAAACCTGTGATTGGATCTTTTAAAAAAATATGACTTTTGATCCAGGCCTTAGTCCTGGTCTTTTTTTTCAGGTGTTATCCTTTTTTCAATACGTGTTCTAAAATCAAACCAGTTATCCATCAGGCCAGTAAATACTACAAGCAGCAAACCATACCATTGGATACCTATCAGGGCATACACAAGATAACGGATATATATCGGGGTATCCATCACTTTAAAGAAAAATTTCATGATAGAAAAGCCCTGAATGAGATAAAGAACGCAAAGTACAAGAACCCCATTTCGGCCAATGACAGGCCAGATACCTTCTGGAACAACTGCCATGAATCCAAACAGGATAAAGGCCCATACAAGCCACCAGGGCAGGCGCCATCTGTCGAATTCCGGTTCCAGATTACATTCCCGCCCTTTTATGCTGTTTAATTTGGTAAAGGTGATGGTATTGGCAAAACCCAAAAAGACAAAAAAGGAACATACAATGCCAGGGAAATAGGCCACAAGTGTTTCTCTTATGCTGATTATGAGTTGGTCCAGTTGAGCAGGCAGAGGGCCGTTGGAATTTTTTTTGTAAAGTTCGACTGCCTTGTCATACTCGTTTGTCATTGCAGTGATCATCTTCGTGTAAATCTCTTGAATATTCCAACCCGATGCGACCACCATTACAATGATGGACATACAGATGACAGACAGTGTCAGGACCAAGAAGGTTTCTGGTGCCTCAACCCTTTTCCAGACAGCAATAAGAAGGCCACCACAAATTACCGAGGCCTGGGCAAGGATTAGCGTAGAGGCGACCATGCCGGTTACCAAAAAGATTATGCTGCCAGCTATATAGACAGCAAGTAAGATTGCAAGGTTCCTGCGAAAGGAACAAGTGTTCAGAAAGGCCGCTGCCGCTCCTGGCATGAAAAACTGTAAAATGGAATTTAATTCAGGTAGTAGGCAAGGAATTATAAGAGCCCCTACGGCCGCTATGCTATCCTTTAGAGGTATTCTCGCCCTGTGACCTTGTGTACTAGGAATGTTCACGCCATCAGGCAATATTATTCAATTGCATGACCAGATGTAAAGGGTAGAAGTGCCATTATCCTGGCCTTTTTAATAGCGTTCGTTAGTCTGCGCTGATGTTTTGCGCATGTGCCTGTTACACGCCTGGGCAGGATTTTACCCCGTTCGGTTATGAAGGCTTTCAAAAGGTCTGGTTGCTTATAGTCCGCAACCAGGGATTTGTCTGCACAAAACCTGCAAATCTTTCTCCTTACGTATATTCTGCGACGTTTATACCTGTTTTGCTGTGGACGTTGCATCTAGTCCTCCTTCTGTTCTTGGTCGACCTCTGAGGTTTCAGCCTGCTCCTGGGACTCTTTGGTCTCTTTTTGAGCGTATTTTTTGGCTGCCTCTTCAGGATCGAATTCATCATCAAGTTTAGTTGTCATAAACTTCATAACACGTTCGTCAAGTCTGAAGTTTCTGGTCAACTCTTCAATGGCACTGCCAGGAGCACCAAAATCCATTACCACATAGTATCCTTGGGTCTGTTTCTGGACTTTGTATGCTAACTTCTTCAGGGGCCACTGGTCAATGTTGACTATCTGTCCCTGATCGTCTTTGATGATGGAAGAAAATTTCTCAACTGCTGTTTCCCTTTCCTCATTGCTGAGTTCAGGGTGAAGAAGGAAAATGGTTTCATAGTGATGCAATTTCATAAAATTGCCCCCTTTCGGTCAAATCTCTGGCCCTGAAAATCAGGGCAAGGAGGAGTTGAATAAGCCTTTTAAAACCATAATCTGCAAAAAGTCAAGGAGCTTTCGTTTTTTAACCCCTTTGTCTTGCACTAAAGTTTTTATGTAACTATTTTAATTCCAAACAAAATCAAAAACTTCTGATTTTTTAATTAATAAATTTTTGCTTTATCTGATTATCGTTTATTGTAGTGGCAGGTTGGGAATTTTTTCATGAAAGGGAATCAAATATGCCGGTAATAAAAATAGCTGTTTCTAAAGAGATTGATCAAATAGGCAGGGAATTTAAAGAGATAATGGACGAGTTGTTCAGGATTCCCTATGGAGCTATTACGGCAAGCGGAAGCTGGATTCCAGCAATAGATATCTACGCTGATTCGACATCTGTTTATCTGGTTGCAGATCTGGCGGGAGTGGACTCAAACAGTCTCGAGCTTGTCTTGGAAGGGCAGTTTCTACGAATGTCAGGAGATAGGAAACCGCCTTTAAAGATAAAGGAGAAACGGTTTTTCCAGATGGAGGTGGAATATGGTCCGTTTGAAAGGATTGTCCGGATTCCACTTCCCATAGATGCAGAACAGATCAATGCTAGAATGGAAAATGGATTGCTGCTTGTGCGTTTTAACAAGAAAGGAACTGATCGGATGCAAATCAAGATTAGATAAGTAGTAGACATAAACCAGGAGCGACCATATGAGCGGTAACAACAATAGCGACCATAAAGAAATAGGGATACAGAATACCCAACAGTTTAAGGAACAGCATCAAAATACCATTAGGGAGCTTCCAATACTTCCTAGCAAGGATGTGGTGTTATTTCCCCATATGGTAGTCCCGTGGGTTGTAGAGCCGCCTGGCCTTGTAAAAATGATAGATGATGCCCTTGCGGCAGATAGGACCATAGCGGTGGTATTTGTGGAAGGTCCCATGGAGTCTGAGGAAGAGATTCCCAAAAAACTTCATAAAATAGGGACCATGGGTTTGATTCTCAGGATGGCCAAAAATGAACAGGGACATGCACGACTTGTTGTCCAGGGAATTACCAGGGTAAGGATAAAAGAAATCACGGCTACCACCCCATACATAAAGGCAAAGGTAGAGGCTGTACAGGATAAAGTAACGCCGAGCATGGCTCTTGAGGCCATGGTGGTCAACATTAGGCAGGCCTTTTCTAAAGTTCTTGATCTGTCTCCAAACCTGCCAAGTGAACTTCGTTCAATAATTTTAAATATAGATGACCCCGGGGTATTGGCTGATGTGGTCATTAGTCATCTAAATATTTCTCCTGCGCAGAAGCAGGAAATCCTTGAAGAGCTGGATGTGATGAAAAGGCTGGAGAAGGCCCTGAAGATTCTGTCTGAGCAACTGGAGATCCTGGAACTAGGACACAAAATACAGACCCAAGTCAGGGATCAGGTAGACAAAAGTCAAAGAGAATACTTTCTCAGGGAGCAGTTAAAGGCTATTAAAAAAGAACTGGGAGAGTCTGAAGGGCAGCCTGATGAAATTGAAGAGTTGAGACAAAAGCTCAAGGCAAAAAAACTCCCAGAAGACGCAAGAAAGGAGGCGGAGCGGGAACTTGAAAGGCTGTCGCGCATGCATCCGTCTTCATCAGAATACACTGTGGCCAGGACGTATTTGGACTGGATACTCGAACTTCCCTGGAATGAATCCACCAAGGACAACCTTGATCTTGACAGGGCGGAAAGGATCCTCAATGAAGACCATTATGATCTAGAGAAGATCAAAAAGAGAATCATAGAGTATCTTGCAGTAAGAAAGCTCAAGCCTGATGCCAAAGGTCCTATTCTTTGTTTTGTTGGTCCACCGGGAACTGGAAAAACCTCTCTTGGAAAGTCTATTGCAAGGGCTATTGGCAGAAAGTTCTATAGGATTGCACTGGGCGGCGTCAGGGACGAGGCAGAAATACGTGGCCATCGCCGGACCTATATTGGTGCAATGCCAGGCCGTATTATTCAGGGACTTAGAAAGGTTGGAGTGAACAATCCGGTGATGATGCTGGATGAAATCGACAAGATAGGTACGGATTTTAGAGGTGATCCCGCTTCGGCATTGCTTGAGGTGCTGGATCCTGAACAGAACTCCAAGTTTACCGACCACTATCTGGGCGTGGAGTTTGATCTTTCCAAAATAATTTTTATTGCTACAGCGAATGTGCTCGAGACCATTCCAGCGCCCTTGCTTGACAGGATGGAGATCCTGGAATTGTCCGGATATACCCTTGAAGACAAGATCGAGATTGCAAGGCGTTATCTTATTCCACGGCAGCTGGAAGCCCATGGTCTTACCCGGAAAAATCTTACTATTGAAAAAAGGGCATTGGTAAGGATTATTACCGAATATACACGTGAGGCCGGTGTCAGGAATCTAGAGCGCCAAATAGGTTCCATCTGCAGGGCAGTGGCCAGGATGGTTGCCCAGGGCCATGACGAAAAGGTAAGGGTCAAGGTCAGGAATCTGGAGGAGTTTTTGGGTAAACCCAGATATCTTCCTGATGTGGCGGAGCGTACATCTATTCCAGGGGTGGCCACTGGACTGGCATGGACTCCTGTTGGTGGTGACATCTTATTTATAGAGGCAACCAAGATGCCTGGCACTGGTAAACTTACCTTAACAGGGCAGTTGGGTGATGTAATGAAAGAGTCTGCTCAAACAGCCTTAAGCTACGTCAAGTCCAAGGCATGCACCTATGGAATCGCCGAAGAAGTGTTCAAAACCGAGGACATTCATGTTCACGTGCCTGCTGGAGCCATTCCAAAGGATGGGCCTTCAGCTGGTATCACCATTGCCATAGCCCTTATATCTCTATTTACTGATAAACCGGTCAGGCCAGATGTTGCAATGACCGGAGAAATAACCTTAAGAGGGCTGGTGCTTCCTGTTGGTGGTATAAAGGAGAAGGTCTTGGCGGCTCACAGGGCCGGTATCAAAGAGGTGATTTTGCCAAAAAGAAACAGTGTTGATCTTGACGAGCTGCCAGAACAGATACGCCAGCAGCTCAAGTTTCACCTGGTGTCTAAGATCGACCAGGCTGTTAAGATCGCCTTCAGGAAGGTTCGTCGTAAAAAGCGAACAGTTAAATCTCCAAGATGTACCACGTAACGATTTTCATAAACGGCAAAGGAGGAACTGATGCGTATTTTATTCATTACAGAGTCCGGGTTTGAAGATACAGAACTGATTTGCCCAAAATACAGGCTGGAAGAAGAAGATTTTCAGGTGGATATTGCTGCTCCAGACTGGGGAGAGGTCAAGGGTAAGAGAGGATATACAGTAAGTGCCAACCTTGAGATAGGTGAGGCAGAGCCTGAAGCCTTTGACGCACTGTTTATACCTGGAGGGAAGGCTGCAGAAAAACTTGCTATGCACGATTCGGTAATAGAATTTGTCAAGAAATTTGGCCAACTCGACAGGCCAATTGCAGCTATCTGTCACGGCCCCTTGGTACTTGCTGCTGCAGGAATCCTCAAGGGCAGGAGGGCGACCTGTTACTACAAGGTTTCTTACAAGTTGGAAGAAGCGGGTGCCGTGTTTGAAGATAGTCCTGTGGTTGTAGACGGCAAAATAATAACAGCAAGGCAACCCAGCGATTTACCGAAGTTTATGAAAGAAGTAATAAAGGTGTTCAAGGCCCAATAGCCTGATTTAAACCGGTGCAGTTAGGAATTGTTTTGTCTTGCTGCCACACGGTCGTCTCTTTCACGCATCAACCAATAGACTAGGCCGAGAGAGAGCAGTACTGCCGACAGGGAAAATATGGTCATAGGAGACATGGCCTTAGTGTCAAGGATTATCATTTTTCTACTTATGGCCAGAATGGCAATCAGCAACACTGTTTTGACCTGAACAATGCTTTGGTTCTTTTCAATGACTTTCACAATAGAATGTTTAAATTCAAGTGCTATGAGAAGAATCATAATCATGCCGAAAATGGTCTTGAATGCCTTGTGATCTAGGGGGTCAACACCATGGGTCACCAGTAGATGAAACAGGTGAAATCCTAGCTTGTAAAGGGCGCAGAGAATAACCAGCGCCACTACAAATGACAGGGTGACGCAGACCATCTTTTCGAACTTTTCATACCACCCCAAAAGCTGCCATTCTTCTCTGAAATTCATGGTGTTTTCCTCCTTGTAATATAGCCTTTTTTTATAGCCAATATGATAAGGCAAAAAGTACAATACTCAAGAAAACATCCTTGAAAATTGTCTGGCCTTCTGAAACAGGGCTTGGGAGCTTGTTATGAAAGATATGGTTACGATGGTGCTTTTTATTCTGTTTGTTTTTACAGTTTCTGGCTGCATTAGATTAAATGAAAATGAAAAACTTATAAAGAAGAGGTGTACAAGGTGTCACTCAACCAAGAGAATATACGCAGAGAGAAGGGCTAAAGATGAGTGGAACGGTATTGTTGAACGCATGATGCGCCATGGGGCAAAGCTGTCCCGGCAGGAGAAGGGGCATATTATAGACTATCTTGCCAGTAAAAAATAAAAAGGGCGGGTTGCCCCGCCCTTAACTATACGGATCGTTTTAAAAAACAGCAGTCTAGTCCTTCATGAAAGGCTGCCACTGTTCACCGTTGGGTCCAAGCAGGAACTGGGTATTTACCGCAGCAAACTCTCCTGCATGGTTGACCTTTACAATCACGTATGCACCTGTTTGCTCAAGGATTTTGGCACTCTTATCCCTGACAAAAGATGTCCTTCCCGCGGTTTTCGTAACGATTGTCGGATTGGCTCCGCTGTATGGGAGCTTTATAATCATGGATTCATGAACATCCTCGTTAAAGCCAAGCTTGAGAACATACCCTTCTGCCATGCCTTCCCCTTCTAGGTAAAGCGGTTCTGCAGAAGGCTGGAAACCACATTCTGCTATCTCAGGCTTTAGATGGGCCGGTATGTAAAAGTAGAGTTTTTGACTCCAAGGACTGTTCACAACCTGGCGTACGTATGTGGCCTCCCTTTCTTCTGGAGTAAGAAGTGCCGGATCAATCTCGTCGATCTCATCTCCTTTTACACTGCCTTCTGCAACCATATAGAACAATTCTTCAGCATGGTGCTTGCTAAGGGCCAATACATCCTCCTGCTTGGCTCCCAGGAATGAAAGGCCGTTTGCCTGAACAGGTTCTATATAGGCAACCTCTCCATCTACCACAAAGAGCCCGTTTGGATTGTTAAGCACCATGCCTGCCCTCTTCATCCAGATAGGGGCATCTTCCGGTACAGCTTGAGGATCATATTTGAGAAGCCTGTTCTCTTCTGTAAAGAAAGGGGGTGCCCATGGAGCAAAGGTAACAATACGGTCTGTAACCCTGTGTGCACCAGGTTCTTTAGAGGCATCTCCATGACAGTCGTAGCATGACTTGGCACCAAGGGCCTTCCGAGCTGGTTGTACTCCATGGGAGTCAGAGAAGTAGTGAGCAGCCATAAAGATGACGGGCATTGGGTTGGTTTCTCCCTCTGCCTTTAGCACCTTTATTAGTGCCTCTTGCATGGCCTTAACGTCCTCTGGCCACCAGAGATCCGGATACATATCTCCTGTGTGATCAAAAATCACATAGCCACTATCCCTAAGCACAATCTTGCCAACATTTGGATTCTGGGCAAATGTTGGATCGTTTGGCGGTATCATGGCAAGAGTCATGGGATCAATCCTGCCAAGTTGGACAGGTGGGAAAAAGGATCTGATAGCAGCGTTAATCTCCTTCAGATAAAGGACCTTTGCACCATTATAGGCAATATCACTCATGTCATGATCGGGTTGTGGGTTTACATCTACCCATGTCATGATGGTGATTGGATTGCCTATGACTATTTGTGGATAGCCATTTGTTCCATTGGCCCAGTAAAGCGGAGGATATACCTCGTTGTCATACTTTGGATCAAAGTTTAGAGGCACACCCATCTGCTGATATTGCATTAAACTCACCTGATAAAAGTACTTCCAGAAATCAAATGCAAAGTTTGTTGGCATGCCGTTTACAAGCAGCCCCGGATCTGCTGAACCGTTCATGTTAAAGTAGTCCACCATCTGTGAAACAAAGTCCATGGGTATGATGCCATTTCCGTCAGCATCTATGTGTTGCGCAACCATGTGGAAATGGGGAATTCCATAGCCTGGAGAAGTCCCATAGACTGGCGAGAGGGCATAGGGGCCTGGGAAGGCCATCATTGATCCGTCGCCGCCAGGAAGGATGTTGTAACCAAAACGGTTGTCAAAGTTGCCATAGTAACCAAGGGTGTCATCAAACATTCTGAAGCGCCATGTCCGTTTATAGGGTACATGGCAGGTCTGACAGGCTATCTCTGCCATGTGACGCCCGGTGTTTTCGCCAAACTTTTCCTCATGTGCTGAGGTAGGATTTGGAGCCTCTGGATCTCCACCAAGATGGCAACTTTCACAGCTTTTGGGCTTGGGGTTGTTGTCCAGGTCATTTCTGACCATATGGGCTGTGTCTGTACCTTTTTTGAAGTTGTGTTTGTCTTCGAGATTTCCGGATTCTGTCAAATGACATGAACCACACCCCATCTTTTTGCGTGACATGTGGACATCAAAGCCAGGGGCTTCCTCGTTGTCTGTCCAGTTGACAAACTGTCCGTTTTTGACCCAGTCGGCCGGCATGCCAAGATTGTAAAGCCTGGCCCTTGTCCACTCGCTGTTTCCATGGTCCTGGGTCATTACATGGCACTGGCCACAGACCTTTACCCATTTGTAGGAGTTGATGTCGCTACTGCCACCAAACATGTCCATATGAATGGACCCGTCTCCAAGGTCAGAGACGTTCCAATATACCTTGGCATCCCAGTCGTTACCATTTTTGACTAGCTGTATGTAGGTGATAGGTGCGCCATCCTGATTAAAATCAAGTCCCATCAGCTGCGCTGTTGGCATAAGATAGAAGAAGCTTGGCAGATAGTTATGCAGTGTAGGCATTACTGCACTTGGCGGAATGACTCCATTTTGTAGATCTGTCATTACCTTGGCTAGATCAGGCTGCCCATTGGGTTTCATGTAGGAGGGATCACCCTGCATATATTTTTGAATGGCAAACATGGTTGCTCCCCAGCCAATTCCTACCATTCCGGAATAGGGGATGCCGTCCTTGTCACCTTCTATAAGCGGAGCGCGTACATAATCCCTAACGGTAGCGTCAGGGCTGTCCCAATCAGTGTAGAATTTGCCCCTTTCATAGGCGCGCAGAGCTACTGGTATAGGAAGAAGGTTTCCCATCTGATCCTTAATCTGATAGGCATAGATGAATTCGTTAAAGAACATGGCCATCATCTGCTCCATGGTGGTCTTTGGAGGCACAAGGTGATTGTTCTTTAGGTAGCTCAGAAAGCCCTGAAACATCTGCATAAGGGCATCCCGAGAGGCCATAAGCCTCTGCATTTCGTCAGCAGGTCCATTTGGATTGGCACAGTATTCTGGCTTTATTCCCTGTGGCCCCCAGATCTTTTGCACATTCTCTCCATACAGGGCATAGGGCAGATTAAGGCCGTTTGCCTCCATCTGTTTGAGTCCATCGGTCCACATCTTCATCATTTCACCGACATTTTTGGCAGGAAGCTTTGCAAGAGCCATCATAGCGGTTGGTCTTCCCATTCTTTGTGCCGGATCTGTATAGTTGAGGACCGATTCGTTGGTTAGGCCATCTGACAGGGGCATACCCAGGGAAATCTTGGTCACAGAACCGTTTTGCCTCTGGGCAAATATCATCAGTCTAGGCCTAAACGGCTGGGCCTTTAGGCCGTCAGCAGCATGTAGGGTATAGGGGCTTTCAGGGTCTATATGGCAAAGAAGGCAATCGGCCTCCATGACACCGGTCTTGTTCCAGTCAACCCTTTGGGGATCTCCAATGGTGCTCATGGTCTGAGAAATGGAGCCTGGGCTCAAAAGCGCCTGTGTTATTGTGTTTGATCCGTATGAGTAAAAATCTCTGTCATAGCTGTGAACCGGAGTGAGAGAAGGGTCGTCAAAGGGTGTAACAGTACCGTCACTTTGGACTATCCCTTCTGCAGGCCCACCACCAGGATGGCATGAAGAGCACGTGGCCATCTGGTCAGCCATGCCCTGATCAAAAAAGTATGGTTTACCTTCACTGGTAAATGGATCCCTAAGACTTCCCCTTTCGCTCTTAGCCGCCACCTGGCGGTAAGAGGGGGGTCACCATGCACCTAGCTGGCCCGGGCTCAAAAGATGTCCATAGGCGTTTGCAAGGTACTTATAAAGGGTGCCGTCGTTTTCCTTGTCTGACCAATGATCGTTTATGATTTCACCATTTCTTCCAACTCCCTCCCTAAAATGGTAGGCCTTTGTTACTGCGTTGTAATCATGGCACTTGCCACATGTCTGCTTTGGGCTGTAGGCAGGACCAGCCTTGTATACAGAGCCATTGGCAGCGGTTATGGTGTCCGATGAGCTAAGCTGGCCTATAATAGGTTTGCCATTTCTGTCCAGCAGCTGTACTGCTGGATGTGAAAAGGCGACCTGTGGCAGCAGCAAGGCTCCTAATAGTAGCAGGGTCCACACCAGTGTGGTGGTCTTAGCCGGTTTGCGAGTCATTATTAAACCTCCTGAAATTTTTAAGCCTCTTAAAAAACATTCCCTAAACGCCCTCCCTTGATAGGACAGGACTAAAATCTCTTTTACTTTCTCAAGATGACATTCTGATGACACTGCTTACATTCTGCCGTTGTGTGGCATACGTTGCAGCTTCTGAAGTTGTGCTTGGCCGCTTCGGCATGGCCGTTTTCCTTTGTATATGCCATCCAGTCGCCCCTTGCATGGGATACAGGTTTTTGACTTCTGTGACAGTCAGAGCAATAGGATGCAGGATGACAAACAGCGCACAGTCTGCGGTCATGGGTTGCATCTTGACCATGCTGGGTGGTCTTCCAGTTAAAGATGTGATCTTTTGGTTTTTGGGTCTGGTGACAGTCATTACAAAATCTTTTTGGATTGTCGTGGCAGAATTCGCATGATCTGTCAAAACGGCTTGCCGGCCCATGCTGCATTGCCCAGTCTCCATGATGATTTTCAGGTGGGATCTCTTTGCGTACCTTTGTATGACATACCTCGCAATCTATGGGAGCATCATCTCCGTTATGACACTTTTTGCAGGTGAACATGTCAGGCCATTCGATTTCAGACAGCCTGTCTTGCTTGTCTATGTCCTTGTGGCAGGTACTGCATTCCACATCTTCATGGGCCTCATGGGTGAAAATAAGGTCATGGTAACTTCTCGGTTTCTCAGGTACGGCTTCTTCCACTGTATAGTCATTCATCGAGCTTTTTAAAGTATGGCACATGAGGCAGTCATCAGAAGGGTTGTCAAGATCTATATCGTGGCATTCAGAACATTTGTCCATGGAAGGATTTTCCATTTTGCCATCCTTGCCTGCCTCATGGCAGTCGGCACATTTCATCTCATTGTCCACAACATGGAGCTCGTGATTGAACTTGAGACTGCCTTCTTCCTTTTTGCATCCTGAAAGAACCAGAGCAACAGCGGCCAAAAGGGCCAATATAATAGTGAGTGGTTTTATCCTCTTCATATCCTTATCCCCTGCAAAGATTGTTCTTAACCCTTAAAATTTCACATAAACGGTTGCCGTTAAGCTGTTTATGTCGCTAACGCCAAATTCTTTGTAATAGTCATCACGCTCGTACTCGTATTTCAATTCTGCCCATTTGTTTTCGTCCATGCGATAGCGTATGGCTCCGTAGTAATTGTTGGCAGCCTCGTTTTCAATGAGACTGTTTACATCCTCTGTTTTGAAATAATAACCTCCAGAGATCTCCCATCTGTCAAAAAGTTCTTGGTGTATGTTTGCAAAAACAGAGATCGAGTTGGCTTCGTAGTAGGTATCCCGATTTTCCCACCACTTGGTTATTCCAATGGAACAGTGAAAACCCTCAAGATGTAGCCATTCGTTGATGTTGATACCTGCGGTCCAGCTGATGAAGTCAGTGGTATAAAGGTCTTCATCATCGCTGGAGGCAAGCTTTCTAATGCTTAATCTGGAAAAGATCGCCAAGCCCTCCTGGGTGGGAATGGCCTGGCTTATGGACAGGTCAAACTGATTGTATGCCCTCTCCCTGGCTAGGTACAGCTTTCTTATGTCTTTGCCAAGGTCCTTTTCTGGTGACTGCCAATCAAAAATGAATTCGGAATCATGCTCGTTTTCAAAATTTCTATAGTATTTAAAACCTATGGTGGTTCCTGTCTTGTCGATATCACCCACCACATTAAAAAAGGCGTAACGGGCATGGTTGTTTATGAAGGCTCCATGTGCATCCATTCTAAGATTTTCATACGGACGCCAGTCTGCATAAAGAGTCCATGAATTTTCCTTGTAAAAACTTGAGTCAGCATGAATAACCAGATCCTTGACCGGATAGAACTCTAGATTGAGTCCGGCTATTCCATCTCTTCTAAGATTGGCAAACGGCTGAGATACCATTCCGCCGTATATCTCAAAACTTAGCCAATCAAGATGTAAGGGCCTGTCACCGCGAAGCCACAGTCCGTCTAGCTGAATGTTCTCGTCAACGCCAAATACATACTGGCGTCCTATTCGTATGTCATAGTCCTGGATAAGCTCTGTAAATTCCAGGTAACCATAGTAGAGCATCAGCTGCTGCCTGTTGTCACCACAGGCATCGATATAATCCTGAAAGATGGAACCTTCTGGGGTGCCGTCCAGATCTTTTCTGTATCTTCCGAGGAAATTGAAGCTGACACCCTTTTCCCGCCAGTCCCAATTCACTCCCACCTGTTCTTCAAAGTCCTGGTCACTGGAATCATTGGGGACCATGAACCTGTCAGGAGGAGTGGACCATTTGACCTGATACTGAGTCCTGCTCGTGATGTTAAGCGTACCATAGGGTAGGTCCATTTCCGCCAATACCGGAACCGCAGCCAAAAGTAGAAAGATTAAAAAGATAGGAACAAACCCTGCCCGAAAACCTTGAGTAACTCCCTTTTGTTTTTTCATAATTCCCTAACCATCCACATCTTTTTTGCTAAATTGCTGAAAATTCCCCTTTTTTCAGCGATGCCACCAAAATAAATTACATTTACATAGGGCCAATAAACACTCTTGCTTTTCGATTATGAATAATCATTCACGAAGTTCTTTAACTCGATGTGACCGATATGTCAAAAGGAGTTTGTTTATTAATAATGGTGATTTTTCCATAAGAATGCCAAATTTTTTGATTTTTTCTCAAAATAACTTGCAAAAGCTCATATTAGAGATATGAAAAAATATGTATGGAAAAAATCAGCATTAAAGGGAATTAAACGGACTTATTCTTTTCTTTTTGATGTGAAGAAAGTACCGATCTGATTACTGGTACTATTTCCGAGAACTTGAAGGGTTTGTGAACTACACGGCTAACACCGAGCTCTCTCACCTTTGAAAGATCTTCTTTGTCAAAATATCCTGTACATATGATTATTGCCACATCCAGTTCTGGAAAGAGTTTATTGAACTGTTCTAGGAATTTCATTCCCCCCATGCCTGGCATGTTTAGATCTAGCAGGATGAGCCTTAACGAATCTCCTCGTTCCCTTATGAATTCTATGGCGGCTTCTGCGCTTTCTGCTGTTTCCACCTGGTAACCTACCTGTTCCAGCATATTTTTACCAATATCCCTTATCTGTTCCTCATCATCTACCAATAGGATCAGTTCGTTACTGGCATCCATGGGTTCGGTTTCCGGCAGGCCTGTTATAACATGTTCCTTTAGATCTTGGCATGCGGGCAGATAAACTGAAAAGACAGTTCCTTTTCCTGGCTGGCTGGTACATGAGATAAATCCTTGGTGATCCTTCACAATGCCATAGACTATGGAAAGTCCAAGGCCCGTGCCCTTGCCCTTTTCTTTAGTGGTAAAAAAGGGCTCAAAAATCCTGTCCTTTAGCTCGGGCGGTATTCCCTGGCCTGTATCAGCAATTTTTATGCACACGTACTCCTGGTCTGACTTATCACACAAATCCTGAGAAAGCTTCTTTATGTCATCTGGCACCTGCTTGGTCTTGAAGGTGGATATCTCTAATCTTCCCCCCTCCGGCATGGCATCTCTGGCGTTTATGCAAAGATTTAGCAACACCTGTTCAAACTTTACCGGGTCTGCGTATATGCAACCCGCATCTGCTGAGAGTCTGAGATCAATAGTAATCATCTTGGGAATGACCCTGTGAAGAAGTCTTGTAAGAGATACTATCTGAGAATTTACATCCAACACCTCCTTTTTGCTTTCATCTTTTCTTGCAAAGATAAGGAGCTGTCTGGCTACCATGGAAGCCCGGCCGATAGTCTTTTCTATTTGGCCAAGATAATAATGTATTTTGGACCCCTTTTCTGCTAGTTGCAGGCCCATCTGGACATACCCCGAAACTATTTGAAAGACGTTGTTCAGATCATGGGCCACCCCTCCTGCCATTACTCCAATGGCTTCCATCTTCTGGGATTGTATCAACTCGTTTTCCATCTGTTTTCTAGCAGTAACATCCCTTAGAAAGAGTACAGAAGCAGGCTCTTTTTGAATCTTGATTGGAACTAGTGTGTATTCGAACCATCTTTTGGAATGTTTATCTATCTCTAGTTCTATTTCCTGATTGATAGTGCTTTTACCCGATGATATGGCCTCCGAGTATGCCTTGCTGATAGCTTCCCTCATATTTTGAGGAAGTTGCTCCATGATTTCTTCATCTTTTGGCATGATGCCTATGCTGGTTAATATCTCTCTTGCTCTGGGATTGTAAAATGTCACCTTTCCTTTACTTATAATCAGTATACCTTCCTTGGCATTATTGACTACAGATGCGTAACGGGATTCTGATTCCTCTACATTTTCTTGTAATTGAGTTGCATATTGCCTAAGGCATTCTTCAGCCTTTATTAATTTTTTTCTGCCAAGAAATTCCTCAAATCGTTTTTTATAATTAAAAAAGGAGGCGGTTAGCAATATGGTAAGACAGGAGAGCAAAAATATATTGTTTACCACAAAAAGTTTTGAGACTTGACTGTCTTTAGATGCAAATATAGCGATTATGTATATAATATAAAGGATAGCTACGTGAAAGAGATGGCACTTCGTTTCAAAGGGTACTATGGAAATGAAGCCAGTAAATACTAACAGGAGGCCGGCATAATATGGTGTTTCAAACCCGTTTACATCCCTAATCATCATTATTATGCATATGCCAACTACATAGTAACCAAGTATTCCTATTATTTTTGAAATATGAAAACTTCTGCTTCTAAGATTGAGATAAAAAAGCAAGGCTGCAAGCGTAGCGGCCCCCAGGCGATAGTATAGAAATCTACGGAAGTATTCAGGATAATAGTAATAGTCTACCCAGGAAAAGGCAGGGACCAGGATAATGATAAGGATTAAACCTATCCCCACTGTCTTTTTTAAGACAGGAAAGAGGTCGTCTTCGAATTCTTTTTTGAATCTGGAGTAGTTCTTCAAATGCAGGGATTCCTTTGGAAGCTATGCCTCCTTCCTGCCAACCGCAAACAGGTTGACTCCTTCTCTTTCGTGAAAGACCTCCACTGAACTACTAAAACCTCCGGCTTCAAAAAGCCTTTTCAGGTCTTGCTCGTCTCTATGAATAAGTTTCCATTGCAAGATGTGATCCATCCATGCCTTATTGGGATTGTGTACAGAAAAGTTACTGAGAACCAATACCCCTCCAGGCTTTAGATGTTCCCAGGCCCTTTTGACCAGGGCAGTAAACAGACGGTCATCTAAGTAATCTGTCAACCCTGCAGAATAAACGATATCTTGTTGTCCAAAGTCTTGTTTAGACCTCCTAAGTGACCATTTTATCACGTTTTCCTGCATAAGCATAATCCTTGCCTCATGCTTGAAGACATCCACATTTTCTGCCGTAAAGGTCAGGGCGTCCTTGTCAGCATCTATGCAGAGAGCCTCTACCATGTTTGTGGCATTGAACCTGGCAAGAAAGTCAAAGAGTTCCCTGTTGGAACCACATGCAAGATTCATGATTTTTATCCTGTCTTCATGCCCGCCTTGCTCATTAAGCCTTGTCGTTACCTCTTTTTCCAAAATACTAGATAGAAGCCTTCTCCTCTCCCGTACGGCCCTAGCTGGAGGTGTATCCAGACAGTATTTGTCTATCAGTATTCCCAGATCCCCGTCTCCGTCAGGCGTGTTTGCATAAATGGCTTCCATCATTAGAAAATCTCCTGCATATCCCTTGGGTTTGAAGTAGGCCCTCTGAGCAAATCGGCTTCTCATAAAATAGGGGAAAATCTCTTTAAATACATACCCCCAGATATATTCAAGGATCTCGTCATCTGCTTTTTCATAACGGGAGAGCCGTTCTATATAGGAATCGAATTCGTCAATCAGCCTCTTGACCCGCGGATAACATGCATCAAAGAGTTGTGTTTTTTCACAGTTCTGGACATCATTAGCTATCTCATACATGACCCCTTTAAACATCTCTACCCTATCATTTACCTGTCTCCATAATCCGTCTTTAAAGACATGATCTGGTACTGGTTTAACTTCTTTAAAAAGAGGTATTCTCCCGTTTGATAAAAAGGCGGAGTAGCTGTTTAATGGCCTGGATTCTGCGGCCACTTGTCGAAATTTTCCACATATGGACAGGCTTATCAAATATAGGATATCTCCAAAAAGTGTTGGATTTTCCTTACGCAATTTAAGGAGCTGATCCTTAGAAAGCCTAAGAAGGGTTGAATCTTGACTGGCTCTTATATTGCGCACCCTGCTGATGCCATCTATGAAGCCTACTTCACCAAAAAATTCTCCCTGGCCTATCAGGGCTACAATAATCTGGGTACCTTGTTCTTCGTATGAGACTTCTACCCGGCCTTTTTGTACATAGTAGAGACTGTTTTCATCAGCCTTGACATCCAGTTGTTGGTCTTTTTGATAGGATTCATTGGAAAGATATGGCGCAAGCTGTAAAAGTATGTCTTCTTGGGTATCCACAAAGGTCTCCAGAGCATTGGCAGACTTGGGTTGCATAAGGTTTAGCTCCATATCTCTCTCCATTTCACTATATAATCTAAAAGCATTTTTTGTTTCTGGGTCATATAGATGCCTATGAAGTAACCTGGCGGTTGCTTAGTCAGACTTATTTTTAATTATCGGAATGTTAGGGTAAAAACTGGAGGCGGAGATAAGTGTCAGATAATAGTCTATTTGGTTTGGTGGCAAGGAAACCAGACTTCATGAAACTGCATTTGTTGTCAAATGTTTTTACGGAGGAATTTTCTTAAAAAGATGTTTCGTTTCTAAGGGACAATGCCCGTTGCCTCATTTTATCTCAAGTTTCATGTAGTCTGTATTGGCCCAGTAAAATGGTCACAAGTTTTTGAGCGACTTTTTTCTTCTGAATTCCTGTTCAACATTCATAGGGCTTGTTTATTCTATGAATAGAATATCCTGGAAATGCATTGGAAAGGGAGGTGCAATTCAACGCTTCCTGCTACCAATTCGGCATTTCTAAAACTGTAATGAGTGATAGGTAGTTGAAAGTGGCCTGTAATATCGTATGGGGTGCTTGGATATAAAAGAAATAAATAATGATAATTGATTTTCTGCTGCCGGGCCAATGTTCAACTAGAGGATATTATGGTAATCTTTTGACTGTATTTTGAATTTTTCAGTTTCTGATTTTTTATATTTAATTGGATTTCAGGTTATGAGAAGACTGATTACCGGCATGATATTCCCCTGGTTTTTTCCCCTTTCTTACATGGTGTGTGCTCCAGTGGCCATTTTAGGGGTGATGATCACTGGCAGGCAAGATTTTGCCCATAGGATAGGCCGCTTTTGGTCTGGACTCGTTCTCGGTGCGTGTGGAATAGAAGTAAAGACCAAGTTTTTAGGGCCAAAGAGCTTTGACGGACCAGTCATCTTTGCCTGCAATCACGCCAGTCAGATGGATATTCTTGTCCTTTACAGGGCCCTGCCTGTGACATTTCGATTTCTGGTCAAGAAGGAGTTATTTAATGTTCCGCTTCTTGGTTTGGCCATGAAAAAGGCGGGTTACATTCCTATAGACAGAAAAAACAGCAGGGCTGCAGTAAAAAGTATAAAAAAGGCGGCAGACAGGCTGAAAAAGGGGGCCTCCATTGTCATATTTCCTGAAGGGACTCGGAGTAAAGACGGTAGGCTTCAGAGTTTTAAGGAAGGAGGTTTCATGCTCGCAATTAAATCAGGCTGCCCCGTTGTGCCAGTGGCCATAAGGGGTAGCCATAAAGTTCTTCCAAAGGGGGCCTTCATAGCTCGTCCTGGTAGAATTGATGTCACGGTGGGAAAGCCGATATCAGTAGTAACCCGGGACAAAAGGCTTACGAGAAGCGAAATAAGCTCCATGGTATACCAGGAGCTGTTGGCTATGCTTGCAGGGAAAGAATAACAAAGGAGGCAGAACATGGCGGTATGTGAATTTGCAGTGCAAAGAAAATATAGCCTAGAAGACAGAGATATTTTGATATTTTTTTACGGGGATGAAAACACACCGTTTTTTTCTTCGGACCAGATCCCTTTATTTATTGACAGTCCTTATCCACCAGATGACCAGGGGAAGTCCATTACATTTCAGGCGGGTTTGCATGAAGGGAAACGTTTTCAGGCTGTGGCCATGCGTGTTGATGACAAAAATTTTAGTAAGGTCCAGATGTTCAAAAGACATGTTTCTTCTATGATCAGGTCAGCATCTGATGAGAAAAACAGGCGGGTTACGGTTTTTCTTGCCAATGACAGGCATGGGTTTCTGTCTCCATGCATGGAAGCTGCCCTTCTTGGAGGTTACAAATTCGACAAATATCTGGAGAAAAAGCCGGAGTTTCCCCAAGTCCTTTGTGTGACAGAGAAATCTTTATCGAAAAGGGAAGAAAAGGATTTGAAAGAGAAGGAGGAGCTTTTTTTCTGGGTAAATTTTGCAAGAGACGTGCTTAATGAGCCTCCAAATGAGATACATCCAGAGAGTTTGGCGAGTGTCTTTCAGAAGATGGGCAAAAAGGCCGGCCTTAAGGTGACGCTTTGGAATGAAAAAAGGCTAGAGAAGGAAAAGTGTGGAGGTATTTTGGCAGTAGGACAGGGAGCAGCTTCTAAACCCAGGTTGGTGATTGGAGAATACAGGCCGAGAAAGCCCAAGGGGTTTGTAGCCTTGGTGGGAAAGGGCGTGACCATGGATACCGGAGGCTACTGTCTAAAACCTGCTAGCAGCCAGATAGGCATGAAGTATGACATGGGTGGGGCAGCCATGACCTTTGCGGCAGCATGCGCCCTGGCAAGCCTCAGGCTTCCTTTGAGAATCGCTGTTATTACTCCTTTGGTTGAAAATGATATATCCTCACGTGCGTTTCACACCCAGGACATCATCACCATCAGAAATGGCAAGACCGTCCAGGTGGATAACACAGATGCAGAAGGCAGGCTTATACTTGCCGATGCATTATGCATAGCCTCTGAGATGAAGCCAGACTGTATTGTTGATGCTGCCACCCTTACTGGGGCCTGTGTTGTTGCTCTGGGAGAGGATATTGCAGGTGTATTTGGGCCTGACAGCCGGTTCAACAGGGAGCTTATCGAAGCAGGCAGGGAGGCAGACGAAAATCTATGGGAAATGCCGTTGTTTATGCCCTACATGGAGCAGCTCAAGGCAGAGATTGCAGATATGAAGAATATTGGCAGCCGTTGGGGGGGCGCTATAACGGCGGCACTTTTTTTGAAACAGTTTGTAGATGAGAAGATACCCTGGGCACATATTGATATAGCAGGGCCATGCGTGAAAGAGGAGCCACTTGGTTTTCTTGGCAAGGGTGCAAAGGGATTTGGTGTTAAGACCCTTTTCGAGTTTGTCACTAACCGGTTTTTATAAATCACACCGTTAAGCAAGCCTGTTTATATAAAACATTGACATGGAGAGGGTGTTCGCAGGATACCCTCTCTTCTTTATTTATTTTTCCTGGCTAAAGGAAGAATATTTTCTGGGTCTTGTGGTGCTATTGCAAAAATTTACGTAAAGCAGCTTGATCCATTTTCCGATGTATTCAATGAATGGTAAATTTGTTGTCCCTTTGTTCCTTGTTTAAGACGCTTACAGTCTTTACGGCGATAGAATAGAGAAAAGTTTTTTATGCCTGAAATGTATCTCAAAGACAAGATAGTGATTGCAGAGGATGATCCCATCACCCTCCTCCTTTTAAAGTCCACCCTAGAAAAATGGGGATTTTCCCCAACAGATGTATCAAATGGCAAAGAAGCCTTAGAGATCCTAAAGAATGATGATGATCCGAGGATAGTTCTTCTTGACTGGCTCATGCCGGGTATGGACGGTATCGACATAGTTAGGGAACTCAGAACCCAAAACAAAGAAATCCCCCATTATGTCATAATGCTTACATCTAAGAACGAGAAAAAAGATGTAATCTATGCTCTTGAGGCGGGAGCAGACGATTTTTTGTCAAAACCTTTTGACACGGATGAACTAAAAGCTAGAATTAAGGCAGGGCTTAGACTGATTGGTCTGCATATTCAGCTCAAAAAGGCCATGAAAAGTGCAAACAGGTTGGCCGAGTTTATTGCCCACTATGACCAGACCACAGGCCTTCCAAACAGGGTCCTTTTTACTGAAAAGATAGAAAAACTGGTACAGGAGGGAAAGTGTGGAGCCCTGATGCTTGTGAACATTGACAGGTTCAAGGTCATAAATCAGGCCAAGGGATTGGATCTGGGTGATCTGCTTTTAAACTATTTTGGTGCACGTCTTAACGATTGCTTTGATGAAGCTGCAGTTGTTGCCCGCATTGCGGCTGATGAGTTTGGTGTCCTTATACCCTACAGTAATAAGGGAGACTGTGATACTGACAAGATAGTAAATTTTTTGTATTCTAGAGCTCAAAGAATTCATACAAGGATGGCGGAACGTTTTCCAATTGATGATGGAGTTAATATTACCGTGAGCATCGGGGCGGCGCCGATTACCTGCGAGATAGCTACGGAGCCGGAAGAATTTTTGAGACGGGCCGATACTGCCTTGAGGCGGGCCAAGTCTTTTGGAGGTAATCAGACTGTTATCCATGACAGAAAAATGGAGGAGGAGGTCCGGCAAAGATACGAGATAGAAAAAGAACTGGCAGAGGCTATTGAAAAAGATCAGCTGAAACTTTTTCTTCAAGCTCAGGTGAATTCCAAAGGCACCTTTTGTGGTGCTGAGGCACTTGTACGGTGGCAGCATCCGACAAAGGGAATTATTAATCCGGGTCTTTTCATACCAGTAGCTGAAGAAAGTGGACTAATTTTAAGGATAGGTCGGTGGGTTTTGGAGCAGGTTTGCATGTTGCTACACCAGTATTCGGACAAGAGATTTAGTGTGTCTGTAAATATAAGTCCCAAACAGTTTGCCAGAGATGACTTTGTGGAAGAGGTGCTAGGTGTAGTTTCGGAAATGGACGTGCCGGCTGATCGGGTAATACTTGAGATAACAGAAGGGCTGCTGATAGATGATATTGATGAAGTTGCAAGCAAAATGGCCAGCCTTTCTCAGGCAGGTTTTCGTTTTTCAATAGACGACTTTGGTACGGGTTATTCATCGCTTGCATATCTTAAGAGGCTGCCTATATCTGAAATAAAGATCGATAGAGCCTTTGTGAATGGGCTGCCCCACGATGAAAATAATGGTGCCATAGTAAGGGCAATCTTCTTGATGGCACATGCACTGGGTCTAAAGGTTGTAGCAGAGGGAGTAGAGACCGAGGAACAGGCCCGGTTTCTCAACGCGGTGAGTAACAATGTAGTTCATCAGGGTTTTTTCTTTTCAAAACCGGCGCCTGCTAAAGAAATTATCAGATATTGGCTAAACAGAGAATGAATAAGCGCCCGAAGGTTTGTTATTTAGTCCCTGTTGCTTTGTTTATCCTTTTGCTTGGTATTGTTTTTACTTATCAGAATTACGGGCATTTTAAATATTTTATTCGTCATGAAATAGAGCAAAGATTTCGCGAAAAAGAAAAGACTGTAGAGGAACGTCTTATTGCTCGGCAGTTCGTTTTAGAGCTTTTGTCATTTAATCCCTATATAGTCGATAGTCTTTCAGAAGAAAATCCACCAGAGATACAGGAAAAGATAAGGCAATATTTGAATAAAATAGGTAAGAAAAGCGGGTTTCTTGCCATATTCCTCATGAATGATCAAGGGGTATGTATCCTTTCCACTGACAGACGTTTTGAAGGGAAAAACTATGGTTTCAGACCGTATTTCAAACAGGCTATAAGGCATGGTACTGGTCAATATGTAGCCCTTGGTGTGACCAGCAAAAAACTTGGGCTCTATCTGTCTAGGAGGGTGAGCGGATACTTTGGGCGAAACGGGGTGCTGGTAGCCAAACTTGATCCCCTTAGTCTCTTAAGTGCTTTAAGTCCAGGATACCAAAAAGGATTCAGTGTTTGGGGAGCAACTGAACTTGGTATTCTTTTTAATCCATCGCAAGATGGATTTTATCTATTTGAACAAAAAAATCCAGACCAGTTTAAGAGGCTGTCAAGGACGAGACAATTCGAAGGTGTTACTTTTAAAAGCCTTGGCTTTCCAAGAGGGACATGGCTGGAGCTTAAAAGAAAGGGAAAGCTTAGAGTTGAGAAAGACGGCGAGGTCTATGATATAGAGTACTTGTCGATCCTGCCTGGAGTTTTTTCAGTTGTAACCTTTATTCCCAAAGATTTTTTGCCGCCTTCTCTCTTAATGCTCAAGAAGGCCTTTGTGATAACAAACGTTGCTTTCATCCTTGCCCTTATTCCTTTGATAATAGGACTTTTTATTATCAGGCGTCAATATGAAAAGCTGCTTGCCGAGAGGCAGGAAAAAAGTCGTAGCGAGTATCGCTACCAGGCGGTGTTGCGTGGCAACAAAGACGGTTTTGTTGTCATGGATAATCATGACTTTCGTATTGAAGAGGCAAATGCAAAATTTTATGAGTTGTTACAGATAGATCCTGGGAGACAGTCTTTAAATGGAAGGCCATTTCTAGAGCTGCTATCGGAACAGGACAGGCAGCGTTTTTACGAACTGGTTTCAAAGGAAGGCAAAAATAGTTTTGAATTTCATGCCAAGATTATAAGTAAAAGCGGCGAACACATACCTGTTATTATAGATTTTACCAGGCACAATTCTGACAATCCTGCAATAAATTTTTGCTATGCTTTTATTCAGGACATGAGAAAGGGGCTAAGGGATGCCAAGCGTCTCAAGTTACTTGAAACCGCCGTGGAACAAAGTGGAAGTAGCATTGTAATTACTGATAATCAAGGGAACATACAGTATGTGAACCCTGCCTTTAGTCAGGTTACGGGCTATTTGCCTGAAGAGGTATTGGGACACAATCCGCGCATCTTAAAGTCGAACCAACTTCCAAGCGAGTTTTATGAACAAATGTGGAGCACCATATCGTCCGGAAAGTTATGGCATGGACGGTTTTGCAATAGAGACAAGCACGGAAATATCTTTTGGGAAGATGCCACTATTGCACCGGTTCAAGACGAAAAAGGCCGCATCACTCATTATATTGCCATAAAAAATGACATAACAAAGCTTGTTGAACTGGAGGAAAAGCTTAATCAAAAGGTAAGTGAGCTCCAGGGCATAATGGAATATGCTGGAGTTGCTATTGCCCTTATTAAAAACAGAACGTTTCTTACTGTAAACAGTACCCTTGCTAAGATTTTTAATGTGTCGAAGGAGGAACTTGTTGGGAAAAGCACCAGGCTTTTGTTTTCCTCGGAGGAGGAGTATGAAGCTTTTGGAAAGGTATTTTATCCTGCTTTAATGCGTGGGGAGAGTGTATTCTATGAGATTGAAAGAGAGCTGCCCAATGGACAGACCAGGTGGTTCCAGATTGCTGCCACTGCCATTAATCCGGGGCCGATAGAGAATATGAAGACCGTCTGGGTAGGAAATGATATTACCCAGTTAAAACGACTTCAGATCGAACTTGAAAAAGAGAAAGAAAGGGCAGAAGAGGCTAATAAAGCCAAGAGCGCCTTTTTGGCTAATATGAGCCATGAAATCAGGACCCCGTTAAATGGGGTTATCGGTATGCTTTCTCTTTTAAGCACCACCAAACTTGATGAAAAACAGAAGGAGTACGTTCAGATAGCCCATTCAAGTGCCGAGGCATTGCTTTTTCTGATAAACGACGTGCTAGATATCTCGAAGATCGAGGCAGGTAAGCTGGAGTTTGATAATGTGGACTTCAGCCTTCCTCTCCTCCTCCAGGATTTTTCAAAAAGTTTTACCATAGCAGCCAAAAAGAAGGGGATCAGATTTGAGCTTGTTCTGGAAGACAGGGTGCCCAAATGTCTAAAGGGAGATCCTGGACGGCTTCGTCAAGTCCTTATCAACCTTACAGGTAATGCCCTTAAATTTACCGAACATGGCAGCATAGAGCTTGGGGTGGAGTTGATAGAGGAGACAGATCAGGATGCTTTTATCAAGTTTTTTGTAAGGGATACTGGCATCGGCATCCCTCCGGAAAAGCTTGGGCTCCTTTTCAAGAAATTTTCCCAGGTTGATGCCTCTATTTCCAGGAAGTTTGGAGGAACCGGCCTTGGACTGGCCATTTCCAAAAGACTTGTCAAGATTATGGGAGGAGATATAGGGGTGGAGAGCCAGGTAGGGAAGGGCTCGACATTTTGGTTTACTGTCCGTTTGGCAAAAGGCGATCCCAATTCTGAAGGTTGCGCCTGTGCGAAGGATCAAGAAGCAAGGCCAGAGGCATCCGATGGTCGGATCAGACTTGCCGGTCGCGTTCTTGTTGTAGAAGACAATCCTGTAAATCAGCAGGTTGTAATAGGGTTGTTACGTAGACTAGGACTTAGGGCAGAGGTGGTTAACAACGGAAAAGAGGCCCTTGAAGTCTTGGAAATTATTCCATATGATCTTGTATTGATGGATATACAGATGCCGGTGATGGATGGTATTACTGCTGCAAAGGCCATTAGACATCCTGATTCAAAAGTGCTAAACAGACAGGTACCCATTGTAGCCCTGACAGCCCATGCATTCAAGGAGGAGATTTCCAGGTGTATAAATGTCGGAATGAACGATTACTTGACAAAGCCTATAGAGACTCAGCGTCTTGTGGATGTCTTAACCAAATGGCTTCCTGTTGCAGTTGAAAGCAAAGACAATCATCCTGAAAAGGAGCCCCAGAGAGTGATGGAATCCAGGGATTCTAACAAAGGAAGAGAGGCCGTTTTTGACAGGGATGATTTTTTAGAAAGGACCATGAACGATCTGGAACTTGGCAGACAGGTTCTCCAGATGTTTATGCAGACAGGTGCAGATTTATTAGGCGAGTTAGAAAGTGCAGTTAAGAAAAATGATCCAGAGGCAATAATGCGTGTTGCCCACAGTATTAAAGGTTCTGCTGGAAATATTGGGGCAAAAATGTTATCGCGTCTAGCCTTTGAGCTTGAGAAAAATGCTGAAGCCGGTAATCTTAAAGATGCTGCTGAAAAGTTTAAGCGGATCAAAAGGGAATTTGAGCATCTTAAACAAGACCAGGGGGTGAAGGAAATAATGAATTGATTTTTAGAAACATTTTCACAAGATTTTTTATCCCGGGTCAAAAACCTCAGAACTGAACAAAAATTTTTGTGTTATTTCCTCTTCTTTATTACAAAAAAGAAAAAATAATAGGCAAGTTAAAAATATTTCATGGATTTTATATTTGACCTGTAAGGAAGATAATATTATTTTACCGCTGAATCTCTATTCATTGTTTTGACGGCTTGTTAAAAGTCGTACTTTATCAATTTGGGGATTGTTGAAAGGAGAAAAAAATGGACGTTAATTCGATTCAACAGCTGCTATCTAACCTATACCTTTATGGATGGGCCGGTGCCGTAATATTTTTTATCTTGTTTGTGTTACTGCTAAGGCAGAACAGTAGTAACTCAGCAGCTGTCAGTAGGTTGGAGAATGAAAAGGCCGAGTTGGATAAGCAGTTGTCCGAGTGTAGAGAAGAGGTCTCTGAACTGCAGTCTAAGGTAGATAGCCTTGTGGAAGATAACGAACAGAAGGCCGAGACCATCAGCTCTCTTGAGTCTAAGCTGACTTCTGTTGAAAAGGAGCTTAAAGACAAAGAGGCCAAGGTCAAGGAATTGGAGTTCCAGATAAAAAATCTGAAGACCGAGAATATCCAGCTCGGTGACAACCTCAAGGATCTTCAATCAAAACTTTCAGAGGCAGAGAGCAAGATTCAGAACCTTGAGTCTCAGCTAAAGGAAAAAGAAAGCCTTCTGGCCGAAGCGCTAGAGAAGGCAGCCCAGCTTGAGAAAGAGCTTGAGGATATCAGATCCAGGTTCAGGCTGGCCGAGTTGTATATCCATATGCGCAAGCTGCATGACGAGTTTGACAGTGAATTTACTCAAAATATCCTTAGGGGTCTTGCCACAATGAATATTGCGGATATTGATCTCAAAACGGCTCAGGCCATATTTGAGCAGGCTATGGCATCTTTTCAACATTCCACACCATCTCAGGAAGCTAACGAACCTGAGGACGTCTTTGAGGAAGAAGAGAATTAAATCACAAATTAGCGTAGCCTGATATTAAAAAAGGCTGCGATTTTACCATTTCAGGGAGGAATTAAGATGGATACAGCTGTTTATGCATTTTACGCTACATTTTCGTTTATTTGTTCTTGCATCTTTTTAATAGCCTGTGGTTTGGGGCTATACTCTCTTTACCTTACCGGAAAGGGTGAGGTACCAGAAGAACAAAGAAAAAAGAACCTTGCTTTTCTTTACAATAGAAAGGTCGGTATTGCATTTCTTATTGTAGGTCTGATTTTTGGTATAGTCGGATATAGAATGTCACCGTCTGCAGTGGCCAAGAGAATGGGAATCAGTCTTGAGGCAGAACACCATGGTGAAAAGGCAGTCCATGAAGCAGTTCACGAGGCAAAGGGACATGAAGCAGCCAAGAAAGAGGAGATAAAGGCAGTTCACGAAGAGAAGAAGCAAGCGGTTCACGAAGCCAAGAAAGAGGAAAAGATAGAGAAGAAAGAAGCAGTTCATGAGGCAAAGGGACATGAAACGGCCAGAAAAGAGGAGATAAAGGCAGTTCACGAAGAGAAGGTCCAGGTCGAAGTCCAGAAACAGCCATCGGTGGAGGAAGTGGTTATGAGAAAGGCTGCTGGCTGGACAAAGACGGAAATGGCCCTTAAAAAGACAATTGCTGTATTGCAAGACCAACTCAAAAGCGCAAAAGAGCAGTTGAAAGAGAAAAATGCAGCCTTTTCAAGTGTCAGTGAAGAACTTGCCAAGCTAAAGGCCCAGTTGGAGGCTCTTAAAAAGGAGAACGAAAGGTTAAAAAAGGGTGGAGACTTGCAAAAGGAGCTTGAGGCCTTAAAGGCTGAGAACAGCAAGCTGAAAGAAGAGATAGCCAGTCTCCAGAAATCAAAGGCTGCGCTCGAAAAGGAACTTTCCGAGCTAAAGGCTGGATCTGAAGTGGCCGAGAACATTATTAAGGAAAACAAGGAACTAAAGGCTAAGATTGCTGCGATTGAGAAAGAGAGGGATGAGCTCAAGACAAAATTGCAACAGGCTGAAGAGAACTTAAAGGCATTGCAGGCCAAGATTGCAGCTGTTAAGGAACTGGAGGCCAAGTTGAAGGCAACCACAAAGCTTTCAGCAAATGAAAAGGCCAGATTTGAACAGCTTGCCAAGGAGGCGGCAGAACTTAAGGCACAGTTGCAAGAGGCTAAACAAAAGATAGCCGAGATGGAAGCTGGATATCAGAAGGCTATAAAGGAGGCAGAAGAACTAAAGGCAAAGAATAAGAGTCTTGAGCAGAGTCTGAAATCACTGACCGATTCTTTGGATATGAAGGTGGTAGAGCTCACCAATCTCAATTCAAAGTATGGCCTTCTGAAGGACAAGGCCAAAATGAAAGATGAGAAGATAAAGATGCTTCTTGAAGCCAACAAGGCAATGGAAGACAGGATTTCTTTATACACCACCAGAATCCGTACCCTTGAAGCAGAGATAAAGGCAAAAGAAGATCTGATTAAAAAACTTCAGGAAAAGCTTTCGGGCAAAGTAAGTATGGGGATACCTTCAATTTCACCAAAGGTGACCACCCAGGTGAAGGAACTTAAGCCTGCAAAAGCAACTGAGACTCATTCAGAAGAGAAGGCAGCTGTGAATGAGTAGCGTTTTTAAATAACCACAACCAAAAGCCTAAAATAGACTGGCCGTTTGATCTTTTTATCAGGTTAAACGGCCAGTTTGCGTTTGGAACAGCTCGTCATTGGTCTTTACAGAGCTTTTATGATTTGTCCGAGCGTTGTTTCAAGCCTACAGGTGACGTTGTGCCTGTGAATGCTTTCGTAGCTTGTTGTTCGAACACGGATTACACTGTCTGGATGAAGTTCTTTTCTAAACGCCATTCCAGCCTGTTGTGCCACCATCCTGACAACATCTTCAGCAAACTGAGGGTTGCTGTGGCATAGCCATACAAGTTCTGCCTCGTCTGGCCGTTTCAGAAGGTCTTGGCTCAGGTGTAGGCATGAGCTCAAGCACCTGTAAAGTTGGGAAAAGGCCGGTCGGATTCCAATACTTTCAACCTCTATCCAAGTAATACATCTTTGAGAATGCGTTGGATAAGGTGCTGTACTTCTAGTGCAATCATCGAAAAGTTTGCGATTGTAGACCTGGGTGCAAGGGCATGCGGTTATATGATACACTCCTGTACCCATGCAATATGATTTTTCTATCCCGTCTTTTTCCTTAAAAAGAGTAGCAGTACAATGGATGAGAACAGAGTCGGTGGAGTTTACAAGGCTTACTGGGGTCTTTAATAACTGGGGGATTTCACCTTCCAATTTGATCCGGGCCTTTCGGGCCCTCTGGCCTTTTAGTATTTGATCACCGAGTGTGACAGCATACTCCGCAATGTCTGCAAACGGATGGAGATAAAGTTGGCTTATGGCCTGCTCCATACGAGACATGTGTATCCCTTTATAATTACCTGGCAGGTCAACGGATATTTCGCCTTTAAATGGTATCAGACCTTGAGGCAGTTTTATCCACAGGGTCTTTTCGCTAATTCCCACCTCGTTTATCGGTAATGAAAAGGTGGGAGGATTTTCTGGAACGTCTTCACTCTCCTGTAATACCCTTTGGTGTTTTTCCTTTGAAAATCCTGTTTTTAGATGAGTCCGTGTTTTCTCAGGCTCATGTACCAGTCCTGAACGCTTTTCCATTTGCTTCCCTCGTTTATTATTAGATTTGATACTTTTTCAAGATGTTTAATCTCTTTGTCCAGTGAGTTTTGGGCTGCCAGTTTCTGTAATTTCCCAACTACAAAGAGGGCTGAGTTTGCCGAGAAGTTTTCCCAGCATAGGTTTTTTTGATGGATTCTTCTTTTTGTAACGATCACTGGCACAAAATTAAATGCATGTCTTAGCGCAACGGTAGCAAAAAAGATCCAGTCTTCACCCAGGGAAAGCTTTGGGAAACCTCCTGTCTGCATGAAAATATCCCGTTCAATGGCAAAGGAAGAAGGTACAAGGGAGCACCAGCGGAACAAATTTTTGTATATGGGTTTCTTCTTGTCAAACTCTTTGCCAGGAATCACAAAGGGCTTACTGAGACAGGGGCCTTCGTTTAAGGTCATGCCAAAAGAACAGCCGCCCTGTTCATATATGGGTTGCATAAGCTCGCTTACGTGGTGGCTTATCCAGAGATCATCCGAATCCAGGAACATTAATATCTCAGCCCTGGTAGATCTGGCCCCAAGGTTTCTGGCCTCGCCAGGTCCAAGCCCCTGGGTCTTCACAAGCCTTACCATTGGAAAACGTCTCTTGATTACCTCTGGTGTACCATCTGTGGAGCCGTCATCAACCACCACTATCTCTTGAGGTTTAAGGGTTTGCGTAAGTATGGATTCAAGGGCCTGTAAAACCAGTTTCCTCCTGTTTTTAACCGGTATTACGCAGGCTATTTCTGGAGCTGACATTTGTTGCCAGGTGGGAAAAGCCTGGCTGCTTCACTGATATTTCCAGCAAGAGCCAGGTCGATGTATCGTTCGATTTTAGGAACCATTTCTTCAAGATATGCCTTGATATGCTTTTCTTTTGCAGTAGTGAGGGTTTGACAGAATAGACACTTTCTCTCTCCTCCTCCAGTAGAGGGCAGTCCATAATCTTCTAGAAGATGACGAGCAATATCCTCATCTGAAAAATCCTCATATATAGGATATGCTGTAGTTATGCCAAAATGACCAGAAAGTTCAGCCATTTTTTTCATAAAGACAGGGGTCTGCTCAGGATAAAAAGACTGACGGCTTGCATAGCCCACAAGCAGGTAAGGCACATAGTTTTGCACACAATAAATTATGGCCTTTGCGTGCATGGCAAGCTTGCAGGCGATGCAGACAAGATTTTTGCCATGAAATTTGGGCATTAGCACTTCATAGGTGTCTAGCCATAACCCTTGGAAAAGACGGCCCACATCCAGTTCTACATAAGAGGAATCGGGACAGTCTTTGGTGTTTGGAACCTGACTTTCCAGAATCTTCCTTGCTACTTCAAATCTCTGTCTGGGAAACTGTGGAAATCGTGCCATACCGTTTAGCATGTGTAGTAAATGAATCATCCTTGGCCGCTTGATCTCTTTGTGGTTGCCTGTCATGGCCAAGGCATAAATAGCCAGACTGTCTCTTCCGCCTGAATAGAGAATGGCCAAATCCTGTCTATCCAATATCTTGCTCCTTTTTTATCCTATATCGTAAAAAGAGCTCACCCGTTTCCAAGTGTGTTTTACAAGAGATAAGCTCCAGATTCATGAAGGGATGGCCAAGATCGCATTCACCTTGTACAAGGCGTATTCCACGGTTCGAAGTAAGTAGTTTAGGGGCTATGGTTACAATAAGTTCGTCTGCAATCTTTTGCTTTAGCGCATAAAAGTTCAATGTGCCGCCCCCTTCAATAAGGAGCCTTTTTACCCCGTGCTCTTCAAGAATATGGCATACCCGGGTGAGATCCAGTTCTCTTGGGGCCAAAAGGTCGACAGGGAAAAGATGGGCCATATCAGAAAATCGTCTCTTTAGATTTTCCTCTTCTTTCTTGCTGCAAAAGATAAAAGGTTTGGGACCACTGCCAAAGATGCTCTTGTTGGTTGGTATGTCTCCTGACATGGTTATCAAGGCCCTTACACGTCTTTGCGGAACTTTTCCAAAAGGAACCTCCAGCTTGGGGTCTCCTTCCCGCAGGGAACCTGCACCAAGAAGGGTGGCATCTGTTCGATGACGCCATCTTTCGAGATGATGCCTATCTTTTTGACTGCCAAACCCGACGGGACTGATCCTGCCACACAGGGTCTGGATGCAAATGATGTAGCATTTCATCAGGGCCGGTTTCAGTAAGCACCTTCTAGGTCTATATGTTCAAGCACTGCCAAAGTCTGCCGCGCTATTTCTAGTTCCTCATTAGTTGGTACCACCAGGACCTTTATTGTACTGTGTTTGGAGGAGATTGTAGCTGGATTGCTTAATCCTTTTGTTTTGTGGTTAATTGACTGGTCTAAATGAATACCTAGCCAGTCTAGGTCCTGACAAATTTTTTGTCTGACAAAAGAAGAATTTTCACCAATACCTCCCGTAAATATGATGCAGTCAGGCCTGCCAGTTAAAGCCATGTAGGCTCCTACATACTTTCTTGCACGGTGGCAAAAAATGTCTATGGCCAAAAGTGCTTGATCGTCTCCTGTCTCGACTCTTTGTTCTATAGTACGCATGTCACTTTCACCACATAGGCCCAAAAGTCCGCTTTGTTTGTTTAATAGACTGTCAATTTCATCAATAGACAGGCCAAGATTTCTTGCAATAAAAGGAATGATTGCAGGGTCTATATCTCCGCTTCGTGTGCCCATTACAAGGCCTTCAAGTGGAGTAAGCCCCATGGAGGTGTCCATGCTCTTTCCATTTTTTACCGCGGCAGCACTGGCTCCATTGCCAAGATGAAGGCATATACACGAAAAACATTTGTAATTTTTTTTGAGATATTTTGCCGCCCGCTTTGTTACATAACTGTAAGAGGTGCCATGGAAACCGTAGCGTCTCACACCATGTTTTTCATACAATCGTGTAGGAATTGCATATAAATAGGAAGATTCAGGAATGGTCTGATGGAATGCCGTGTCGAACACCGCAACTTGAGGCACCTGGGGGGCGTGTTCAAGAGCAACCTGGATTCCCGTGAGGTTGGCTGGATTGTGGAGCGGAGCAAGAGGTATGAGTGTTTTAATTTGTTCTATGACTTTTTTGTCTACAAGGACAGGTCCTGTAAAAAATTCTCCTCCGTGCACAACCCGGTGACCTATGCCAGAAAGCTGCGAAAGATCTGGTACGATTTCCCAGAAGGACAAGAGTGATGACACCACTTTTATGGCCTCTAGGTGGTTCCTGATTTCCGTGGAATCCTGTTGGATTAAGGAACCATCTGGTTTATAAAATTTGACAGCGCTTTTACTGCGGCCTATTTCTTCAACAATTCCCTTGGCAACGACCTTAAGGTGATGACCAGAAAATAATTTGAATTTCAAAGAAGAGCTGCCACAGTTCAGAACTAGGACATTCATAATAGGTAAGAACCATCTGTTAAGATAAAGCCCTGCTGTAAGATTATAAAAGCAGTCTTACAGAAAGAGAAGCTGCAAGCAAGAAGACAGGTGCATTGGATCTCGAGCCATCCCTGCCTTGTAAGATTTAAAATTCTTTAACAGCCTTTATTATGGAGTCATGGTCTATGCCATGCATTCTATAAAGGTCAGCCGGTTTGCCAGAGCTGCCATAACCTCTGACACCCAAGCATCTAAGTTTCTGATTAATGCCATGCTTTATCAATACTCTGGCAGCAATGGAGCCTATGCCTGTAGTGACTACATGATCTTCTACTGTCAGGATTGGCCCCTGTTCGGCAGCCTCCACTATAGCATTTTCGTCAACAGGTTTTATGGAGGCCATGTTTAATACCGATACCTCTAAACCCATTTTTTGAAGTTCCTCCCACGCCTTCATTACGTAGGGAATGGTTGCTCCGTATGACAGTATGGTGCAGCTTCCTGGTTTTGCCTTTCTCAACCAGTCGCCTTTACCTGGAACAAACTGGTAGTCTTTGCTGAAAAAGGGTTTTCCATCAAGATCCAGCACAACAGGTAATTTGGATCTGCCCATGCCTACAAAACAGTTTCCTTTGCTTGTAGCCACATGCCGGACTATTCTGTCTGTTTGGTTTGGATCAGCAGGCATAAAAATGGAAAAACCAAACAGATTTTCCATAAGACCGATGTAGTCTATACACTGATGGGTTGGGCCATCTTCACCCACATCAAGTCCATTGTGGGTGGAAACTATCTTGAGATTTGTTCCGTTTTGATCGCTAAGCCGATGCTGGTTATACGTTTCACAGACGGCGAATACACCAAAAGTACTGAAAAAAGACACGAATCCATCCCTTGTTGTTGCGGCTGAGCATACTGCTGCATGATGTTCCTGTATGCCAACCTCAAAAAAGGCATCCGGGGATACAGAATGAAAGCCGTTCATCTTTACAGAGCCTTCCAGGTCACAGCTGAAACCAAGAATTTTAGGAACCTGTCCAGACTGGTTGTTCACCTCTGCAAGGGATTTAAGCGCGTTACCATAGGCAGAACGACAATCTGTGACAGTGTCTGCATCATATAAGATAGGCTCACCAGGCAGAACCGTGTTGTCAGGCATTTTTCGCAAGGAATGAGAAGCGGTTTTTGGAATGCGGTTCTGCCGCTTTTCTTTCCACTGATCTAACAGATCAGACGGAAGCCCTATCTCTGCAAGGGCCTTTTTCGCCTGGTCTTCAGGGAGGGGTGAGCCATGGTATTTTTCCTTGTTCTCCATAAATGAGATCCCATATCCCATGACTGTTCTGTTCACTACAACAACCGGTCTTTCAGGATCGAGATCCTTGTGCAAATAGGCCCTTCTCAGTCCTTTGTAGAGCTGCTGAAAATCGTTTCCATCTGCTACATAAACAACATTCCAACCAGCAGCTTTATATTCGTCTCTTACCCTGACAGGCATAACCTGTTCGGTGTTGCCACCTATCTGCAGATGGTTCCTGTCTATGATGCATATCAAATTTTTCAGGTCATACTTAATTGCAAAACGTCTTGCCTCAGCTATCTGTCCTTTTTGCTGTTCGCCATCTCCCATGAGGCAGTAGGTTTTGTTATCTGTCTTCTCATTGAGTTTGGCAGACAAAGCAAAACCATCGGCGGCAGAAAGACCTTGACCCAGATTGCCGGTGTTCCATTCAATCCCTGGCACCGACTGTTCGACATGGCCTCCAAAGGCAGAGCCAGCCCGTCGGAACTCTGTAATGAAATCCTCTTCTGAAAAATAGCCATATTCACTTAATACTGCGTATACGCCTGGAGAGATGTGGCCGATGCTCACAATAAACCTTTCCCTTTCTGGCCAGTCAGGATCTTTAGGGTTATGCTTCATAAAGGCATACAGCAGTAACAAGGTATGAAGGCTTGAAAGCGAACCTCCAGGATGGCCGCTTTTTGCCAGAGTTGTAGACAAAATTATACGACCTGCACACCTTTGCCACATGGCAGAAAGGGTTTCCAGCTGGTCCTTTGAAAGTTCCTCAGTGCTCTTTATGTCTATAGTGAACATTTTCTCCCCATCAAGTGTAACTAGCTCTGACTGTCGAAGATTTTTATTACTTCGTTGGTAATATCTGTACCAGGGGCCACATAGTAGAGTCCCGGCATGTTCTTTTCAAGGATTATAAGATAGTGTCTTTCCTTACCGATCCTGTTAACCACCTTTTCAAGCTTTTTCAGGACAGGTTCCATCTTTTTTGCTTCAGCCTGGCGCATTTCATACTGGGCGTCATCGCTCTTGTCCTTGAATTCCCTGAGCAATTTTTTGTACTGTCTTTCTTTCTGGGCCCTGGCCTCCTCACTCATAAGAGGGCCCTTTTTTTCAAGATCTTTTTTAAAGGCCTGAAGCTCTCTTTGCTTGGCCTGAAGTTGTTTTTTCAGGGTTTCAAATTTTCTGTTGAGTTCCTGCATGGCCCTTTTCCCTGCCTTGCAGGTCCTTACCACTTTTTGCATATCAATCACTGCAATAATCTTGTTTTGTGCATATGTACTTAATGATGTGGAAACAAGAAAGATTATAGTGGCGACCAGAATCAACCCAAAGGGCAAGCTTGCTTTTTTAATCATAGTATTGTTTTTCCTCCATGAAAAAAATGGCCACACGCCTCTTGCTGTGCGGCCCTTAAGTTTTTGAATTTGTCATTCAACTCTATTTGAATATGATAAAATCATCCCTTCTGTTTTTGGCCCAGGCAGCTTCATTATGGCCTGGGTCAAGAGGTTTTTCCTCACCAAGGCTAACAATGGTGATCCTTCCAGGATCCACACCCATATTTACAAGGTAGTCCCTGGCAGCCTTTGCCCTTTTTTCTCCAAGGGCCAGGTTGTATTCGTTAGTACCTCTTTCATCACAGTTGCCCTGGATCTCAACCTTTATGTCCGGATGATCCAGCATAACCTTTGCATTGTGTTCCATGCGGCTTGTCATGTCAGGTCTGATAGTGTACCTGTCAAAATCGAAATATATTGGCAGAAAAGGGGCACTGGTTCTTGCCTCACTTATTGCAGCCTGGTTTCCTGGTTCCCTGATACCTTCACTGCCTATGACCCCTTCCTGTATGGTACTGCCTGCTTCGCCCCCTGTTTTTTTCCCTTCAACCTGTTCCATTGGAATGGAAGTACCTGCACCGGTTCCTTCAGCGGTTGTTGTAGCTTTTTTTGCACAGGCACTTAGAAGCATTACAATACTTATTGTAATCATGGGTAGATAAAAGAAATTTTTTGCCTTCATTTTTCCTCCAAATTTTTGATGAAATAGAGTAACCAAATTAATTGCCAATCAAGCAGCAAGTACTATGCCGGCTGTCAGCATGTGTGGAAGGCATTGCAATCTATGCCGGCAGTTTAGCAAAGGTGATTCAAAATTCAACTTGAAAAATTATCTTGGTGCAATTTTACTCGAACAAGCTCCTGTTATTTTCCATGCCTCTAGCCTTTTATCTGCCCTTTTATCCCATTTAAAGGAAGGACAGGAAAGGAGCAGGATCATCCGGCAATTCGAAATATAAGGTTGCAGTTTTTGCAAGTCTTTTTTGCGGGTAACAAGGATTTTGCTCCCCTTTTTCAGCAGAAATGGTTCGATACGGCTTTTTTTTTCGAGGCTTCCAATTGGTTGCTCCCTGCCAAGATAAAAGGCCACGCTGGCCATATTTTTTGACAAGGCCAAGGAATCTGTTGGTATATCCTTTATTAGGGGACGAAGTTTCTGCACGAAGGGTTTGAGAGGTCTGTCTTTTTCAAGCTGGCATTCCCAGTTACAAAAAAATCCTACAAGAAGGATAATAGAAGCTCCTGCCAAAAAAAATGGGCGACAAGATGAAGCAGGTTCATCTTTGATGTTCTGGACAAAAAAATAGGCTATTAGAAAAAAAAGTGCACCAAGGCTGTAGATAGCAATGGAAGTTGGTAAGTTTGCTGGAGGAGTGTAACCAGTTACTTTGTTAACTACAGGCCAAACAAAAGGGTTAGCTATGCCAATGACAGAAACAGACAGCAGCAACAAGGCCTGAATGGTAAGAGAATATTCCCAAATTTTTTTACTAAAAGGTTTTGTTAGAAATGTAGCTATGCCAAGGGCTCCAAAGGGCAATATGGGTAGAATATAGTAACTTCTTTTGGAGCTTGAGATTGAAAAAAGGAAAAAAATACTTGCAAAGCTTATAAACAGCCATTTGTCTTGTTTGGTCATTTGAGCAAAATTTTTTACCCTGTCTGTAATTGATCCTATCAAAAGGAAAAACCAGGGTAACATCAAAAAGGGAACGTAATAAAAATATACATAAAGGGGTTCTTTATGGTCAAAGGCCTTAAAAAATCTCACTATATTTTCTCTAAAGGCCAGGCAGAGGCCTTCTTGTCCATAATGTTGGGACGTTATGTTGGCGTAAGCAAAGGGCAGAATGTATATTGCCGCACCTGTAAGAAAAGCCAAAATGTTTTTGATATTAAGATGGTATCGCCACTTGTGACATACGATAAGATGGCAAAGAATTACCACCGCAGGGATCGCGGCAGCAGTCAAGCCTTTGAACTGAGAACCCAGAGCGCATATTGTATAAAAAAACAGGTAGGTTAGGTAATCCCTTTTGTTATTGAATTTTATGTAGTAACAGATCGCTGCAATAGAAAAGGCCAGGTTTTCTGCGTCAGCGGCTGCAGTTCTAGACCAGAATATAAATCCAAAGGATGAAAGTAAAATGAAAGAGGCGTAAAAGGCAACGGTTTTATCCCATATTTTTTGGCCTAGGTAGAAAGTCCCAAAGACAGTGCCAAGGCCGCACAGAGCGCTTGGCAGTCTAACAACAAACTCGTTTAGTTTACCCCAAAAAGAGACAAATAGGGCAATTATCCAGTAGGTCAATAGCGGTTTGTCAAAGTAGGGTTCACCATTTATGCTGGGATGGAAGAAATCGTTGCTCAAAAACATTTGCCTGACTACTTCTGCCCAGCGCCCTTCAGAACCCCAAAGAGCCCTGCAGCCCAGATTGTAAAAAAGCAGAAAAAAGGAAGAAAGACACAATGCAACTACCAGAATCGGCTGCCAAAACCTTTTTTCAAATTGAAATTGTTTCACAGTGTAAGGATTGAAATCTTTGGATTTTTGGTAATTTTTAAAGTCTCTATTTCATGCTATAAAACAGAAGAGAAGGCCCCCAGATGGTTTCAGGATATCAAATTTAGATATCAGAATGTATAAATCCTTTGAAAAAATTTCAAGTTAAGGATGAAGTGTCCCTTGGAAAAGAGATATATTTGGGAGGCAAATTAATAAGACAGCTATTTTTTGAGTCTAAGCCTTTCTGTTTCGCGTCTAATTTGTTCGAGTTTCTTTAATTCAAAAGACAGCTGATTCTTTTCCTTTTTGAGTTTTTCCTTTTCAGCAACGCACTTTCTCTTTTGCCTTTTTAGCATCCTGAGAGCCTGCCTGCATTTTTTGTATCTTTCTTTTTCTTTCATGTATGCCTGCAAGATCTTTTGGTTGTAAAAATAGCGGGACTTGCAGCTTTGTTCCTCAAGTATTCCTCTGTATTCTTTTTTGTCACCATCCAGAAACAGAAGATAAAATGCAGCCTGACACCTGTGCCCATCAGCCTTCAGGGCGTTTTTTAAAACTGTTATGGCAGCATCTGTCCTCTTTTCTCCGAGAAGAAACTCTGCCTCCCTTATGGGAGAAATAGAAACCGTTTTTTTTGTTGATTCGAGATTGTTCATGCAACAGCCGCTTAGAAGTACTCCACTTAAAGCGGCAACAATATGAAAACAGCTGTACCTCTTCCTTCTACTATTGCCAACTCCTTTGGTGGTGGACTCTCTATCCAAATCTTACCTCCATGGGCTGAAATTATTTGTCTGGCAATGGTAAGCCCAAGGCCACTGCCGCTTTGTCTTGGTACAGTTTTAGCCTGATAAAATTTTTCAAATACCCTGGACTGTTCATGTGATTCAAGCCCTGGTCCCTGATCTATTACTGCAATTTGGACATAAGTCCGTTTCTTGCTTGTTGTTTTTCTTACATCAATCTTTATTGTACTGTCTTGCGGACTAAAAGTTATAGCGTTGTCAAGCAGATTTAGTAAGACTCGCTCCATCCTTTTTCTGTCAATATTAATACTAATCTTCTTATCGGTATTTTTTACCATTAACTTTAAATTTTTGGCAGCAAGTAGAGTGGCAACATTTTCGTGGACCGTATCTATAAATTCTTGTACAAGAACGTCCTTTCTGTTGAGATTCAAAAGCCCGGCCTGCATCTTTGAAAGATCCAAAAGCTCCTCTATCAGGGCCTTAAATCTTTCCATGCTTGTGTTTAGGACCTCCACAAGCTTTGATTGTCTTTGGTTAAGCTTTCCAATGTCCGGTTCTTTAAGGAGCCTTGTGGCCTCTAGCATGGCAGCCAGCGGGGTTTTAAGTTCGTGACTCGCCACAGCGATAAAATCAGATTTTAGAGTGTCCAATTCCTTTAAGCTCTTAGCCATGTTGTTAAAAGAACTAGCCAGGTCCCCAAGTTCGTCCTTGGTAATGACAGGAATCTTATGATCAAAATCACCGCTTCCAATGGCTTCTGTACCCTTTTGCAGATATCTAATAGGTTTTTTGATATAAATGTAAAGGGCCCATGGGACAAAAAGCGCTACTACAAATGCGATTAACATCAGGATAATGGTTCCGTCTTTTACCTGGCTGATGACGCGGGATGTCTCAAGTGACTTGTTCTTAAGACTCGCCTTTTGTATAAACTCGGCCTTTTTCAAGAGTTCCATGAGATGGTAAGCAAGACCTTTAATTTCCTGCTCCCTTGCTTCATCAGACAGGTCTGGCCCCCTGTTGCCAGGTTTGTCTATTTCAACGGTATCTTCGTAGGCTTCCACGATTGCCTTTAGCGTTAGCAATGTTTCGTTGAATTCGGTAAGATTTTTTTTCAGAAGTCTCGAATCTCCTGCTACTTGAGGAGACAGTTTCATCTGTAAATTAGATATGATTTGTTTGACCTGTTTTAATGAATCCTTTTTGTGCAGTATAACAAGACGCCTCGCCTCGGCTTCGAGCGATGGTACCAGATTTTTAGCATATTCTACAGAAGAAGAAATTTCGAGGTTTCTCTTGAAATATGTAGAAATGGTGTCTTCAATTTTGTAAATGGAATAGAGTGAAAAAACGCAGGGAACAATTAAGATGAAAAGAAGGAACAGATATCCAGCAAGTAATTTTTGGTATAGGCTGAATGGGGCAAAAATTTTCATGTCATTTGGTTTTAGACACAATCATAATTGGATTTAGGAATTAACATAAGGCTGCACATATGACAAAGGAAAACCATAATAAAAAAGTAATAAGCAAGACAAAGGCCAGAATACTCTTGGTCGATGACGAAGAAAATATACTTGAGGTAATGAAGATCAGGTTGGAGCTTCTTGGATTCGAAGTAATCGCCACTTCAGATCCGCAGGAAGCCCTGGACATATTTGCTGAAAATCCGGATATTGAGATTTTGTTGACTGATCAGCGAATGGAAAAACTGACGGGCCAAGAGCTCATGTCCAAGTGTTTGGAGATCAATCCATACCTTCAGACCATAATATTTACCGCCTATGGCACTATTGAGCAGGCAGTTGAAGCGATGAAGGCCGGGGCCTTTTCATATGTGACCAAGCCTGTAGATCACACTGAACTAGAAATAAAGCTCGATCAGGCCCTAGAAAAAAGGTCTCTTCTGAAGAAGGTGCATGATTTTGAAGGCCTTATTGATGGCAAGAGTGAATTTTCAGGCATTATAGGAAAGAGTTCTAAAATGAGATCCGTTTTTAAGCAGATTTTGCAGGTCGCTCCAACTGACATAACTGTGAGTATCTTTGGGGAATCTGGTACTGGCAAGGAGCTTGTTGCAAAGGCCATACATCTTCATAGTAACCGGGCAAAGGGGCCTTTCATTGCGGTGAATTGCGCTGCTATTCCCGAATCCCTTTTGGAGGATGAACTGTTCGGTCATGTCAGAGGGGCTTTTACCTCGGCAGTGGGTTCGAAAAATGGCGTTTTTGCCTCTGCAGACACAGGGACACTGTTTCTCGACGAGGTCGGCGAAATGGCCGAGTCTATGCAGGCAAAGTTGTTGAGGGTTCTCGAAACAGGCGAGGTAAAGCCCCTTGGAAGTGACAGGGTGAGAAAGGTCGATGTGAGGCTTATTGTTGCTACCAAGCAAGATCTAAAAAAGATGGTGGCAGAAGGAAAATTTAGGGAAGATCTGTTTTACAGGATACATGTAGTTCCTATTCACATGCCACCTTTGAGAGAAAGGAAAAGGGATATTCCCCTTTTGTTGGGTCATTTTCTGAAAAAGGCCATGAAAAAGACCAAGAAGCAGATAAGTTGGATTGATGAAGACATCCTGGAGGCTTTTAAGCTCTATGACTGGCCTGGTAACGTTAGGGAACTCGAGAATATGGTGGATTTTCTTGTTGCCATTTCACAGGAGGATGTGCTGAGTGCCTCTCTCCTGTCTTCCACTCCACTTGCAGAATTTTCTTCAAAAGCACCGGTAAAACCCTTGAAAGATGCCAGATTTGAATTCACCAAAAAGTATCTTGAAGACCTTTTGAAGATAACCAAAGGTAACATAAGTCTTGCTGCCAGGTATGCCGGTTATTACCGAGCTGATTTTTACAAGCTGCTTGAAAGGCATGGTCTTGATGCAGCCTCTTTTCGTAAAAAGGCAAGAAAGATTAGTCCGGCAGAGTTATCTTCTTTGTAATGTCACTGTTCCAGGCCATTTTGTCATTAAATCTGGCCTGCCAAAGATCTTGGTGATTGAATACCGTTTCATCTTTATCCAAGGAGGCATATCTTTAATTTTGCCCTCTTGGATAAGGAGTTTAGCATCCTTTTCAATCAGATATGTTTTGCTATGGCATCTTTCAAGCTTCTGATTTCTCCTGTCGAGACCATTTGAGATACAAGATGAAGTATAATTATGTTGAATAATGAGAAAAAACTTTACTCCGCTTTCATTTTGATATCTCCTTTTCGATAAATGGTTGATAAGTAAAAATTTGATCGAACATTTTGTTAAGACCAATACGCTATTCTAAACACAGTAGGGCCTATAAAATATATATTGGGTTCTGGAAGAATTCGGCATGGATGGAAAGAAAAATTTCAAACCTGTAACAAGTGGTTATTGAGTTATTGCCAAAATATAAAAAGATTGATAGTTTGGAATAAGTTTTTCTTCATCAGAGTATATGTGATTTTAGTGAAAGCGGATTTTCAGAGGATTTTTTGTGAAATTCACGATCAGGTCTATTAATGTTGCTGACAGTGAAAGGAGGAAAGATTCAATCAAAATGCGCATGCAGCTGGTAAAATCTGTCGGCTGCCTATATAAAGGTTCATACAGGCCGTTCAAGTCGGGGTAGAAACGATTTGAGCGGCCTTTTAAATTTTAATACCTAAATTAAGGAGGTTGTCGGTGATGAGTGATAAACCATTTATTTTGTGGTTTAAGGAGATTGGAATCAAAGATGTGCCTCTTGTGGGAGGGAAAAACGCATCTCTTGGAGAGATGTATCAACACCTTTCCAGCAAGGGCATAAAGGTCCCGAACGGTTTTGCAATTACTGCAGAAGCGTATAAGCACCTTCTCAAAGAGGCCGGTATCGAGGCGGCCATCAGAGAGATTCTGGCAGATCTTGATACCAGCGACATTAACAATCTAAGAGAGAAGGGAAGGAAGGTCAGGGAAATCATTCTTAATGCCAAGTTTCCAGAGGACCTGGAAGAGGAAATCAAAAAGGCCTATGCTAAGATGGAGGAGGAGTACTACCCAAATGTGGATGTGGCTGTACGTTCTTCTGCCACAGCTGAGGACCTGCCGGATGCGTCATTTGCAGGTCAGCAGGAGACCTTTTTGAACATCACCGGCACAGAAGCCCTAATCGAGGCCTGCCACAAGTGTTTTGCAAGCCTTTTTACAGACAGGGCCATTTCATATAGGCATGACAAGGGATTTGGACATTTTGATGTCTACCTGTCTATAGCGGTTCAAAAGATGGTAAGAAGTGATAGCGCAAGCGCTGGCGTCATGTTTACAATCGATACCGAAAGTGGTTTTGAAGATGTGGTCTACATTACTGGTGCATGGGGACTTGGCGAAAATGTTGTTCAGGGTGCTGTCAATCCTGATGAGTTTTACGTATTCAAGCCAACACTAAAGAAGGGTTTCAGGCCTATAGTTAGCAAACGCCTTGGTCTTAAACAGTTCAAGATGGTCTATTCTGACGATCCAAAGGAGCCAGTGAAGAATGTAGAGACCACCCCGGAGGAGCGTAATACCTTTGTCCTTTCCGACGACGAGATTCTCAAGCTTGCCAAATGGGCCTGTATTATTGAAGAACACTATGGCAAGGCCATGGACATAGAATGGGCCAAGGATGGAGATGGAGAAAAGGTTGGAACCGGTGAGCTTTTTATAGTGCAGGCAAGGCCAGAGACGGTTCATTCCCAAAAGGCCACAAACTACATGGAGACTTACAAGCTCTTGGAAAAGGGCGAGGTCTTGGCAACTGGTAAGGCAGTTGGCGAGAAGATTGGTCAGGGCAAGGCCCATGTCATAAAGGATGTAAGCCAGATAACTAGTTTCAACGAAGGAGAGGTTCTGGTGACGGATATGACGGATCCTGATTGGGAACCCATCATGAAAGTTGCCTCTGCCATCGTTACCAACAGGGGTGGTAGGACCTGTCATGCAGCCATTATCTCCAGGGAGCTTGGAATTCCATGTGTGGTAGGAACAGAGGATGGGACTGAGCGTATTCCAACCGGTGAAGATGTTACAGTATCCTGTGCAGAGGGAGAAGAGGGCAAGGTTTACAAGGGGCTTCTGAAGTATGAGGTTGAAAGGATAGATTTTGCCAATGTCCCAAAGACGAAGACCAAGATCATGATGAACGTTGGTATTCCAGAACAGGCATTTTCCCAGAGCAGGATTCCAAATGACGGAGTGGGGCTTGCAAGAATAGAGTTTGTTATCAACTCCCATATCGGTATTCATCCTCTGGCCCTTATCAACTATGAAGAGCTCAAGAAAAAGGCAGATTCGGATGACGATATCCGCAAGATAGTGGAGGAGATAGACAAAAGAACCGCTGCCTATAAAGACAAGTCCCAGTTTTTTGTAGACACTTTGGCACAGGGCATAGCTACTATTGCAGCCGCTTTCTATCCAAAGGATGTGATAGTGCGCATGTCAGATTTTAAAAGCAATGAGTATGCTAATCTTATTGGCGGCCAGCTTTATGAGCCTGTTGAACACAATCCCATGATCGGCTGGCGTGGCGCTTCCCGTTACTATTCTCCAGCCTTTGAACCGGCCTTTGCCCTTGAGTGTCAGGCCTTTAAAAAGGCAAGAGATGAGATGGGGCTTACCAATGTAAAGAGCATGATACCCTTCTGCCGCACAGTAGAGGAAGGCAAGAAGGTTATAGGCGTAATGGGAAAATATGGCCTTAAGCAGGGAGATAACGATCTTGAGATATACGTAATGTGTGAGATTCCAAGTAATGTGGTTCTTGCAGATCAGTTTTCAGAGGTCTTTGATGGCTTTTCCATAGGCTCAAATGACCTGACCCAGCTAACCCTGGGTCTAGACAGGGATTCAGAGCTTGTGGCCCACATCTATGATGAAAGAAACGAGGCTGTGAAACGTCTCATTCGCCAGGTAATCAACACTGCCAAGGAAAAAAAGAGGAAGATTGGTATCTGTGGACAGGCACCAAGTGACTTTCCGGATTTTGCCGCCTTTCTTGTTGAATGTGGAATAGACTCCATGAGTCTCACTCCAGATACTGCAGTTAAAACCAGGCTTTTAGTGGCAGAAAAGGAAAAGGAGCTTGGAATAGCTGTTGATTAAGGTTGATTGCAAAAGATTAAAATAAAAAGAGGCGGCAGGTCAGCCGCCTCTTTTTTAGAATAGGACACCGTTTTTAATAGAAACTATTATGCCTAGACCAGCAACTATTACAAACCAGCCAATCATGGCAGAGACAGCCTTTCTGCCTATGCATGGATCCAGGGTGACCACCTGCCCCGCCTTTGCACGTCCTGCCTGAAACGCAGCAACTGCAGGAAAGTACAGTACAAAAAGCCCCATAATAAAGGTGGCAAAAAAGAGAATGGTACTGGGCCAGTCGGCATTAACAGGATAGTTGTATATTGAGTATCCTGCCTGAGACATGTGCTTCATTCTAAGGGCCTCTCTTGCGCAGCACATGACAAAGATGGTGCCAAACATCAACAACGCTGCAGGTATGGCCCTTTCCTGTGGCTTGAAAATGGATGAGCCAATAAAGGCAGTTGTGGCAACACCCATTGCTGCACCCAATAGGAACAGGGGGTTTCTGACAAAGTGAAAATCAGATGGAATGAGCCCAAGCCACCAGAATCCGGCGCCTATTGCAAGAACTGACGCCCACAGGGCCATCCATGCTCCTTTTTGTCCAACATAGTTCACATATGCCTTGTCATAGTCTTCCCTGTCCTTGAAATAGGCAGAGTAAAGCATGAGAAAGACACCAGTGACTGCAAAGGAAGGCAACAGGAAGTGAAGGAGTCTGCCAAATGCAATTCCGTGGAATTCACCTCCTGCATACGAGACACTGCCATTTGCAGAGACGATCCAATCCTTCCAGTGTTGCGGCATCAGCTGCTCCATGGAAAGCATGTGGATCAAAAGAGCCGTTACTAAAAGCAGCCCTCCTGCCACCAATGCCCAGACTGTTTTGGCAGAGTCGATATCCGCATTTCTGTTACCAAGATAGAAACCGTAACCTGCGTAGAATGCCAGGGTGATTACTACAAGGAACATAAGTGCCCAGAAGGCGGATAGAGTGGTAGCAGTATACCAGAACGGATCGTAGATCACCTGGACAAAGAGTAGCGGGGCTACTCCAAGGACTATGGCAATGGACATCCCAACAGTCAAAACTCTACCAAGGGCCTTGGCAAGCCTGAGCCCGTGTTCGTTTTTTTTCCATACCTCCCATATGGCGACAAATGTGCTGCCCACCACCAGATTAACCATGGTTATGTGCATAGCAAAGGTCAGCACCAGGAGAAATTGAAATATTATCGGATAAAAAGGGAGGCCCGCCGGATCTCTCATGCTGTTTACATATGTTGCAATGTCCATGTCTTACCTCCTTGTTATGGAAAAGAGATATTCAGATGCCGCTTTTTTGTCTAGGTCGTTCCCGGCAAATGGCGGCATGAATGGGTAATCGCCAAGGGACTCAAGCAGTCCCTCGATATCTTCAGGTGATTCAGGAGAAAAGTTGGCCAAAAGATCAGGTAGTGGCCTGATTTTACCAAATCTATCCAGTGCATGGCAATTTCCACATTGGTGATGAACTATCAGGTTTCCTGCACTCATAAGATCCCGCCAATTTGATGGGTCGATTTTATCTGGTCGAAAGAAGAGATGTTTCAGAAAGCCTTGTTCATTGAAAACAGGGACCTCTGCCTTTATGTGTTTTGCAGGGATGTCTCGGGCTACTATCTGATTACCATACAAATACTGGTCTATTATATAAGGTCTTCTGATGCCTTCCCTGAAACCCTCACCAGCTCCTATACCAATGAAGAGCACCAAAAGTACTATAATACCTGACAGACGGCCAACCATACGCGGCCACATCAGGCAGCATACCACGAACCACAAAAGCACGACTCCATAGGAAAAGGCTGATATCTTTATAAGGTGACCAAGATATGGAAGCGTTTCATCAAGCCATAGCTCCTTTGCATGGACAGGCAATTTGTGGAGATACCAGGCAGCGAATACGACACCTGCTACCATGCCGGCAACGCCCCAGATTCCTGCTGACCTTATGAGTTCCCTTCTGACTTGAGGATTTTGGAGGGTGCTGGCAACTATTGCAGCGTATACTCCAGCAATACATAACATAAAGGCCGTTCTGGTGAAAAGTTGAGGCCAGTATGTCTCGTTGAAAAATCCGTCAAAAAATCCACCTGTTTCAACCCACTTGCCAGACGATAGCATGAAGGCAAGGATTCCAGTTATTATTATCATGCTGATCCAGGCAGCCCAGGCATAAAGCCACCCCATCATAAGATGGCTCTTCTGGTCAATTTTTCCCAGGGTGTAGTAGTAGACATAGATGGAGGCGATTTCAATTACAAAAAATACCCATTCTGTAGCCCAGCCCCAGACATAATTGTGAATTAGGCCTGAAATGCCCCTCGGGCTTGCAACTGTTGCGGCATACCAGATGCCAACGCCAGACAGGGAGCCTATGACAAAACAAAATATCAAGATCAGAAGCGAATACTTCTTTACAAATTCCAGAAGTTCGGGCCTGTTTTGCTTGTAAGCCTTTCTTTCCACATAGACAGTAAACCAGAAGGCACCCGTGGCTAGGTGACATGGCAGAATGTGAAAAGTGGCAATGAGGGCTATCACCAGGCCAGAGGTGAAAAACGGGACTTCCCAGAAAGGATACATGGAATTACCTCCTTCTCGATTTAGGAGCTATTTGAATAGCTTTCCCAAAAGGACTGTACTGACCAGATTTAACAATTTGCGTTCTTTGTCTTTATCGGCCAAGAGTCATGTTTGGTTAAGTAGCCCGCTATATTTTAATTTTAAAAGTAAAAGGTTATCACGCCCAGGTGTTCGTCTCTTCCATCGTTATTGTCATGAAGATCAGCATTTGAAAGGTGCATGTATCTGTAGCCAAGCTCTACGCCATTTGGAAAAGACAATCCCAGTGCAGCTATAAGAGAGAACTGTTGAGCTGCTCCAAGCTGTCTGCCATTTATGTTGGCTCTTGAAAGAAAATGCACTCCTGCTCCAAGGTCGATATAGGGAATAGCAGAAGAAAATCTGTGACACTCATACCTGAAAACAGGTTGAATTCCGATATCAAAGGCCGTGTCTGTCGTATCCAATAGCCCGGTATCAAGCTCTATCCTAAGATATCCTTTACCGTATCTCCCTAGCTGGAGATAATCAGCAAGCCAGTAGGCTCCTACCAACCGAAAAGACGCGGAACCATTCGCTGTAGAGCCGATTTCTACCGACCCTGACCACTTCCTATCCCCGTTTTTTAGCTCCATGGCCTGGGTATAGCTGAACAAGACCATTACAATGCCTATTACCATCCCAGGCAATAAAATTCGGAAAGTCTTCATGCCCGTCCCTCCTCTCGCTTTTAACTTCTGAATAATTATCCTACGCTCATTTTCTATTTAAGCCACAGTATTCGTTTATTTTCAAGGGGAACTCGTGCCTGATCATGTTTTGGTATTATTCGAGGTGTATAGTGATAAAAGGGACGGTCTGAAATTATCATTGTCTCATAAAGATATCCGTTGATAGCTCCTTTTAATGGTTCAACAGGCTCCATAGTCCAGATTTCGGGCTCGTCACGGTCTTCTTCTGGTTCTGCGTAACACTGAACCTCAACCATATTGGTATCGAGACCGTCTAGATATACCTGTATCCTGACCAAGTAACTATTTTCTTGTCTGTTCCATTCAAGATTGCCAAAATAGATGTTTTTCCAGTGGTATTCAATGGCCTGTTGCCATTTCAGTATTTCTTTGCCCATCTGTCCATTGTTTTTGGAGCGTTCTACAAATGCCCTGGCTGCAGGCAGATAGTATTCTTCCACATACTGTCTGAGCATGCGATTTGTAGAAAATTCTGGTGTCAGCCTTGCCATGCTCGCCTTCATCATGGCAACCCATGATCTGGGAATACCGTGTTCATCCCTTGTATAGAATTTAGCAATCACCTCATTTTCAAGAATATCATAGAGCTGTTGGGCCTCTATCCTGTCCCAGTTTGGGTCGCTGTCATGTTCCTTTCCGTCTCCAATAGCCCAACCCACTTCGGGACAGTATGCCTCTGCCCACCAGCCATCCAGTTCTGAAAGGTTAAGTCCGCCGTTCACTAGCAGTTTCATTCCGCTGGTTCCGCTAGCCTCCCATGGTCTCCTGGGATTGTTTATCCACACGTCTACTCCCTGCACCAGTTTTTTGGCAACCATCATGTCATAGTCTTGAATAAAAACGACCTTTCCAAAAACATCAGGCCTTTTCAAAAAGGCAAACCATTGGCGTATCATCTCCTTGCCTTCGTGATCGTTTGGGTGTGCCTTGCCTGCAAGTATGAGCTGAACAGGCCTACCTGAAAGATTTAGGATGTGTGCCAGCCTATCTGGATCTGTCAGAAGCAGGGTGGGGCGCTTATATGCGGTGAACCTCCTTGCGAAACCAAGAGTAAGGGCGTTGGGATCAAGGATTTCTTCAAAGGTCCTAGTTGTTTCTTCTAATCCGGAGGCGGCGGCTTGCCATCTAAGCCTTTTTCTGACAAAGTTTATTAGTTCTAGTCTGCCTTTTGTCCGAAGTTCCCACAGTTGTTCGTCTGCAATAGCCTCTATCCTCTCCTTAATGGTTTCCAGAGTTCCGAGCCAGCGCCTTCGTCCACAGGCCCCTGACCATAACATGTCAGAGTTTTTGGATTCCCAGGAAGGCACATGCACGGCATTTGTTACATGGCCAACCGGTATCTCTCTAATAGGCCATCTTGGGAAAAGCGGCTGGAAGATGTGACGGCTTACCTTGCCATGGAGCCTGCTCACCCCGTTTATGAAAAGTGAGCAGTTCATGGCGAGATAGGCCATGTTAAAGGGTTCCAAGTTGTCATCAGGGTTTTTTCTGCCAAGACTGTAAAAGTCCTTTTCGTCAAGGTCTATCTGTCTGCAGTAAAGCCTTGCATATGGGGCAAACATGTTTGCAGGATAGCGGTCAAAGGCTGCATCAACTGGGGTATGGGTAGTAAAGACGTTTCCTGCACGTATGCAGTTTAGGGCCACTTGAAAGGAACAGTCATTTAGTTTCATGAATCCCTTTATACGCTCGATTGCTGCAAAGGCTGCATGCCCTTCATTCAGATGGCAGACGTTGCAGCTTAACCCAAGTGCCTCAAGAAGCCTCCACCCTCCAATACCCAGTACGATTTCCTGCTGCAGGCGCATCTCTTCGCCGCCGCCATAGAGTTTGCTTGTTATACCCCTGTCCTGCGGGGTATTCCTAGGGTCATTGCTATCTAGGAGAAATAGTCTTGTACGCCCTATTCTTACTTCCCAGGTCTTGAGTGTTAGGATGCGGCCTGGAAGTTCCGCCTTTATCAGAAGCCAGTCGCCCTTTTCATCAAGAAGCGGCAGGACAGGAAGCATGACAGGATCGTTGTATGGATAAAATTCAAGTTGGTTGCCATAGGCATCCACTGCCTGCCGGAAATAGCCCTGCTGGTAAAGGAGACCTATGCCATAAAGGGGTACTCCGAGATCGTTTGCAGTTTTGAGATGGTCTCCTGCAAGTATGCCAAGGCCACCAGAGTAAATAGGAAGCGCCTCACTAAGGCCAAATTCCATACTGAAATATACAATGGCAGATAAAGGGTCATCCTTGTGAAACTGCTGGAACCATGCCGGTTCCTCAAGGGCCCTTTTCATGTTTTGCAGCTGTCTTTCTATCTGGTTTAAAAAGGCGTCATCTTTGGAAAGTTGGTCAAGTCGTTCCTGGCTCACGCTTTCAAGAATAAACCAGGGGTTCCCTGTGGCGTCCCACATCTCCGCATCAATCTTCCGCCACAGTTCTTCTGCCTGTCTGTCCCAGCTCCATCTCATGTCTACAGCAAGTTCAGCAAGACCAGTCAGTTTTTCAGGAAGTTTTCTAGGAAGGTATCTGCTGGGATGCATGGTCTGTCTCCTTTTCTTTCAAAAACTAATATCTTCATGAGAAAAGACAATAGTTCAAGGTGATTTTAGCGGTTGGGGGAAAAGCTGGAGCGGGTTTGTGACAGGCAAACTTGCAGGGTGGTCGTTCTTGATTAATATTTGGATCATGGAAAAGGTTTTTTTACACGTCTGCTGTGGTCCTTGTTTCCTTTATCCCCTGAAAGTTTTTAAGGACAAGGGGATTGGGGTGACCGGTTTCTTTTACAATCCCAACATACATCCCTTTCGTGAGTATGAAAGGAGGGTTATGGCCCTGGAACAGGTGGTTGGGATTAAACAGATCGAGATGGTTTGGCACAAGGCTGACTACGGGTTGCACAGGTGGCTTTCATTTATAAACGGAAATACCAAGAGTAAGGAAAGATGCCCTCTTTGTTACGATATGCGCCTTGAATGCAGTGCCAGGGAGGCAAAGAAAAGGGGATTCAAATATTTCTCCACCACGCTTCTGTACAGCCGATACCAGAGGCATGATCTTATAAGGAAGTTGGGTCAAGAAAAGGCAAAGAAATATGGAATTAAGTTTTACTATGAAGACTTCAGGACAGGCTGGAAAGAGGGTATAGAGGAGGCCATTGCCCTTGGAATATACAGGCAGCCCTACTGTGGGTGTATTTTTAGTGAGGCTGAACGTTATGAAAAGAGGATAAAACGTCTGAAAAAGCGACTTGACAATAAGGAGGTGTTATAAAATGAACCCCCTGCATGATATGGGTAAAATGCTTCTGATTTTTGGGATATTTATGGTTATAGTGGGACTTTTTCTCATTTTTGGTTCAAAGGTTCCTTTTATTGGGAAGTTGCCTGGAGATATTGTTATAAAAAAGGGGAATTTTACCTTTTATTTTCCCTTGGCCACCTCGCTTCTTCTGAGTGTGATTTTGACCATTTTGTTTTCTATTTTCCGGAAGTAGACTCACTTAAAGGCTATTTTTGATGAACAAGAAATATCCAAGAAAAGATCTGCATCGTGTTTAGTCTTTTTGCGGAGGCCTCTTGAAGAGAAGATCACTGCTTAAAAGGTGGTTTAACTGGGTGTTGGGGGCTCTTATTGGCATTCCCCTTGTTGCCTTTTTAAAAAGCCAGAGGTTTAGACCTCCGGTTGAAAGGCGTATATCAAAAATCCTTAAAGAAGACGAGTTTTTGATCGAGCCCGAATTTGTCTTGTTCGAGTCTTCGGAGGGACCTGTGGCAATTTCAAGGACATGTACCCATCTTGGATGCAGGGTGAATTTTCTAGAAGAGAAGTCAATTTTTTTGTGCCCCTGTCATCAGAGCAGGTTTAGCAGAATGGGAAGATACCTTTCAGGCCCTGCAAAGAAGGATCTTGCCAGATTCAAGGTCTCCACCATAGAAAACGGTCAGGGTTACGTGGTATATATTCCAAGATGAGATCCATTACCTACGGGCATTTGACCGGAGCCTTTCTGCTTCTGTCCATAATGAGCGGTTTTGTAGTGGCCTATCAGTATGAGGTGGCCACTCCCTTTGTGTCAGCAGTGGCCATGGATGCCGTGCTGCCCTTTGGGTATTTTTGGCGCGCTCTCCATTTCTGGACCAGTCAGGCCTTTGTTATTCTGCTCTTGGCGCATGTATTTGATCTTTTGCATAAGGTCGAAGGAGCAGGGGCTACCTTGAGGCTGAAGCGTCACTGGAGCTTTGTCTCTATTTGTGTTCCAGTGGGGATTTATGCCCTGTTTTCCGGCTATGTCCTCAGATACGATGCCACAGGGCAGGCTGCCGGTGCCATTGCTGAACACCTGTTTTTAAAGATCCCCTTCATTGGCAATGCAGTGGACAAATTTTTAATGAATCTTTCAGGTGATGGTCTGAACCGTCTTTACGGCGTTCATATACTGGCAGGTTTCATCTGCTGGCTTCTTGGTACCTGGTATCATCTAAAAAGGGTGAACATCCCTTACAAGTCCTTTATCGTTTCCCTTGTTGCAGGGGTGTTGTTCTCATTTATGGTTAGGGCCCCAATGGATCTCCCTTTTGCCAATGCCCACCTGATAAAAGGGCCCTGGTTTTTTCTTGGTATCCAGGAGCTCCTTAGATATTTTGATCCCTTGGTTGCGGGCATATTAATGCCTGCAATACCTATTGGTGTTCTAGTTATCATGCCCTGGGTACGAAATGCAAAGATTCTATATGCCATTGTCCTGCTATGGGCTTTTGCATACTCCGGCATTACCCTGATTGCTCTGTTGAGAGGTGGCTAATGGATCAGGTTGCTCTTGCTACCATTGTCTCGTTTGCCCTGATTGTTACCGGTGTTGCCGGTCTCTTGCTTCCGGCCTTGCCTGGAGCTGTCATGATATGGCTTGGCATAGTTGCCTTTGGTCTTCTGGCACCAGACGTCCATTGGCCTATAAGCTTTTATATTGCCCAAGGGCTTTTGGCCCTTTCTACCTATATTATAGATTATCTGGCTACTGTTTGGGGAGTCAAAAAGTTTAAGGGTTCTAAGGCAGGGGCAATAGGCGCAGTTGTGGGTATGCTTCTTGTTTTTGTTATGGGGCCTCTAGGCATAATTATAGGCCCGTTTGTAGGGGCTATTGCAGGTGAGCTTATTGCAGGTGGCGAGCTTCGTCAGGCACTCACCTCAGGTTTTGGTTCCTTTGTAGGATTTATCGTGGCTACATTTTTGCGCCTTCTTGTATGCGGCATAATGATAAGCTGGTTTCTTTACAAGGCAGTCTCTTCTGTTTCCGTGAGCCTTCCATTTTGATCAGGCTGTTTTTAGGATGTCCAAACAGTTAATTGAATGTATTTTTTTCAACATCCTTAATGGCTTGCCTCCAATTACCGATAAAAAAATTGAATCCGTTTTCCAAAAGCGAGACGAGAAAGGAGAACTTTTGTGGATGCAAAAATAATCAATCCATTCCTGGAGGCCGCCATGAATGTACTGAAAACCATGGCCATGGTGGAGGCAAAGCCAGGAAAACCTTTCATCAAAAAAGATTCAACAGCCATGGGGGATGTGTCTGGGATTATAGGGATAACTGGTGATGCTCAAGGTTCCATGTCACTGTCTTTTGAATCCCCTTGTATATGCTCCATTGTTACAAATCTTTTTGGTATGCCAGTATCTGAGGTAAATGATGAAGTGAAAGACGCAGTTGGAGAGATGACCAACATGATCTGTGGGGATGCTAGGCGCCGTCTCGAAGGGGTCGGAGTGTCTCTTCAGGCAGGGACTCCAACTGTGGTCGCTGGCCAGAACCATTCCATAAGGCATATCCATACAGGCCCTTGTTTGGCAGTGCCATTTGAGACACCTAATGGACAATTTGTGGTGGAGGTGGCCTTTAACGATTAAAGGAGGAAGATTTCCCTTCGGTTTTTTTTAATGCATCTCTTATTTCGGATTTGATAGTCCGGACAGCATTTAGGGGATCTGGACTTTGGGTTATGGGTCTTCCTATAACAAGAAAATCTGCACCAGCCTCTATGGCCTTGGCTGGAGTCCTGATACGCTTTTGGTCATCCATCGGATCAGCATGGTTTAAGGGTCTGATACCTGGGGTGACGATAAACATCTCATGTCCTACAGCCTTTCTTACCCGGGCTGCTTCCATAGGAGAGCAGACTATCCCTCTGCATCCTGCCTTCTTCGCCCAAAGGGCGCGTTTCTCAACAAGATCTTCAACATCCATTGGAGAGGCCATTTCCCTAAGTTCCTCGTTTCCCAGGCTTGTCAGTACGGTTACAGCAAGAACAAAGTAATCCTTGGCACCGGATACCGATGCTTCAAGTATGCTTTTGTGTCCATGCACTGTAGCAAAGGTTATGTTTTTTCCATTTAGTTGTTTACAGGCAAGCTCAACCGTCTTGGGTATATCGTAAAATTTTAGATCAAGCATTACCTTGCAACCTTGACCTGTTATCCATCTAACTATGGGAAATCCCTCTGCCAAAAAGAGCTGGAGGCCCACCTTAAAAAAACGTATCTCTTCTTTCAGCTGGCCAACTAGAGTCTTTGCCGATTTTTCATCAGCAACATCCAAGGCCAGTATTATCCGGTAGTCCAGGTTGATGTTGTTCCTGTCCATTTTTGCCCCCTTTTTTTGGCAACAGATTGAGATTAGAGTGGTTTTGTTTCAACCACCAAGACAATAGCAGGTATGGGCTCATGAAAAAAGATGTAAGGAACGATAGACTTTCCAGGCTGAGAAAGGCCCTTTGGGCAAAGGACCTTGATGCGGTTTTGATAACATGTCCAGAGAACCGGTTTTATCTGAGCGGTTTCCTCGCAGAAGATGTGGGGCTTAACGAATCCGCCGGCTGCCTTCTTGTAACAAGAAGTGAAAATCTGCTTCTTACAGACGGCAGATATGTTGAACAGGCCAGGGCCCAGGCGCCTTCTTTTCATGTTCTTCTCTATAAAAGAGGGCTTCCAAGTCTTGTTGCCAGGCTTTTTAAAGAGCTTGACATAAAAAGGTGCGGTTATGAACCGGCCTTTCTTTCTTGCTCTGTTTTTAAGAAAATAAAAAAGGCAGTCTATCCTGCTGTTTTTACAGAGTTTGGCGATCTTGTCTTTAGGATGCGGGCAATAAAGGATGATCAGGAGATCGGAAAGATCAAAAGGGCCCAGCAGCTGGCAGAAGGGGTGTTCGAAGAGGTTACGGGCAAGCTTAAGGCAGGTATGAGCGAAAAGGAGATAGCCTTTGAGATACTGCATGGGCTCTACATGGAAGCAGATGGACCTTCGTTTTCACCAATAGTGGCCTCTGGCCCAAACAGTGCACTTCCCCACGCCGTGCCTACAGACCGGCGGATAGGAAAGGGCGAGCCAGTGATAATCGACATGGGGGCACGCTTTGAAGGTTACTGTTCAGACATGACGAGGACGCTGTTCCTGGGTGAGCCTGAGCCTTTTTTCAAAAAAATATACAAAGTGGTAAAAGAGGCCCAGGAGGCGGCTCAACGGTTTATTAGGGCAGGGGTGAGCGGCAGACAGGCGGATCTTTCAGCAAGACAGGTGATCGGAAATTACGGATTTGAGAGCTATTTCTGCCATGGTCTTGGACATGGGGTGGGTATTGCCATTCATGAGCCTCCGGCTCTTTCATACAGGAACAGAAAGAGGCTCAAAAGCCAGATGGTAGTTACTGTTGAGCCAGGCATATACGTTCCCGGCAGGGGTGGAGTAAGGCTTGAGAATATGGCTGTGGTGGCAGAAAACGGGATAGAGATAATCACATCAGAAAAGTGGTATTATGACTTTGAGCCCTGATACTCAAAATAGCAAGGATTCACAAAAGGAGCTGACCCTTACTGAACATCTGGCCGAGCTCAGAACCAGGCTCATTCGTTCAATAGTTGCCATAGTGGTGGGCTTCTGTATCTGTTATGCATTCATAGAACCCATATTTGCCCTTTTATCCAAACCTTTGGAAAAAGTGGTGCCTCCGGGTACCACCCTTATTTTCACCTCCTATCCAGAGGCCTTTTTTACATATCTGAAACTGGCCCTCACCTGTGGAATATTTGTGGCCAGTCCATTCATACTCTATGAAATCTGGGCCTTCGTAGCGCCAGGCCTTTACCCTCATGAAAAGAAGTGGGCCCTGCCCTTCGTGGTCTTCTCTAGCATATTTTTTATAGGTGGAGCACTCTTTGGATATGTTGTGGTATTTCCAGCAGCATTTAACTTCCTTGCAAGCTATGCAGGGCAGGATCTCAAGCTTCTGCCAAGTGTCAGTGAATACTTTAGCCTTACGATCAAGCTGCTTCTTGGTTTTGGTGCAGCCTTTGAACTGCCCATCTTCATGGTTTTTATGGCCCTTATTGGTGTAATAGACGCAAAGATGCTCAGACAAAACCGCAAGTATGCCTTGCTCATAATCTTCATACTTGCGGCAATTCTTACCCCAACACCGGATGTAGTAAACCAGTGCCTACTTGCCTTGCCTCTTCTAGTGCTTTACGAAATAAGCATTTTCCTTGTGGCCCTTATTGGCAGAAAGAGAGAATCTCCATGATTGTATCAAGATTGTAGGTGTCGTCTATGTCCCATATCTTTGACTGAAAAAGGGCATTTTGTGCAATTTTTTTATGTTCGTCTCTAGAAATATCAAGATCTGACAGGCTTTTGGGGCATTCTATCTCGGAAAGCCAATCTTCAAAGGCCTCTACGGCCTTGATGGCTGCTTCTTTATCAGTACGTTCACCATGGCATCCAAGACATTTTTGGCCAAGCTGGGCCACCTTTTGAGGCCCGTCTTTTGACGCCTTCCATCTCATCCAACCAGGGAGCAGGGCTGCAAGCCCGGCTCCATGGGCAACCTGATAGATTGCACTTATGGAATGCTCTATTAAATGTATAGGAAAAGGATGGTTGCCCACTCCTGCCCTTGTAAGGCCATTTAATGCAAGGGTTGCAGCCCACATGAGGGCCGCCCTGTGTTCGTAATCCCTCGGGTTTCTCATGCACCCCTTTGTTTCTGACATGATGGTTCTGACAAGGCCTTCTGCTAGCTCGTCCTGTACAGGGGTGTATGGGTCTGGCCCATTGAAGTAAGGCTCAAGGAGGTGACAAACCGCATCCACCCCTCCATAAGCGGTGTAGTCCCCGGGGACGGTAAAGGTGAGTTCTGGATCAAGAAAGGAGACCTTGGGATAGAGATGGGGAGAGCCTGCTGCAAGCTTGTATCCCGACTCTTCATTGGTTATCACCATAAAGCCATTCATCTCAGAGCCAGAGGCGGCAAGGGTGGGAATGCATACCACGGGCAGGGCCTCTGTCACCTCTTCCCTTCCTTCAAAGACCTGCCATATGTCCTTGTTCATTTTTGCACCAGCTGCCACGGCCTTACCGGTATCCATCACGCTACCGCCTCCGAGGGCAATGATAAAGGAGATTTTTTCCTTTTTGGCTATTTCAATTCCTTTATGGACCTTTGAAAGGACAGGGTTAGACTGGATACCAGTTAGTTCAAAAACGGTTATTCCAGAGTCCTGGAGTCCTTTTTTAACTCGGTCATAGGCACCGCTCTTTTTTGCACTTGATCTTCCTGTTACAAGAAGGCATCTTTGTCCATAGGTTTCTGTTTCCTTTCCTAGGCTTTCAAGTATATCTTTCCCAAAGACTATCCTGGTTGGATTGCAAAATTCAAAGTTTTCCATGGTCTCTTAAGTCCTCCTGGTTTATCTTTACACTTTCATTCAGGATTATATCAGAAAGATTATTTTGATTAAAAATTTGGACTTTCAATTTGATATATTATTTACTTGCGTACTTTTCCAGAAGACTTAGATTTTAAGGACTTAATTTTTCAAAATATCATTTGGATTACAACCCAAATATAATAAAAAACAAGATAAGTTTTTCATGCAGACAGTATAAAGGAGGAAAAGATAAATGGCAGTTACAGGAGCACACAAAATCGAAGCACTTTACAAAAAGGCAGCAGGGTTGAGGATAGACAAGAGCAAGGTCAAATTGATCAGCGATGTGGTGGATCAGAAACTTTACGATCTTCTTATTGTGGCAGAGGCAAACGCCCGTTACAACGCAAGGGATATCATATGGATGTGTGACGTACCACTTACTAAGGCCATGAAAGAGTCCATGCAGAAATTTAAGGAGCTTGAAGAGGAACTCGAGCTTCAGCCGATTCTTGATCACCTGGCTGCCTTACCGCCTTTAAAATATGGCCTTGAGGAGGAGCTTGAAAAAAAGCTTCCCGATATTGTCGGAACACTCCTTTATGTTATGGCAAACATAACCAAGGAATTTTCCACAAAAGACAAGACGGTATCCGCACAGGAAATGGAAAAGGCAGAAACCATATTAAACCTTATGATCTGATCTTTTGGGCAGTGTGCCAAAATGTAAAAGCAAAGGGCAGGCTTGGCCTGCCTTGCATTTTATCTTAACGGTCATAGTGATTTACTAAGAGTACAGGGCATTTTGAAAATTCTATTACCCTTTCTGCAACGCTTCCAAGAAGTATCCTTTTGATTCCGCGGCGTCCAAGCTTTCCCATGACTATCAGGTCAACAGATTCCCTAGCCGATATATCCAGTATTACCTCATGAGGAGCGCCTCTTATGACCAGGGTGCGCGCTTCCACGCCAAGTTCTGAAAGTTCCCTTTTCATGTGGTTCACAAGCCCCTGAGCCTCTTCTTCCATGTTTATCCTGATGGATTCGCATTGCTCCTTGTTTAATCGGCAAAGCTGTTCTTCCACCTGGGTGTCAATGACGTGCAATATGGTCAACTTTGACATGTGGATTCTTGCCAATCTGCCTGCAATACGAACGGCAGCCAAACTGTAGTTTGATCCGTCAACTGGTATCAGGATGTTCTTAAAGATCTCAACAAATTGATCCATGGCTTACTCCATTGTTCTAGACTGGGTCTTTGCTTTAATCCTCTTAAGCTGAAAGAGGCCTTCTCTTTCTTTTTCTTCAAGGCTTTGTGCTATGAATTTCAAGGTGGCCTTGTAAAGCGGAATATAGATGTAAGAAAGGGCGTTAATTCGTTTTAGGGTCCGTTTCGTCTCATTCATTAGCCGTTGAAGGCCTATTTCCAGCTCTGCCAGCTCACCCAGGGTATCCATGGCAGACAGGACGATCTGCCTGACCTGATCCATTGAAGCAGTGGTTGTTCCAAGACCGTACTCTGGCTTTATACGTGGTATTTTCATGGAGACAAGGGGAAGAACCACACCCATAAGACTTCTTTCCTTCACCTCAATTTCAATCCCAGCCTCAACTGCAAGGCCGGCAGCCTCAACATTGCTCTTGCCTGCTTCTACAATTGCCTCCTCAAGTTTTGCATAGGCATCAAGGAGCAGTTTATCTAGACGGCTGCGTGTCATGTCTGCCTTGTCAGCAAGGAGATTGATGTGGCTTATTAGGATATCCTTTTTTTGATCCAAGAGCTCTTTGCCATCCTGAGCTATGTCAAGTTCTTCCTTTATCCTTATCTGGTTGCTCTTGGTAGCCGGTATGGGAAGCCTTTCCATATTTTTCGATTTCCTCCTCGGTAACCCTTACCAGTTCGCTTCGGGGAAGTATCATCACCAGTTCCCAACCAAGGTCAAGGGTGTCAAATATAGAACGGTTTTCATCCTTTGCCTGGTTTACAAAGCGGTTTTCAAACTCTTTTGAGAATTCAAAATATTTCTTGTCAGTGGGGCTCAGATCTTCTTCACCTATGATGGATGCAAGACGTTCCACCTGCTTGGCTTTGGAGTAGGCAGCATACAACTGGCTGGATAGGTTTTTGTGATCTTCCCTGGTCTTTCCCTCTCCTATACCGTCACTCATAAGTCTTGAAAGGGAAGGGAGCACATTTACAGGTGGGTAGATGCCCTTTCTAAAAAGGGTCCTGTCCAGCACTATCTGGCCTTCTGTTATGTAACCGGTAAGATCGGGAATGGGGTGTGTTATGTCGTCGTCTGGCATGGTGAGAATCGGTATCTGGGTAACAGAGCCCTTTCTCCCATGTATACGTCCTGCCCTTTCGTAAATAGATGCCAAGTCGCTGTACAGATAGCCTGGATAACCCTTTCTGCTTGGTACCTCACCCTTGGCAGTGGCAACTTCCCTCAGAGCCTCACAGTAGTTGGTCATGTCTGTAAGGATGACAAGAACATGAAGGCCTTCCTCAAAGGCCAGAAATTCTGCCGCAGTAAGGGCCACTCTGGGTGCAATGAGCCGTTCCACAGCTGGATCGTCAGCCAGATTCAGAAACATGGCAACGTTGTTGAGCACTCCACTTTCTTCGAAGCTCTTGCGAAACGCCTCTGCCTCATCATGTCTGACGCCCATGGCGGCAAAGATGATAGCAAAACCGCTTTCCTCTGTCAGGATCCGTGCCTGGCGTACTATCTGCATTGCAAGGTCGTTGTGAGGAAGACCACTTCCTGAAAAAATAGGCAGCTTTTGACCTCGTACCAGGGTGTTCATTCCATCAATGGTGGATATGCCTGTCTGGATAAAGTCTTCTGGATATGCCCTTGCCACAGGATTGATAGGCAGTCCGTTTACATTTCGCGATTCACCCTGAAATGGTGCAGGGCCTCCGTCAATGGGCATTCCGAGCCCACTGAAGATCCTTCCAAGAATCTCTTCTTTTGACACCACCAGCTCAAAGGGACGGCCAAGGAATCTCACTCTGGTCTTGCTCTGATCAAGGCCAGAGGTACCGTGAAAGACTTCAACCACTGCAGCTTTTTCAGATACGGCAAGGACGCGCCCCTGTCTGGTTTCACCAGTGGCAGTAACCACTTCAACCCGTTCTCCAAAGCCCACATCCCTGATGTTGTCTATAACTATAAGAGGCCCCTGGACCTTGCTAAGCCCTACAAATTCCAATCCAGGGCCGCTAAGTGATTGATCCGTGCTCTTGTGTTCAGGTTTCATGGTATGGTTCCCTGTTTTTTTCAATAAGTGCGTCAATCTGTTCGTCTGTTTCTTTCATTATCTGTAGGAATGGTTCGATTTCCTCACCTTTAATGGTGTATTTTGCCCGGTGTATCTTTTCTACAACCGGCAGTTCCATTGCCCTAAAAAGTGGGACTCGGGCCATAACAACGTCTTGCAACCTGTCTATGAAGTGCATGATCACCTTCAAAAGGTAAAATTGCTTTAGTGGCGGGCAGTAGGTATCAACAGGGTCAAAGGCGCTTTGTTGCAGAAAATCGTTTTTTATGAGCTTAGCACCTTCTATTATCCGTCTTTGATCGTCTGGAAGGGCCTCTTCTCCAAGAAGCTTTACAATATTTTGAAGCTTGGCATCTTCCTGAAGGATTTCCACTGCCTTGTCTCTTAGTTCACGCCATTCAGGAGAGGTTGTTTGCTGCCACCACTTGGAGACGGCCTCTACATACGCAGAGTAGCTGTTGAGATAGTTGATGGCAGGGAAGTATCTTGCGCTTGCAAGCTCTTTGTCCAAGGCCCAGAAACACTGCACAAAACGCTTGGTATGCATTGTAACAGGTTCTGAAAAATCCCCTCCAGGTGGCGACACGGCACCTATCAGTGAGACTGACCCCCTGTCTCCGGAAAGGGTTTCCACCTGTCCGGCTCGTTCATAAAAGGCTGCAAGCCTGCTTGCAAGATAGGCGGGAAAGCCCTCTTCAGCAGGCATTTCTTCCAGACGGCCCGAGATTTCCCTCAGGGCCTCTGCCCATCTGGATGTGGAATCGGCCATAAGAGCCACGTCATAGCCTTGATCCCTGAAGTATTCAGCCATGGTAATGCCTGTATAGATACTGGCCTCCCTTGCCGCCACAGGCATGTCAGAGGTGTTGGCAATAAGGACGGTCCTCTCTATCAGAGGTCTTTGGGTGCGCGGGTCAAGCAGCTTTGGAAAATCAGTAAGGACGCCTGTCATCTCGTTGCCGCGTTCTCCACAGCCGATGTATATGATTATGTCAGCGTCTGCCCACTTTGACAGCTGGTGTTGTGTGACTGTCTTGCCTGTACCAAATCCACCAGGAATGGCTGCAGTGCCGCCCTTGGCAAGGGGAAAAAATGTATCTATCACCCTCTGGCCTGTTAAGAGCGGGATGGAAGGCATGAATCTTTTTTTGTAGGGGCGAGGCTGTCTTACTGGCCATCTGTGAAACATCTTGAGCCCTTTCGCCTCTCCCGGTCTCACCTCTACCTCGGCAACCTTATCTTCCAAGGTGTAATGGCCGTCTGGGGCAATATCTTTGACAGTTCCTGATATTCCAGGAGGTACCAAGATCTTGTGGATGATTGCCTCAGTTTCCTTTACCTGCCCGATAGCCATGCCCGGTGACACGCTGCTTCCCTTTTCAACAAGGGGTTCAAAATGCCACAGCTTGTCCCTTAAAAGTGCGGCGGATGTTTTGCCCCTTTTTATGAAATCTCCCCACTGTTCTTTCAAAAGATCAAGCGGTCTTTGGATCCCGTCAAATATCTGTCCAATAAGTCCAGGGCCAAGCTCTGCAAACAGCGGGATGGATTGGCCAAAGACCCTGGTGCCCGGCTTGATGCCAACAGTGTCTTCATAGACCTGGATTGTGGCAGTTTCACCCTCAAGGCCAATGACTTCCCCAACAAGCCTGTCTTCTCCAACCTCCACCATCTCGTTCATGGAAAGAAGATGGGCTGGTTTTGCCTTTACCACAGGCCCGCTGATATATGTTACAAGGGGTGTTGGCCCTTGGTTTGTATCTTTCATCTCCGTTCTCCCACAAATATCTTTTGTGCAACCAAGCGTCTTATCTGTGGATCAAGCCTTTTGAGCAGAGCGCCAAATGTCATGTCAACCATTCTGCTTTTGTCTTGGCTCATAACCACTATGCCTCCATCAATTTCACTGTTGATCTCTGTGGCAATCTTGCAATGAATGTCCTGTTCGACCTCCCTAGCGGCCTGTTCTACCAGTGGTGCATCTTCTTTGGAACACTGGACTATAAAGCTAGAGCCGTCCGAGACGCCCAGTATGGCACAGGCAGAGCGTATCATCTCTTTTAATATGTCTTTGTAGGTGTTTTTTTGTTTTTTTATGTCCAGAAGGATTTTTTGTGCCTTTTCAAGTGCCTGTTTGAATATGTCTTCTTTGGCAGCCATGACTAAACGCCTGGCCTCAAGTTCAGCTGAGTCGGTTTTTCTTCTGCTTTCCTGAAATGCCTGTCTTTTTAACGAGAGTTTTTTTGCCTCTATCTGTCTATCAAGATCCTGCAGGCCCTTTGCGATCATGCGATCCGCCCTTTTTTGGGCTTCTTGAATGATTTTTTCAGCCTGGCTTTCGGCCTTTTTTCTTATTGCCAGACACAAAAGCTCTATATGATCTGGAAGTGGCATGGTCACCTCCCCAAGATGGCAGCCATCTTTTCCATACTGCTCCTTCTCTTTTTCAGGGTTCCATGGGTATCTGGTATCTTTATGAAAAGTGGCAGAGTTAGCTTTTCCACCAGCTCCTGAAACTTTGTTCCAGCCCTGTCTGCCAACCCTTCTGTAACAAGGACAAGCCCTACCTCTTTGTTGGCGGCGATTTTCTGGAGCACGCTGTAGACTGGCTCCTCTTTTTCCACCACAACAGTTTCTATTCCTGCTAGCCTGAGGGCCAGGGCTGTTTCAGGGTCTGTCACTGCAACAATTTTCATATAAGTGTCTCAGATCTTTCCAAGTATCATTATGGCAATTATAAGCCCGTAAATTGCGATTCCTTCTGCCAGGCCAAGGAAGATAAGGGCCCTTCCAGCTACCTCTGGCCTTTCGCTAATGGCCCCCATTGCCGCTGCTCCTACCAGGCCAACGGCTATACCTGCTCCTATCGTTGAGGCTCCCACTGCCAGCCCTGCTCCCAGGTATCCCCATTTGGCTGAGACCGTTGAGGCCTTTGTGGCAGCATCTGAGGCCATGGCTACGAGAGGGACCAAAAGCCACAGACTTGTGAAAATACCTATTTTTGCCAAGCTGTTTTTTATACGTCTTAAAGGCATCATGACGTTTTACAACCTCCTTTTGAAAAAGTTTATATTTGCATTACGCTTCTGTTATTTCCAAATCCTCTTGTTTCACCACCGGTTTGAAAAGTGTTCCTCCTCCTCTAAAAAATTTGCTGAAAAATTCGTAGTACTCAAGACGTATGGTCTGAATGGATACCACCATTGCCTCAAGCAGGATTATCACTATGTTTCCAATGACCAGGGTAAGTATGTAGGCAAGGCCTGTCTTGTTCCCGTGGCTTAGCATGTCCGCAATGGAGAAAACCCCAAGAAACAGTGCTGCATGGGTAAGTGCAAAGGCAGCAACACGCACAAAGGAAACCGTGTTGGCAACAAACCGTAGTACCTGGTCAAGGACTTCTATAACAGACTCGAGCACCAGTACAGGTATAGAAGAGCCTGACTCCAAAGATTTTCTTTTCTGTCTCTTTTTCTTGATGATTACCCTGAGCGGCCTTTCAACAATCATTATAAAAAGCAGCAGCGCGGCTATGACACCAGCAATGGTCTGTTCCATGGGGCCAGGAGGGCCTGAGGTAAAGTAGCGGACACCCAAACCTGCAAGTAGCCAGTAAAGCAGGGCTCCAGCGAGTCCACTTGCAGAGAGCAGTTTGTGATATTCCTTTGCCTTTAGGATGTTTATGAGGTTCAAGATGAAGCCAAGGCTTATCATGGCTATACCGATGGAGGCAGAAACCAGCATGAACTTGTCAATATCCTTCATGGGGTGCAGCCACAGGGCAGGAATAAGGTCCTCTATGCCAAAGACGCTTCCATAAAGCAGGCCAAAAATCATAGAAGAGACTCCACACTCCATAAGGATGATGCCATAGTCCAAGTATTTGTAGAGACGTTTGAATATGTAAAAACCTGCAAGAAACAGGACCAGACCGTGACCAACATCGCCGAACATCATGCCAAAGAGGATCACAAAGCTTATTGCCAGGAATACGGTGGGCTCAACTTCCTGGTAAGAAGGTATGCCATAGAGGGTTGTCAATCTTTCAAAAGGCCTTATTAGAAGGGGGTTGTTAAAAAGGATTGGTATCTTGACTATTCCTGACCTTACCTCCCTGAGATCTTCAGGGTCTACAGCATCTACAATGGCCTTGTTGTCTGTTGCCTTTAGAATCTTTTCCTTGAGGCTTTTATACAGATCAACGGGGATCCATCCTGTCAGGAGATATGTGTGATCTATTTTTCCGAACTTTGATGCTGCCTCTATAAGAAGTTTGGCCAGGTGTGCCTTTTCCCTGATAAGGAGCAGGCTTTGTCCATAGCGTTTTTGGGCCTGTTCCTTTTCTTTTCCAAGTTCCTGGAGTCTTTGAGTAAGAGGAACACGCTCCTTTTCAAGCTGTTTGATTATCTCGTCTGTAGTGCCTTTTAGGTCTGAAGGCAGGGCAATCTCGTTGAAAAAGGCGCTTCTGAGGGCCCGTTCCATTACAGGCAGATCCTCCTTCAGGCAGAAGGCGCCAAGCACCAGTCTATCCTTAGAGGTCTGTATCTTGATAAGGGCATGATGGATGTCTGAAAGGCTCTCTTCCAGGCGCTCAAAATTTTCAGGGGGGATCACGCCAAAGCGACAAGAGGTAAACATGAGTCTTGAAAGTCTAGTGAAGTCGATCTGTGCAGGCGCAAGCAGTTGAAGCCGTTTGAGAAGAGAGTCTTTTTCCTCTATCTGTTTTTTTAATCTTCGCTCCTCTTCAAGAAGAGGGTGGAGTTTGGCTGATATGGCGGAAAGCTCGTCTTCAAGCAGGAATATATCTTTTTCAGGTCTAGGGGCATGCTCCAGGGGTGGAACAGGCGCTTTTATGCCGAGCTCTTTTATGAGCCTGTTGGCATGGGAAACTATGTTTTCGTAACGGTTCAACAGGTCGGCAGGGGCAGCGGCAACGTAACCAAGCTTCCCCAGGTAGGTTTCGTTTATGTTGATAAGATGAAGAAGCCTGAAATCTCCCAGTATGCCAAGTACCTCTGACATATACTCTTCAGGAACCTGAATGGTTATTCTTAAAAGTTTTACGGGCCTGAACAATGTGTTACTCCTCCTTGAGCAAGGCTTTTGGTATAAGTTTTTGTATCTCTATCCGGTGTTTCGTCCCCTTGGTGCCAAAAAGTCTTATAACAGCCTCAATTTCTAGCTCCTTGTAAAATAGCCATGCTATTTCGACACCTATATGAAAAGGTAGGCCCAGGAACGCCTTTTTCAACCTTTTTAGGAGCCACTGCTCCATGCTGATTTTTAGGCCCAAAAGATCCTGCGTTTCATGAAGTTCTTCTTTAAGCTGTACAGGCAGGGAATCAATAAACTCTTGCAGGCTGGTGGCGCGGCAGACATTATGCAGCCTCTTAAGGTTTAGCATGAGACCGCCAGGATAGGTATAGTTGAGGCTTTCTTCAGTACTAAGCCTGTAAAGAAAGCGTAGCCTGGCCACATGGCAGACATTTTTTGTATCTACAAAGGCCCCTATGAGATTTTTGGCCATCTGCCTGTCCTTTTTGCATGAAATAGCCAAAAGGGCATCAAGGATGCACCTGTACGATTGGATTTCAAGGGCCATTTCCACAGGGAAAAGCCTAGCCTGGGCCTCAAACTGGGGAAGGGCATGGGCCAAGGCAGGGCCGAAACAGGTATCTAGAAGTTTTTCCATGGTTTCTTTGACATCCTTGCTTTTCCAAAGTTCTTCCCAATTTATTCTTGAAAAGGACTCTACGGGATAGAGCAGGTGCCACACTGCCTTTTGAGAAAGACCGCCCTTTTTGGCCCTCAGGAGGGTTTTTATATTTTCTGCCTCATACCTGGAAAGCATGGACATAAGAAGCCTTTTAGGAGCAGGCTTGAGGTTGCGTGCAATTTTTAAGTAGTCATTGAAAAGGCTAGAGTATATCTGCCTTTCAAATGTTTCTGAGCCTCTCTTGGCATCCTGAAAGATGGTGTTAATCCATCGGCTGTAATAAGTGGTTTTCAGATATTGGACAAAGGAAACCTGGTCTCCAAAGTGGCTTAGCACTCTCCAGTCAGATTCTTTGAGCCTCTGAGAGTAAATAGTTCTGACCTTGGCATTAAGGTAGGAGTATTTGAATGCCAGTCCCAGCAAGGGTCTACCTCCTTTTGCGAGGAAGGTTTCTAAGCACTGTTAGGTTCATTGAGAAAAGGATGCCTTAATGAGTTGTAGAATTGCTCTTTCTATTTCTTTTTCATGGTTCTTAAAACGTGTTTTCAGCTCATTGCAGTATTGTCTGGCATCTTCCTTTATCTTTTGGGCTTTTTGTTCTGCCTCTTTTATGATTTGGGCTATTTCTTGTTTTTCAAACTCCTCTATCTGTTGCGACATAGAATTTTTGGCCTCATCAAGCTGTTTTTCCGCATCGGAAAGGATTTTCTCTGCCTTTTCTTCCGCCTGCTTCAAGATCATCTGTCCGGCCTCGTCACAATTTACAATTTTTTCAATCTCGATTTTCATCTTTAAATGCCTTCCTTAAGGTTAGGCT
>JAMOVK010000151.1 GCA_027067775.1 Deltaproteobacteria bacterium
AGTCTTTTATGGCTGTTCCTTTGCCAGAAGAGATGGGTGTTCTTATGGCAGACAGTAAGATGAGGCTCAAGTTCACAGATAAAGACCTTCGTATACTTTCTTCATTTGGCCAGTGTGCATTTTATCTGCTTAAAACAATAGGATACAAGGCCAAAAATGAGATTTTGCTTAAGCTTCTTAGTTGGGATGTGTCCAGCAGAGATAGATTTCAACAGATTTTGCTGGATTTAATGGCAATACTACACATGAACACATGCCTTATACTAAGGCGTGTTCATGGGAAGGGCTTTTTTAAGCTCGAATCAGTTGTTGGAGATCTGCCAAAAAATTTTGTACACCAGGTGACTGGTAAAAGATATCCTCTTGATAAAGGGGTATGCGGATGGATCTTTAGGCATTCTAAGGATATTGTTTTAAGGGCATTTGGTGCAGATTCAAAACGTAGCTTTTTGATTGAGCCTGAAGAAGATATAGCCCCCAAGGACACCGTTGTGGGCCTGTTTTTCCCTTCTTCACCTGAGGTGGTGTTTCGTCTGGATCATGCATTGGTGTTTGCCGGTAGAGGCAATCCAGAGTTTTGGCCCAAAGAGTTACCAGAACTCCTTAGGAAGAGACTGGAAAAGGTGGTGCCGTGGCGCTCGGTCTAATAAAGAACCTAATAAAACAGGACGTTGCCATAGATCTTGGTACTGCCAACAGTCTTATATATTTGCAGGGCGAAGGTATAGTACTAAACGAACCTACTGTGATAGCCGGAAACAGCCTTGGTGAGCCCGTAGCTGTTGGCAGAAAGGCCAAGGCCTATCTTGGAAAGACCCCGCCAGGCATGATAGTCAAAAGGCCCATGAAATCAGGAGCTGTTGAGGATGTGGATGCGGTATCAATATATCTTCGCCAGATTGTCGAAATGGCCAGAAAGAGGCGTCCTGTCTTCTCTTCAAAGGTGATAATATGCATTCCGTCTAAGCTTACCCAGGTAGAAAAGAGGGCTGTCCTTGATGCGGCTCGGGATGCAGGGTTTAAAAAGGTTTTTCTTCTCGAAGAGGCCATGGCAGCAGCTATTGGAGCAGGTATTGATGTGTCTAGTAAGATTCCCTCTATGGTGGTGGACGTTGGCGGAGGAACAACAGAGGTGGCAGTAATAGCCCAGATGGCCTATCTGATTTCAGAATCAAGAAGGATAGGAGGGGATGATCTTGATCAGGCCCTTTGTTCCTATATGCTTAAGCGCCATGGCCTGCGCATAGGGCCAAATACAGCAGAAAGGCTTAAGTGGGATATGGGGTCTGCAAGAAGTGAAGAGGCGGAAGCCCTTAGCCCTTGCAGGGTCGGAGGGCAGAATATGGCCCAACAAATTCCTGCAGTGGTTGATATAACGCCCTTTGACATACTTGAATGTTTTACCCCTCTTGTCAAAGAGATAGGTTTTATAATCAAGGATGTATTTGATAATCTTGAACCCGCTGTCCAGGATCAGGTTTCTTCCAATGGAATATACTTGACCGGTGGCTCCAGTCTTTTGAGAGGTTTTGATGAATATCTAAGAGAGTTTGTGGGGATCAAGGTCAACCGGGTTGAAAGTCCCCTTGAAACCGTGGTTCTTGGAGCAGGAGAGGTGTTGTCTGCCTTTGGGGCCTATAGGGCAGTTTTTACAAACTAGTTATGAACGATAATAAAAAAAATGTTTCAGAGTCCACTTTACACAGGCATCCCTATGTCTCGATAGTGATACCTGTATATAACGAAGAAGAAAATATAGCAGATCTGCTTGAGCGGATAAGAACCAGCCTTTCTGATGCCCCCTACTCTTATGAACTTATAGTGATAGATGACGGAAGCACGGACAAGACTCCAGAGATTCTAAAGAGATTAAAGCCACATTACCCAGAGCTTAGGATTGTGCTATTTAGAAGAAACTTTGGCCAGAGTGCAGCTATGACCGCAGGTTTTGATCTGGCCAGAGGAGAGATAGTTGTAACCATGGATGGTGATCTGCAAAATGATCCAGCAGATATTCCCATTCTTGTTGAAAGGATACAGGATGGCTACGATGTTGTTGCGGGCTGGCGAAAAAATCGGAAAGATGCCCTTGTCTCCAGGCTTATTCCATCCAAGGTGGCTAATTGGCTAATCGGAAAAACCACTGGGGTAAGGTTGCATGACTATGGCTGTTCTCTCAAGGCCTATAGAAAAGAGATATCGAAAAACCTTCTTCTTTATGGTGATTTGCACAGGTTTATTCCTGTCTTGGCAAGCCTACAGGGTGCCCGGATTGCCGAGGTAGTGGTCACCCACCATCCCAGGGTCAAGGGAAAGAGCAAGTACGGGATTGGAAGAACCTACAAGGTGCTTCTAGATCTTATGCTTATGCTTTTTTTTCAAAAATTTGCCACCCGTCCCCTGCAATTTTTTGGCTCGGCAGGAGGTCTAATGTTTCTTTTTGGGATGGCTATAGACCTTTATCTTACCTATGAAAAGGTGTTTAAGGGGCAGAATATTGGTGGAAGGCCACTTCTTCTTCTCGGGGTGCTTCTTATCCTGTCTGGTTTGATCCTTTTTTGCATAGGTCTTTTGGCCGAGTTGATAGTCAGAACCTATTACGAGGCAAGCGGTAAGAGGATTTACGCAATCAGGGAGATCATAGAGTGAGTCCTGCCCGTTTTGTTTCCATTTCAATCTTCAAAGGCAATTAAGGCCTTGAACAGTCTGAAGAGGATCGGAAAATTCATGTTGAGGATGGCCATAAGTGCTGTCATCCTAACATGGCTTTTTTCAAGAATAGACGTGGGGGCAGTATTTTCCGCCTTTTCCAAAATTCCGTGGCCGGCATGGGCATTGGCCTTTGCCCTTTATCTTTCTTCTCAGATATTAAGCAGTTTGAGATGGTTCATAATAGGGCGGACTTTGGGCTTTGGTGGCAGGTTTATGACCTATTTGAAGTTTTATTTTGTTGGCATGTACTTTAATCTTTTTTTGCCCTCTGCTATAGGAGGGGATGTGCTAAAGGCCTTTTTTCTTGCAAAACAGGGTAACGGCAAGCTAAAGGCCACCTATTCCATACTGGCAGACAGGATCTTTGGTCTCTGGGCCATGTTTATTATTGGCGCAATTGCCTCTTTGATCTCAAGTGATGGTCTGTCTGGCAAATGGCGTCATCTCTTGCTTTTTCTTGCCCTTTCTATGACAGGTGCAGCCATGCTAGTGCCTTTTTTTATAAAAATAATCAATTCACTGGGTGAAAGACTTACGTCAGGACGTGGAATAGTGGCCAGAATACTTTTGGCCATAGAATATATGGCAGCGTTTTGGAGGTATCCAAAGAGTCTATTTTATGCCCTTGGCCTTTCTATTTTGCTACAACTTTGTGGCATGACGGGTGCCTATATTTTAGGTATGGGCCTTGGTATAGGTCTTGGATACGGTTTCTATCTAAGTGTCCTGCCATTGATTGCAGTTCTTACGGTCCTTCCTATAAGTTTTAGTGGCATAGGTGTAAGAGAAGGGGGATTTATTTTCTTTTTCCATGCAAAGGGAGTTCCCATGGAAAAGGCCCTTGCCCTTAGTCTAAGTGTTTTTGCCATACAAGCCCTGGCGGCCCTTATTGGGGGCATAGGATATCTGGCTGGTGTCCACAGGCAGGCTATCAGAGAGGGATACGGCCAGAGATGAAGGGCAGTGCTTTGTTACAAAAGAAGACAGATGGCAGATATGGTGAGTTTAGGCAAGTTGCCGTTTTTATAGGGGTCCTGTTGGTGGTAAGGTTTCTTTTTCTTTGTATGTCACCCCTTGAGCTTTCTCCAGACGAGGCATATTACTGGGACTGGTCAAGAAGGCTTTCCTTGGGTTATTACAGCAAGCCACCCATGGTGGCATGGCTTATGGCCCTTTCCACATCCATCCTTTCCACATCAGAGTTCGCTGTGCGTTTTCCAGCTGTTATCTTAAATGTTCTTACAGCTGTGGCCATATACCTTACAGGAAGAAAAATGTCAGGCCATAAGACAGGATTTTTGGCCTCTCTGGCCTACTGCTCAACCATAGGAGCGGCAGTAGCAGGGTATATCATGACTATAGATGCCCCACTGCTTTGTTTTTGGGCCCTGACGCTCTTTTTTTTGTGGCTTGCTGTTGAAAGGTCTATACAAGAGGAAGGCGCGAGTCATTCTGGTTTGTGGATTGTATCAGGAATCTTTTGTGGTCTTGGGCTTCTTTCTAAACAGACCATGATAGCCCTAAGCGGTGCCATGGCCTTGTTTTTTTGGGCAACGAATCACGGCAGAAACCTTCTTAGGCAAAGAGGGCCCTATCTCTTTTATGCTTTTCAGCTACTGCTGCTATCGCCTTTTTTATGGTGGAATTATAAACACAACTGGATAACTTTTCTCCACACGGCACATCATTTTGAACAGGCTGAAAAAACTTCACTTTTGCGTGTTGATACATTCCTGGAACTGCTTGGTACCCAGGCCGGTCTGATTACACCTTTGCTGTATGTTGTGTTGATGGCAGGTGCAGTTTGCATTGTGTGGGCTGCGATTACAAAAAGTCGGTATCTTGGGGCCCTTGAGTCCAGAAAGCTTCTTTTGGTAACAATCCTGTCGTTTAGCGGTCTTTTACCCCTTCTATCGGTATTTTTACTGAGTTTCAAACAGCGTATAAACGCAAACTGGCCTGCTCCCTTTTACATTTCTTTAAGCCTGCTCCTTGGCCTTTGGTTAAGCGGTTTTCTGCAGAAGGGCCAGGGGAGGCGCTGCCAACAGATAAAAGGCCTTTTCAGGCCAGCAGTTGCAACGGGTCTTATCCTTGTGGCAACGCTTTATGTGCTTCCCTTTGTTTTTACATATACCAGCCTGTCAGGTTCCTCATTTGATCCAACAGTTAGGCTAAGAGGCTGGAGACAGCTTGCACAAGAGACAGATGGTCTGTTGTCTTCTGTACCAAGAAAAGACAAGACCATAATTGTTGCAAGAAGGCGCCAGACAGTCAGTGAATTGGCCTTTTACATGAAGGATCATCCTGTGGTCTACAGGTGGAACGGATTTGAAAGAAGAATTAAAAGCCAGTATGAGCTCTGGCCAGGCCCTGTTGATAAAATGGGCTGGGATGCACTGGTGGTTGTAGCTGCAAACAAAAAGCTAGATGGCCTGGAAAGGTGTTTCCATTCCTTCAGCCTTTTAAAACAGATAAATATTGACCTTGGAGGCACAAGAAAAAGGATTTTTAATGTTTACCTTGGGCAGGGGCTGTCAAAATGGGCACGCAGATAGGGTCCCTTTTACATTTTATACATCAGCTTGATGTGGCCCTTTTTTTTACTGTAAACCATGCCAGAAGTCCGTTTCTTGATGCGATTATGGTGCATCTGTCTGATTTTAAATTCTTTTTTCCTTTTATAGCGGCATTTATACTTTATCGCATGATAAAGGGCAGTAATCGGGAAAGGATAATGTGGATTGTTGGTATAGTGGCTATAGTGACAAGTGATGCCCTGTGTGCGCGGGTGTTAAAACCCTTTGTGGGACGTATGAGGCCCTATGTGGATTTGGACAATGTATATTTATACAAATCTGGAAAATGGATATTAACAGACCCTGGTTTCCGTATTGCAGTAAAAAAGAGTTTTTCTTGGCCTTCCTGCCATTCCACAAACATGTGGACTGCCGCCTTTTTCATTTATGGATGGAACAGGGTCTATGCAATTCCTGTCTTTATATTGGCGTTACTTGTCAGCTATTCCCGTATATATCTTGGCGTGCACTATCCTCTTGATTGTTTGGGTGGGTTCTTGGTGGGGCTTGTTTGGGGGAGCCTTCTTGTGTTCATTGCCAAAAAGATGATAGATTTATTTGAGGACTTTTATAAATAACTTATACGAATGCTAACTGCTTGGCTGGCATGTCTTGTTTGCCATTTTGTATGCCAGTGCTTATTAATTGTCTTTGTAATCAAAAACATTTTTTGTCAGGAGGTAGGCCATGAGTGATTATAAAAAGGATTTTGAAAAGGCCCTGGAGATCGGACGTCCGCCAAATGTCAGAAGCCTTTTTCCAAATTCTAAGGCTCTGATCGTAAGTGGCAAGGTCATAGACAGGGCAATGTTGAAAAAGGGCAAGGCCATGACAATAGCTGCCAATGCCAGAAGTTATATAATAGTAAGAGGCGTGCTAGCAGCTGCACAGAAGGCCAACGCAGCAGTTATCGTCGAGATTGCAAGATCGGAAGGAGGGGCCAATGCCTACTGTGCTACCAACTTCTGGAACCTGGCCAGAAGGGTGGATCAGGTTGCCAACGAACTTGGCATAACCGTTCCCATTGCCGTTCATGCAGACCACTATGGAATCAAAAAGAAAGAAGATATCGAACCAGCCAAGGTTGAGATTCCAACCCTGTTTGAGGCTGGCATGACCTCCATAGCAATAGACGCTTCGCACCTGCCAGACGATGAGAACCTTTTGGCAAATATAGAACTTAATCCCTACATACCAAAGTGGGCAGGGCTTGAGACCGAAGTCGGCGAGATAAAGGGAAAAGAGGGGTTGTCTACTGTTGAAGAGGCCCTTTTTCTAATTAGAGGATTAAACGCCCATGATATCTTTCCAGATTGGATAGCCTTGAACAATGGAACCACTCATGGCATACAGGCAAGTGATCAAGGCATCCAGGTGGAATTGACTGCCGAGATACACAAGGCCCTTGAACCATATCATGTTTCAGGTGCACAGCATGGGACTTCTGGAAACAACTCTGAAAGGCTAAGGCAGATTGCAGAAAAGACTAGAACCACCAAGGCAAACGTGGCAACTGCCCTTCAGATGATTAGCTGGGGGGTTAAGGTAGACGAGTATGGCAATGCTGTAATGGATGAAAATGGTGAGTTCATAAAGTTGAAAGATAAAGGGGTTACAGAAGAGTTATGGGAAGAGATGAAGGCGTATGCCAAGGAGCGTGGATGGAAGGGTGGCGCCTATAAAAAGTTGAACTTGCCCTTTGAAAATAAGATAATGGGTCAGCCCAAAGAGATAAGGGAGCGTATGGCAAAGGGTGTGGAAGAGTTTGTCTATGATCTTTTGGTAAATGTCTTTAATGCTGCAGATACTGCACCTATTGCTACCGAGATTATTCTTGAAAAGGGTTCCTACGATATTGGTCCCAAGGCCAAAAGGATCGAGGATCCTTCGGAATGGACTCCTGAAAAGATTAGGGAAAAGGCCAAAGCCCTTAACAGCAACAAGGGACCAAGTGGAGATTTTGACGACTAAGGTGTGAGAATCACAGGTGGAGCTTTGAGGGGCAGGAAGATTTCCTGCCCAAGGGGTCAGGCGGTTAGGCCTTCGACAGATCGGGCCCGTCAGGCCCTTTTTAATATTTTGACCTCTAATTTCATAGAGGAATGGCAAGGGGTAAGGGCTGTGGATCTTTTTGCTGGAACTGGTGCACTGGGCCTGGAAGCCATTTCGCGTGGTGCAAAGGCATGTACATTTGTTGAGCAAGATAGAAAGGTTGTTAAGGTTCTTGAGAAAAATCTTTTGCTTGCCCAAGCCACAGGATCTGTTGCAAGCCTTGTAAGGGCGGATGTGTATGATTTTTTACAGCAGAAGCATATTGCTTCAAGGGTAGGACAGGTGGATCTTGTCTTGGCAGATCCCCCCTATGGTAAAGGGCACTTGATCAAACTGCTTGGTGTTCTGTCCCGATCGGGTGATTTTCTGTCTTCTAGGGCACTGATGGTCTTTGAAGGGGAAAAGGGGATCAAAATGCCAGAAAAATATTCTGGCTTTAAGCTATTAAAAAGCAGAAATTATGGCCACAGTTCCCTTTTTTTCTTTAGAAAGGAATGATGCTTACAAATGGCAAGAGTCATAGTATACCCAGGAACATTTGACCCTGTAACCTACGGGCATATAGATCTTATCAAGAGGGCGCTTAGGATCTTTGATAAGGTGATAGTGGCAGTTGGGCGGAATCCTGCCAAGGCCCCTCTTTTCACCATAGAAGAGAGGGTGGACATGATACAAAGATCCCTTAACTCTTCCCATAATGTAGAGGTTGAGACGTTTGACTGCCTGCTTGTTGATTTTGCTAGGCAGAAGGGTGCATGCGCTATATTGAGGGGGCTTCGAGCTGTTTCAGACTTTGAGTTTGAGCTTCAAAGGGCCATCATGAACAGAAAGCTTGATAGGAGCATAGAGACGGTTTTTCTTATGACCGGATTCAGATGGATTTATATAAGCTCTACAATAGTTAAAGAGGCGGCCCAGTTTGGTGGCAGTCTTGATGGCCTCGTGCCACCTCATGTAGAAAAGGCCATGAAGAAGAAGTTTGGTGTCTGTAGCAAATGATCTTTATTTTTATGATTTCAGTCTAATCAGGTCGTAACAAGTGGCATCTTTTGGACAGGTTGCATCTGGGCCTTTGTCTTTTTACCCCTGCCATAGCTGCCACAGCCCTATCTTTGGCAGAAGGCCTAGCTTAGTCGGTGGGGATGTGTCCAGGTCTATCTGCTACAAAAGACCTTCGGATTTTTCTCCAAAGACCTCCGCGCTAAAGACAAGAATCTTGGTGGCAGGGTCTTTCCAACATCCTGGCATCATGCCAGCTTTTATGCAGGTCTGGTCCAGGAACGTGTATCTATCCCATCCATATTCTATTGCCACTTGGGGTAACAGTACCCCGTGATAGGGGCCATTGATAAGGTAAATACCGTGTTTTCCCACCTCTATTTCTTCAGGACTTGATACCGGTTTCAGGGGAGTAAGGGCAGAGATCTCTATGTCTATCTCGTTGAGCTCATGGGGTTCAAGAGGCTTGAATCTTGGGTCTTGAAAGGCAGCAGCAACGGCCATGTCTGCTACAGTTTCATAAAGCGGTTTGTCAGAGACGAAGTTTCCGATACAGCCTCTGAGTTGGCCATGTTTGTGAAGCGTTACAAAGGCCCCGCGTTTCTCCAGCAGACCCGGACTAGATACAAGAGGTAATTCCAGAGGTCTTCCTTGTAACTCTGCCTCTATGGCAGAACGTGCAAGTTTTAACAAAAAAATTTTTTCTTCCCTTGTCAGTGCCATGATCTCCTCCTTTAATATTTTAGACCATCCCCAAGATATTTTCTTTCAAGGCAATGCCTTTATTACAAACGCCAGTAGCGAATGTTTCTTCCTTGAAAATCTTTGGGACTGAAAACACTTTTGACATCCACTACCACTCCCTTATCTGGGGTTAGCATCTTGATTATGTTGCCGGCCCCTTTTTTAATATAATCATCATGGGCTACAGCCAATATTACTGCATCAGAATTTGGAGGAAGATCAGAGACCAGATTCAGACCATAGACCTGTTCTGCCTCTTTTGGATCTGCCAGCGGGTCGTGGACAAGGGGTTCTATTCCATACTCTCTAAGTTCTTGGATAATGTCTATTACCTTGGTGTTCCTTATGTCTGGACAGTTTTCTTTAAACGTGAGGCCAAGAATGGAAACCCTTGCTCCCTGTACCCGAACTCCTGCATGAATCAACTCCTTGACCGTACGCTGGGCAACATATGATCCCATGGAATCGTTGATGCGTCTGCCGGCAAGTATCACCTCAGGCCTGTAGCCTGTCATCTGGGCACAATACGTCAGGTAATAGGGATCCACTCCTATACAGTGTCCACCTACCAATCCTGGTCTAAAGGGAAGAAAGTTCCACTTGGTACATGCGGCATCCAGCACTTCCTTTGTATCAATGCCAAGACGGTTAAAGATTATGGCAAGCTCGTTCATAAGAGCTATATTTAAGTCCCGTTGGGTATTTTCGATAACCTTAGCGGCCTCGGCAACCCTTATACTGGCTGCCTTGTATACGCCAGCCTCGACAACCATTTTATATAAGTTTGCTACTGTCTCCAATGTTTCCTTGTCTTGCCCAGCGACAACTTTAACTATCTTAGACAGGGTGTGTTCCTTATCGCCAGGGTTGATGCGCTCTGGAGAATAGCCTACCTTGAAATCTTTGCCATTCGATAGGCCAGAGGCCCGTTCTAAAATAGGAACACAGACATCTTCTGTTACGCCTGGATACACTGTGGATTCGTATACTACTATGGCTCCAGGGGTCAACGCCCGGCCAACCAATTCTGATGCTGACTCTATATGACGAAGATCCGGCAGGTGGGTATTGGTAATTGGTGTTGGAACGGCCACAATGATTATTTGGGCCTGTTTGAGGTCTTCCGGATTGGTGGTAAAAGTTAGTTTGGTAGCCTCTTTAAAATCTTCTTTTGTTACTTCTCCTGTTGGATCTTGTCCATTGATAAAATTTTTAATTTTTGCTTCGCTGATGTCAAAACCTATACAGTTGATTTTCTTGCCAAAGGCAACAGCCAGAGGCAGACCAACATAACCCAAGCCAACGATTCCGACAGTATCCATTTCCATAAAAGACCTAGCCCCCATAATTTTAAAAAGAATATCTATAGAAAGTAGAGTATCTCTTATCTTATCGATAAATTTGTCAGTTACAATACTACCATAATTTTAATGAAGTTAATCGTTCCCCTTTTACTACCTTCGGTCCTCAATAGGATAATACCTGACCTGTTGCAACATACACACCTCCTTTCCGTATAAAAACAGTTGAAGAAGGCATGAAATATCGGACCAGTCATTTTGGTTTCGGGATAATCTCAAGCCGGCTTGTTTTGAAAAACGTATTATAAAATAAATATGATTTTTTTTATCTGTTTTATTGACAAATTTTGTGGGTTATGATATCAATTAGTAATAATTATCAAAAAGGATCTGATTTTGAATGAGAATTACAAGTCAACGTGAAATAATCTTAGAAGAGCTTCAGCGGCTTAAAACGCATCCCACAGCCGACGAGCTTTACGAAGTTGTTAAAAAACGGCTGCCAAGAATCAGTATAGCAACTGTTTACAGGAATCTGGAGCGGCTGTCAGAGGCTGGGATGATACATAAACTAGAATACGGCGGTCGTCAAAAGAGGTTTGATGGGGATACAAGTCCTCATAGCCATGTCGTTTGTGTAAGATGCGGCCGAATATCGGATGTGGAGACCAGAGACGACATGGAGATATTGGATATCGTTGTGGATTCAAAGGGTTACCAGATTTTGAAATGCGGTGTTCAGTTTGAGGGGATTTGCCCTTTTTGCCAAGAACGAAGTAAGTCCAAAAAAGATTAATAGGGCATATTTTCATTTGCAAAATATTGTATAATAAACATATAGGCAGGGAGGAAGGCATGGCTTGCAAGCGGAAGAAAAAGGGAGATAAGGAGATACAGCTTACTGAGGAGCAAAAGAAAATCCTTTTGGCGATGGCGGAAATGCAGGGTCCTGTTGCTTCAAGGGATATAGCAGAGGCCACAGGTATTCCGTCAAAATCCCTTAGTTGCAGAATAAGGAGTTTAAAGACCAAGGGTCTGCTGGAAAGTCCCGCAAGATGCAAGTATGAAATTACAGAGGCAGGCCGTCAGCTTATAGGCGCTTAGCATATAAAAAATCTAAAGGAGAAATTCTAAGCATATGAAATCCATTAAAGGAACAAAGACAGAAAAAAATCTTTTAAAGGCCTTTGCCGGAGAATCCCAGGCCAGGAACCGCTATACTTATTTTGCAAGTAAGGCAAAAAAGGAGGGTTATGTGCAGATTGCTGCCGTGTTTGAAGAGACTGCCAACCAAGAGAAGGAACATGCCAAAAGGTTGTTCAAGTACCTTGAGGGTGGAGAGCTAGAAATCACTGCAAGTTTTCCTGCTGGTGTCATTGGAAGCACTCTTGAAAATCTAAAGGCCTCCGCCGAAGGAGAAAACTACGAACATACACAGATGTATCCACAATTTGCTGCTATTGCCCGTGAAGAGGGCTTTAACGAGATAGCCTGTGTCTTTGAGGCTATTGCAGTGGCAGAAAAAGCTCATGAAGAACGTTACAAGGCTTTTGCCCAAAATATCGAAGAAGGCAGGGTGTTCAAGAGGGAGGCGCCTGTAAAGTGGCGCTGCAGAAACTGCGGCTACATTCATGAGGGTCAGGAGCCTCCTGAAAAATGTCCGGCCTGTGCCCATCCAAGGGGATATTTTGAGCTTATGGTAGAGACCTGGTAAGGGGCCAGGTAGAGTTATAGCCCGTTGGGGGTAAATAAAAAAATAAAACAAGAAACAAGGAGGAAATGAAAATGTGTGTAATGGTTACCAAAAAGGCACCGGATTTTAAGGCCCAGGCAGTCATGCCAAATGACGCTATAGAGGAAATTACCTTATCTCAGTACAAGGGGAAGTACGTCCTTCTCTTTTTCTATCCCTTAGATTTTACTTTTGTCTGACCAACTGAAATAATCGCCTTGGACAAGGCGGCAGACAAGTTTCGCGAGAAAAACTGTGAGGTGCTTGCCATTTCTGTAGATTCGCCCTTCACACACTATGCGTGGCGCCAGACCCCTGTAGAGGAAGGTGGAGTCGGCAAGATAAGCTATCCGCTGGTGTCAGATTTAACCAAAAAGATTTCTTTGTCTTATGGAGTGTTGCTTGAAGACGAAGGTATTGCCCTGAGGGGTTTATTCCTCCTTGATAAAGACGGAGTGGTAAGGCACCAGCTCGTGAACGATCTGCCACTTGGTAGAAACATAGACGAGGCCCTGCGTATTCTTGAGGCGTTGCAATACCATGAAGGCCATGGCGAGGTATGCCCAGCCAACTGGAGACCCGGAGAAGAGGCTATGAAGCCAACCCAGGAGGGCGTTAAAGAATATCTGAAAAAGCATGCCAAATAATTGAGTCCGGCAGATAGGTCAGGACAGGGGGGCCTGGCCCCCTCTTAATCTAACCAATCGAGTATAGCCTTTGTGGACAAATAGCCTTGGCAAACGGTTGTCATGAGAAGGAGACAAGAAAAATGAAAGGGAAAATCTTGCTAGGTATGCTTATGGTGCTAATTGTGCCAGGTTATCTTTTTGGGGCCCAAATGGGCAGCCATAAGTACAGTGATTTTTCAAAGCCCAAAAGGTGTGGCATGTGCCACAAGGAGATATACCAGGAATGGCAGAGCAACATGATGTCTAGGAGTTTCACCCATGAATGGGATCAGGTGGAGTACTTTAAGCTTGCCTTGCCCCATTCAAAAAAGCTTGCAAAGGTGGCTGGTGTAAAGGCGGGCTGTATTGCCTGTCATGGTCCTCTGGCATTTCTGTCAGGAGATATTCCTCCAAAGGAGGCCTCGGCTAATACCCGGGCCAATGAGGGTGTTTCCTGCGATGTCTGCCATAGCATAACAGGAACCACAGAAAAGGAGCCGTTTAATTTTAGTTTCACAATAGAGCCAGGCAAGGTTAAAAATGGGCCACGAAAAGATGCAAGATCATCTTTTCATTCAACCAGGTTTAGCCAATTTCATAAGTCGGCAGAGTTCTGCGCTACCTGTCATGACGAGCAAAGTCCATACGGTGCATGGGTAAAATCTACTTACAGAGAGTGGAAGGCGGGCCCTTATGCCAAGGAAGGAGTTGTTTGTCAGGATTGTCACATGCACAAGGCTCCAGGCAAGTCGGCGATGGGTGGGAAAGAGAGAAAGGACATAGCCCATCATGTTTTTCAGGGTTCCCATTCTTCGACAAAGCTTGCAGGTGCTGTAGATCTTGCGATTTATTCTGATAAAAAAGAGCTTTCTCCTGGCGGCAGACTAAAGCTCAGGGCCGTGCTGTTTAACGGTAAGGTTGGCCATGCCATTCCTTCTGGCTCTTCCGAAGAGCGCATGTTGTGGCTCGAGGTTGTGGCTATTGACGCTAACGGCAACAGTTATCAAATCCCAGTTAAACCCAAGGGTTTTAAGGGTGAGGAATACACCATTGCCAGTTCCAAGGTCATGGCCTATCAGGCCATAGGAGAGATTATGGAGATCAAGGGCTTTAAGGGTCTTAAGAGAGATGGAGATGTACCAGATGGCGCTAGGATTTTTAGAAAGCCATTTTTTGATCCAAAAGGACGCATGACCGTATGCCAGTGGTACACCAAGGATAACACCCTGGTGGACTACAGGATAAGGCCAAGGGAAACCAAGATAGAGAATTATGTATGGCAGCTTCCTCAAGATCTGCCCAAGGGGAAACTTACCATTAACGCAAACCTGTTTTATGCCCAGGTACCCGGTTCTGTGGGTAAGTTTTTCAAGCTGCCAGAGGATGAGTATAGGCCACTTTTGGTAAACAGTGCACAGATTACCTTCAACATTAAGTAATGGGGAACACCATGGAAAGAAGACGACTTATCAAGGCCGGGGCTGCAGGGGCAGCCTTGCTGTTGACCCAAGGAGTTGCAGGGGCTGATTCCTATAACAAGACCCTTGCCAAGAGAAAGATCAATACCTTAACGAACAAGAAGAACCCTTCTGTTCTAGAGAAAAAACATGTTCCTTTGGTAGAGGCCCCCAAGTCTGTAAAAAAAGGTCAGTGGTTTAAGGTGCGTGTAAAGGTTGGATTCATGATTGAACATCCTTCCAAACCTGATCACTGGATAGACAGGATAGAGTTGCAGATGAACGGTAAGAGAGTTTCCGAGATGGTGAATGTTGTGGGCGGGATAACCTCTCCAAATGCCTACTTTGAAATCAGGCTTAACAGATCAGGTGATGTCAAGCTGGAGGCGGTTGCCAATTGCAATCTGCATGGCACATGGCTCAGTGAGCCTATTCATATAAGGGTGGCTTAGTAGCCACCAATACAAAAAAAGGAGTAAGGTCATGACTCGGAAACTAGAGATCTACAAGTGTGAAATCTGCGGCAACATAGTGGAAATGGTCCATGAGGGCAAGGGGCAGTTGGTATGTTGTGGCAAACCCATGGTTCTCATGGAGGAAAACACCACGGATGCTGCAAAAGAAAAGCACGTTCCCGTAGTGGAAAAGATAGAAAACGGATACAAGGTGAAGGTGGGCAGTGCTGCCCATCCAATGGAAGACAAACACTATATCGAATGGATAGAGCTGATTGCAGGAGATGTGGCCCAGCGTGTCTTTCTCAAGCCTGGTCAGGCGCCAGAGGCGAGTTTTTGTACAGATGCCCCAAGTGTGACTGCAAGGGCATACTGCAATCTTCACGGACTGTGGAGGAGCTAAGAGATGTTGAGCGAACAGATGGAAAAGGCATTAAACAGGCAGATAAATGCCGAGCTTTACTCTGCGTATCTTTACCTGTCAATGGCCTCGTATTTTGAAAGCGTGGATCTTGAAGGATGTGCCCAGTGGATGAAGGCCCAGACCCAAGAAGAGATGATTCATGCAATGAAGATCTACGATTATGTACTTGAGCGTGGTGGCAGGGTGTTGCTGGATTCCATACAGGCACCAAAGCAGGAGTGGGATTCGGCTCTGGCTGTGTTTGAGCACGCCTACGAACACGAACAGTATGTGACAAGTCTGATCAATGACCTGATGAACTTGGCCATTGAAGAGAAAGATCATGCCACCCAGATTTTTCTCCAGTGGTTTGTAAGTGAGCAGGTTGAAGAAGAGGCATCTGCAAATGCTGTAGTGCAAAAGCTGAAACTTGCTGGAGGTTCTGATGGCAAGGGTGGCGGTCTGTTCATGGTGGACAGGGAGCTTGGCCAAAGACCTCTTCCTGTTCCAATGCCTCAGGAATAATAGACAGCCCTTCTTTTGGATTATTGTCAACGGCAGGGTCCAATCAAAAGCGGGCCCTGCAGCTTTAAGGTTTTTTACAAAAGGCTGGATAAACTCTGGCCATACCAATTAGACAAGGAGTCAAACATGGCAAAACCTGAAGAAATGTACCAGTGTCAGACGGTCAACTGCGGCTATATCTATAACCCTGATAAGGGCGACAGGAAAGGGAAAATCCCCAAGGGAACCAAGTTTGAGGATCTTCCGGATGATTGGCGGTGTCCTGTGTGTGGTGCCACAAAGGCCATGTTCAAGCCCTTGGCGGGTGAAGGGTCTGTGGCAGAATCTCACGCTGATACCACAGCATAAGATCCAGGACTGGTAATAAAAATTTAAAATTAGAAAATAAGAAAGATTAAAAACAGAGGTGGAGACAAATGAAACAGTACAGGTGTACGGTATGTGGCTATGTGTATGATCCAAAAAGTGGAGACCCTGAAAATGGCATTAAACCCGGCACTGCCTTTGAAGATCTTCCTGATGACTGGACCTGTCCTATTTGTGGGGCATCCAAGGATCAGTTTGAGCCGGCAGAATAGCGGAGGAAATCTATAATGCAGGTATATGAGATAAAGAAAGACATCTACTGGGTAGGTGCTGTTGATTGGCTTGTTAGAGACTTCCATGGCTATTCAACCTATAAAGGCACAACCTACAACGCCTTTTTGATGTTTGATGACAAGACGGTTCTTTTTGATACGGTAAAGCATAATCTTTGCTCGGATCTGGTACATAGAATACGTACTCTGACCGACCCAGAAAAGATCGACTATATTGTTGTTAACCATGTTGAAATGGATCACACCGGTTCGCTGCCAGAGATCGTAGATCTAGTAAAGCCGGAGAAAATAATCTGTTCAAAGATGGGGCACAAGAATCTGCTTGCCCATTTTCACAGGCCGGATTGGCCCTATCATGTGGTAGAAAATGGAGAGACCATATCTGTTGGAAGGCGTTCCATCACTTTTTTAGAGGCAAGGATGCTTCATTGGCCAGATTCCATGTTTTCTTACATTCCTGAAGAAAGGCTTTTGATCTCTAGCGATGCCTTTGGTCAGCACCTTGGGACAACCGAGCGTTTTGACGACGAGGTGGATCAGTCCGAGCTCATGTATCAGGCCAAAAAATACTATGCCAATATCCTGTATCTATACTCTCCCCAGGTCAGAAAGCTTCTGAAAAATGTTGCAGAGACAGGTATAGAAATTGACATGATAGCTCCGGACCACGGTATAATCTGGAGAAAGAACCCTGGCAAGATTCTGAAGGCATACGAAGACTGGTCTCATCACAGAGGCACAAAAAAGGCCCTTGTCATCTATGATACCATGTGGCACAGCACAGAGATGATGGCAAAGGCTGTTGCAGATGGCCTTGAGTCTACAGGCATCAGTGTGAAGCTTCTTGATCTTGAGGTTAATCATAGGAGCGAGATCGTAACGGACGTTATAGATGCAAAGGGTATCTGTCTTGGTTGTCCAACTCTTAACAACGGTCTTTTGCCTGCCATGGCAGGCTTCCTTATGTATCTTCGCGGGTTGAGGCCAGCCCAGAAGTTCGGCTTTGCCTTTGGTTCGTATGGCTGGAGCGGGGAAGCGGTCAAGCACATGAACAAGGCAATGGAAGAGTGGAAATTCGAGTTGGTCCATGAAGGCATAAAGGTCAAGTATGTCCCAACCCATGAAGACCTTAAGAAGTGCAAAGAGGTAGGTCAACTTATGGGGCAAAAGATTATAGAGTCTCTAGAGACCCAGGCCTGAAGCAATAAGGAGTTTCAAAACATATGAAGATCTTAGTAGATAAAAACGTAGTTGAATTTGAACCAGAAAATCCCCAGGAGGCAGCCTCGTTAGAGGTTCTTTGGAAGGTTGTGGTTGACTGCTACGGGGACAACAAGAAGATAGTTCCTATGGGAAACTATATCCCAGGGCATGATAAGGTGGCCCGTTTCCATATAGAGGGTGTCAAAGGCGGGCAAACTACCTATTCCTCAGAACACAAGGTAGAAGAGGACTGTACCTACTACTGTGCAGTGTGTAACAAGTATATGAACTGCAAGGCAGGTCAACCGGTTCCAATGTGTTGTGGCAAGGAGATGGAGCCTCTAGATTAAAAACGCCAGCTATACTTATTATGCCCGGTTTTGATCATAAAGACAGGCGGAAGCTATCTCTGCTTCTTAAAAAGGGCAGCCTTTCGCCTGTCCTTGATTATCTCTCCTCGATTCCGCCTAAAAAGGTGATTGGAACCCTTATTAGAAGCTTTTATCATCCCGAAGGCCTTGAGCGCTGGATTGCAATCAGGGCCTTTGGGTATGTAGTAGATAGGCTTGCACAAAAGGATATGGAAGAGGCCAGGATTGTTATGAGAAGGCTCATGTGGAGCCTTAATGACGAGTCGGGAGGTATTGGTTGGGGAGCACCAGAGGCCATGGCAGAGGCTATGGCGCAAAATGAGACCCTTGCTAGGGAGTATTCAAGGATTCTTCTGTCATATGTGTGGGAAGAGGGAAATTTTCTTGAATATTTGCCCCTGAGACGAGGTGCCCTATGGGGCCTCTACAGACTTGCCAAGGCAAGAACAGGGATTTTTAGAGAGATAGAGGCCTGGAAGATATTAAAAAATTATTTGTCAGATCGTGATGCCGAGTCAAAGGCCCTGGCCATTTTGGCCCTTGGCTACTCTGGAGTCAGGGAATTGTGCGATGATATTGCCAGTAACCTGTCAGACAGAAGGATTGTAAAAGTCTTTTTAGAAGACGAGCTAAAGGAGATATCTATTGCCGATCTGGCGGCAATAAGCCTTGATAGGCTATCTTGTAAGGATCAGTAAAAATATCATCGATCCCCCTGTCCATGTCTGTCTTGTACTTGACTTTGATCTGAAACAAGGCCAGACTGACACTCAAATTTCCAAATCTCAATCTTTAAGGAACATCAGCCATGAAGGGGTTTTTCAGCCTTTTAACGACGTCTCAGGTGCAGCAGATTCTGTGCTCTTTTCCTGTGTTAAATGCTCAGCAGATATCTCTTCTAGAAGCGCCAGGCAGGGTGGCTGCGTGTGATATAGTCTGTCCGGAAGATCTTCCTCCCTTCTCTCGTTCTACTATGGATGGCTATGCGGTTAGGGCCAAGGATGTATTTGGAGCCTCAGAGACAGAACCAGCCTTGTTGAATGTGGTGGGGGAGGTACGCATGGGGCAGCAGGCTCCATCTACCATCTTGGAGCAAGGAGAGGCTATCAAGATATGGACAGGAGGGATGCTTCCTAAAGGGGCTGATGCAGTAGTTATGCTTGAATACACGAAGGAGCTCGATTCTTCCTTGGTGGAAGTTTACAGGGCGGTAACCCCAAACGAGAATGTTATTCTTAAAGGGGAAGACTGGCTAAAGGGGGAGGTCTGCATAAAAAAGGGTACAAGACTTCGTCCACAGGAGCTTGGGCTTCTGGCAGGCCTTGGGATAACAAGGTTGGAAGTGGTGAAAAGGCCCGATGTGTGTATTTTGAGTACAGGAGATGAAATCGTTGCAGAAGATCAAAATCCCCCTCCTGGAAAAATCAGGGATATAAACTCAACAACCCTGACAGCACTTGTAACTCAAAGCGGAGCGGTTGCCAGAAGATTGGGAATTGTTGATGATTCGTTTGAGGCCCTTTATGCCAAATGCCAGGAGGCCCTTGATCTTGGAGCAGACATCGTTCTAGTTTCTGGTGGAAGTTCTGTGGGGGCTAGGGATTTTACATTAAAGGTCTTTGAACATATCTGTAGCAGCCCGCCGCTGATTCATGGAGTGGCCATAAGACCGGGCAAACCCACCATAGTTTCCAGATACAGAGATAAGGCGCTTTTTGGCCTTCCAGGTCATGTAGCGTCATGTATGGTAGTGTATCTGCTTTTTGTTCATTACCTTGTTAACATAATGCATGGCCTTGATCCGGAAACAGGTCTTGCCTTCAGAAGGGTAAAGTGTGGTGAGATTTTTCCCTCAGTAGCAGGCAGAGAGGATTACGTAAGGGTGAGAGTGAAGGAAGATCAGGAAGGCGGATTTCCTGTGGCATATCCTGTTTATGGTAAGTCAGGCCTGATCTCTTCTCTTGTGATAGCAGATGGCCTGCTTAAGATACCTCGAGATAGCGAGGGATATCATGAAGGGGAAGAGGCGGAGGTAATGCTTTTGCCATGAAAAGAAGAATCTATCTGAATATGAAAGAACTTGACCAGGCCCTTGGGCTTCTTCTTGATAGATTCAGCCCTGGAAACCTGGTGGGAGAAGAGGAGATTTCAAGTAAACAGGCTGCAGGGCGTGTTACTTCATGCCCTGTATTTGCCCGTATTTCTGCCCCTAGTTTTCATTCGGCAGCCATGGATGGATTTGCGGTGGTTGCTGAGGATACCTTTTCTGCCAGAGACGACGCACCTGTTGCCCTGGCAATAGGGGATAAGGCAATTGCAGTAAACACGGGTTTTCCTCTGCCAGAAGGGAAAAATGCCGTGGTGATGATAGAGCATTGTCTGATTGACAAGGCCAGAGATCATATTCTTTTAAGAACTCCGGTATTTCCATGGCAAAATGTCAGGAAGGTAGGAGAAGATATCGTTGCTACAGAACTGGTGTTTCCTACCAACCATCTTCTTGCACCCTATGACATTGGTGGATTGATTGCCAGTGGAAATTCCAGGGTTAAGGTTTGGAAAAGACCTATTGTCAGGATTATCCCCACAGGTTCAGAACTTGTAGACCTTGACTCTTTGGATCAGGCAACCTTGCAGCCTGGTCAGATTCCAGAGTCCAATTCGGCAGTGCTTGCAGCCCTTGCCGAATCCTGTGGCGCCTTAGTCGAGGTAACAGGGATTGTAAGAGATGAGCCTGATCAAATAGAAAAGGCCATCAAAGAGGCATGTTCTTCCAGTGCACACGTGGTTCTTGTAAATGCTGGATCTTCTGCCGGATCTGCAGATTATACTGTGGCCATAATAGAAAAACTTGGTCAG
>JAMOVK010000152.1 GCA_027067775.1 Deltaproteobacteria bacterium
GTTCTGTGGAGACTACAGGCCCACCTTTTGAAGTTCCTTTACAACCTTCTTCTGCTCGCTGTTCAGCCTCTTTGGCACATCAACCATCACCCTAACATACAGATCCTTTCTTGTACCACCTGAGCCAGGCAATCCTTTGCCACGCAGTCTCATCTTCTGACCGCAACGAATGCCTGGTGGAATCTTCAGCTTCAGGGTGGAACCGTCAATGCCTGGAACATCGACCTTTGCACCAAGACAGGCCTCTGAAAACTTGACATACTTATCGTAGACAAGATTTCCGTCCTTATCAAAGTAAAAACCTGGAGGCAGGGAAATGTTGATTCTCAGATAAAGATCACCCCGGCCTCCTGGACCCTGGACTCCTTTTCCCGCAACTCTGATCTTTTTCCCCTGTTCGATTCCCTTTGGAATCTTGACTGATATCTTTTCTGGGAATCCTCCTGTTTGCAGAGAGATTATTTTTTTGTCTCCATTTATAACCTCCTGGGGAGTTACATACAGGTCAAGGATTACATCCTGTCCTTTTGGTTGGGGCTGCCGATAAACGAAACGGTCTTCTGGACCGTATCCCCTGCCTCCATGGGTGAACTCCTGTCCACCATGAGTGGCAAAGAGGTCATCAAAAATGGACCCCATTCCGCCACCTCCACCGCCGGTTCGGAAAATTATCCTGGTAAAACCGTCTCCGCCTATTCCAAGGTCCTGAAATATAGAGGAAAAATCAAAGTTCTTAAAAATATCTTCCTGACTGTAATGCCTGTGAAACTCTTGGGAACCAAAGGCATCATACTCCTTTCGCTTCTCAGGATCGCTCAAGACAGCGTAGGCTTCATTAATCTCCTTAAACTTTTCTTCAGCCTCTTTGTTACCTTTGTTTTTATCAGGATGATATTTTATGGCCAGCTTCCTAAAGGCCTTCTTGATCTCTTCAGGACTTGCGTCTTTTGATACACCTAATATCTTGTAATAATCCTTTGCATGAGTCATCTTAACTCTTTATCCTCTCTTTTTTGCTTGTTTGATTTCTCTTTTTGAAGGAAAATCAGAAATAAACCAATATAAATAGTAAGCTCTACAGGTACAAAGTCAAGGATTTGACAATCCATGAAAATTTATCTTTTTGAACCGTCATCACCTTCAAACACAAAGACCCTTGAAAAGGCTGTTGAACTTTTCAAGAAGGAATCCTCACTGGACCATGAAAATCTTTTAATATCCAAGGCTGGACAGATTGGCAAGGCAAACGCTGATTTACCTTATATAGCGTCTACAGACAAAATAAAGGCCGATACATTTTCTGGACTTATACTCAAAAAAGAACCCCTTTACATCTGGTTTACCAGAGGTGGATATGGAAGTAGCAGATGGGTAAGCCAATTAGACTTTGATGGTCTCAGAGGCCATTTTGAAAAAAAATTGCTTATGGGGTTTAGCGATACCACATTTTTGGCCTCCTTAGTGGTGAAACAGGGAGGATGTTTTCTTCACTGTCCCATGGTATACACACTGAGCAAAACAGATCCTGAAAGCAGACAGGCATTTTACCGCTTTCTCAAAGCAGGAACCCTTCCCACACTTTTGGGTCTGGGTCTCAATGCTTCTTCCTGTAAGGGTTTGCTCATTGGGGGCAACCTGACATGTCTGTGCCATAGCATAGGAACACCCAGTGAACCGAACTGGCAAGATACCATACTGTTTCTTGAAGACTGTGGTGAAGACGTCTATCGGATCGACCGCATGCTCACACAACTCATAGACTGTGGTGCGCTTGATAGGGTAAAAGGAATCGCCCTTGGATCATTTTTACCAGACTCAAACAGTGAACCGGATCCGAATCTTCTTGTCACCTTATTTAAGGACAGGCTCTTACCCCTTGGGAAACCGGTTGTTGCCGGTCTGCCCGTTGGCCATGGCAGGACCAACATGCCTGTACTTTTTGGTACAACCTATAAAATAGATGGTCAAAAAGGTGTTCTGGCTCCTGTACCGGCTAGAAAAAGGTGCTGAAAGCCATGGCCTTTACATTGTTTTCAAGCTGTTCAATCAGACAAAAGGCCTCCATCAGGTCTTGGCCCCAAGCCACAACCCCATGGGCCTTGAGAATAAAGATCTGCGCCCTTTTGGCTGCCTCAGCTGCTGCTTGGGCAAGCTCTAATGTGCCTGGTGCATAGAAGGGTACAACTTCTACTTTGGGAAAAAGTAACTTACCCTCAGCAAACTGGCTAAGGTCCAGGCTATCCCTTTTGAGGCTGGCGGCTATGCACCATGGCGCATGGGCATGGATTATGGCACCGGCCTCCTTTCGCGTATTATAAATGGCAAGATGCATGGGGGTCTCTGACGATGGCAAAGTCGTGCCTAGCATTCCTTTGCCATTTTGGTTCACAACAAGCAGCCCTGACATATCCATCAGTCCCTTATGGACTCCTGAAGCTGTCACCATGATCCTGTCCGAATCAAGTCTTTCACTGATGTTCCCGTCATTGCCTGAGACTAATCCTCGTTTATACAGCAGTTTACCAAAAGTGATAATCCTGCCTGCCGTCCCGTCCGTTTGCCAATCCAGCCGTTTCATGTCAGCTCCTTTCCCTTGTGTTTGCTTGACATTTCTCTATTTATGAATTAATGAACAATTTTAGTGGTAATAGATTTTTCTGTATAAGGGAGTACAAAAATTCGGAGGGAGTTGCCATGAAAAAATTTCTTGGAGTCATTCTGTTTCTTGGTCTGCTGTTTCCGGCTGGGGTTTTTGCAGGAGGGTATGCATCACCCAGTACGGATCAGCTACTCAAAAAAATCGAACAGCTTAGCCGTGAACTTGCCCAGGTGAAGAAGGAACTGAAACAAGTCAAGACCCAGGGGACCAATGCTGCTTTGCAGAGGGAGCTAGAAGCCCTTAAATCACAGCAGGAAGACACTGCCGATAATCTTGACGACCTGTCAGACCAGTTTGAAGATATGATGACAAACGGTGTGGGTCGTTTTGAGATCTTTGGAGACTACCGTTTCCGTCTCGATTCCACCAGAGCACATGCCAGGTCCTATTATGATGCCATTGAGCTTGGCAAGTGGATGCAGGGCGGAATGGTTGGTCCAATGCCCGGCAAAAAAGAGGCTGAAGACTTTAACAACGATACCCTCTACACGAACAGATTGCGCCTTGGGGTCAAGGTCAAGGCCACTGAAAACGTCACCTTTAAAGGCAGGCTGACCATGTACAAGATTTGGGGTATGGAAAGCTCTGCCAAAACCGCCTATCCTTTTGGCGGCAATGGGTTTATGTGGGATCCCAACATCAGCCGGCGTCCAAATGACAATACACTCAGGGTAGAGATGGCATATGTAAACTGGACAAACATTCTGGATCTCCCCATATGGATTTCTGTGGGTAGGCGTCCCACTGTAGACGGGCCACCAGCCCAACTCAGATATAACTATGACAGCCGTTATGCAACTCCGGTTGCCCTTGGTGTGGACTGGACCTTTGACGGCGCAACCCTTGGCTACATGTACACCAACCCCTGGCCTGGAAAGATTCGTATCTGCTACGGCCGTGGGTATGAGGCAGGTTTTGATTCCCATGATAATCCCACCGGCGGCCTGGATGATACGGATCTTTACGGATTCAGCTGGGACATCATAAACGATACAGAAAACCATAAATTTGCAAACCTGCAGTTCTTCAGGGCTGCTGACATCCCGGACTTGATGGAGGGCAGGTCTATATCTGCAAACACCATGGCATTTGCCGGCATGACCACAGGAACTCCTGAAAGGGTGGATGCCACCTCAGACCTTGGCGATATCTATCATGCAAGCTTTGTTTACATGGATAGGTTCCAGGGAATAGACTGGTTCATAAGTGGTGGTCTCAGCCGCACCGATGACAGGGGCAGAAACTTCATGGGATACGGCCTCTTGACCGACCCAACAGACACCAGCAAGCAGAATCACTGGGGCTGGGCTGCTTATGCAGGTTTCAGGATTCCTCTTGAAAGCCTCAGATCAAAGATCGGCTTTGAGTACAATTTTGGTTCCCGTTACTGGATCAACTTCACTCCAGCTGCTGACGATCTCTATCTCAGCAAGCTGGCAACACGTGGACATGTTGGCGAAGTTTACTGGATCTGGGATGTACCTGCTGGAGAAGCCCTGTCCAAATACGCAAAGGTATTCATGAGAGTAGGCTACCAGTACTACTGGATCAACTATACGGGAAGTGGAAGCTGGCTCGGGAAACCATGGGATGTTGATGATGTAGGAGACAATCCGTCTATGGCACAGTTCTTTGCTCCTGTAAACCAGATGGACAACATCTATGCCACTTTCGAGGTCTACTTCTAAAGAGACAGAGAGCCTGTAAAGAAAAAGCATGAGGAAGGAGGGGGCTTGACCACCTCCTTCCTTTTTTGTTCCAACAGGAATCAAAAGCAGGAGGACAAAATGCCTATCTATGAATTTCAATGCAGAAGCTGTGGATACATATTTGAACTGCTACTTATGTCCAAAGATGAGATGAAGGATGTCAGATGCGCCAAGTGTGCCAGCCCTGATGTAGGCAAACTTATGAGTGCAGCCAATGTGGCAGTAGGCCCATCCAGGTCTTCCACATCTTCATCCACCCCTTCATACACAACCCACAAGTGCAAGTCAGGAAGCTGCACTCAGATAAATCTTCCAGGTCACACAAAGTCGTAAAAAAGCCCTTTGGCCACTACTGTAGTCAAAGGGCTTTCCAAAAGGCCAGATGGCTTCCAATTCCAAAGTTACATGTTAACTATCTTCTCATAAGGCCAGGCCACAATACCTCCGTCAAGGAGCCATATCCTTTCTCTGTCAAAGCCTTCGGCTTCTAATATCCTTGCTGCCTCATAGCCTCTTAGTGAAATTTTGCAAAGACACACTATATCCTTGTCACGTGGAAGCTCCGAGGCCTTTTTCCTTACCATGCCAAGAGGAATATGAACCACGTTGTCATAAGGAAGTTTCATCTGCTCGAGCTCTTTTGGGGTCCTTACATCAAGAAAGATAAAGTCATCGCCACGTTCCAGCTTTTCCTTCACCTGGGCTGGACTGAAAGAACGTATCAGACCATCACGCTTGTTCTGGATAACATTGGCTGCAACAATAAGATTATCCATTGCAGGAGAAAATGGTGGAGCATAGGCCATATCCGTTTCAAAGCAGTCATCCACACTGCCGCGGGCCTTAATAATGGCTGCTGCGGTATCCACCCTGCTAAGGACTTCACCTGGCCCAAGAATCTGTACACCAAGCACCCTGCCAGTGTGTCTGTCTGCCACCATCTTTAGATGGATGAGCTTTGCCCCTTCCATATAATGAGGTTTATCTGGTCCAGGACACAGTGCGGTAAGCACAGCCATGCCCTCGTTCTTGGCATCCCTTTCTGTAAGACCTGTCCTGGCCACATTGAAGCCCAGAATATTACATACGCCGGTTCCACACACACCTACAAATGTGGAATTCCATCCCGCAAGGTTGTTGCCTATTATCCGTCCGTGCTTGTTGGCAGTTGAACCCATTGGAGCATAGATGGGCTTACCGGTAACTATGTTGTAGGATTCAACGCAGTCTCCACCTGCATAAATGTCTGGATCTGATGTCCGCATATGGGCATCCACCTTTATCCCCATAGGACCTGTGTCCAGACCCGCATCCTCGGCAAGCTTGGTGTTGGGTCTAAAACCTATTGCCAGAAGTACCAGGTCTGCTGGGATCTCGGTCTTCTCTGTAACGACCTTTTGAACATGATCATCTCCTGCAAAACTTGAAACACCATCTCCACAGTGCAAAGCTACACCCTTTGACTCTATGTGCTTCATAAGGGGAACCGCCATTTCCTCATCCAAAAGGGCTGGCAAAACAAAGGGAAGTTTTTCTACTACGTGCACCTTGAAACCGGCCTTCAACAAAGGCTCAAGGCATTCCATTCCTATAAGCCCAGCCCCTACAACTACTGCATTTTTGCCAGGGGCATTCTCCATGGCCTTCTTTAACTTCACTCCATCGTTCAACGTCTTTAGACAATAAATACCCGCCAGTTCTATCCCCGGGATTGGAGGCCGTACAGGGCTGCTACCAGTTGCTATAACGAGATTGTCGTAAGAAAGGGAATCCTCGCTACCATCTTTGACATTCCTAACCTTCACCTCTTTTTTCTTCCTATCTATGGAAACCGCCTCGGTATTTAAAAGCACGTCTACACCTTTGACGGCCTTGAAAAAGTTGACGTCTCTTACGACTCCCACTGGAGTAGTAGTAAGTTCTTTAACATCACTCACCTGTCCTTCAAGATAGAACGGTAGTCCACAGGCTCCATAAGAGATCTCCTCCCCCTTTTCCACCAGCAAAACATCTACCGAGGGATCGATCCTTTTAACCCTGCAGGCTGCCTTTGGCCCACACGCCACCCCGCCAATCACTACAATTCTCCTACCCATCTTTTTGCCTCCTTTCATCTATTTCTGTTTTTTATATCACTACTTGCCCAAAAAGAGAATGGTTCAAAACCTCTTTTTTAGTCATTTGCTCAAAAAAAAGTTGACACCAGGTGATGAAATGCCTAATTTCTAAATCAATTTTATTAAAGCAGGCGTTGCCACATTTGGCCCCCGTGGCAACAATTTTACCTAAAATCAGGGAGACAAGATTATGAAGATTGCAGTAAGTGCTACCGGTACTACCCTAGATTCCCAGATAGATCCAAGATTTGGCAGAGCCAGCTACTTTTTGATTGTGGATTCCGATTCCGGACAACTGGTAGACGTAATAGACAACCGTCCTTCCCAGGAAGTATCTCATGGTGCTGGAATAAATGCTGCGGCAAGAGTAGCTGAAGCAGGAGCTAAGGTGGTTTTGACTGGCAGAGTAGGGCCCAAAGCCTTTTCTGTATTACAGGCCGCTGGTATCAAGGTTGTTTCCGAAATGGATGGCAAAGTCCAAGAGGCCATAGAAAACTTTTTAGCAGGATCGAGGTCATATTCTGATGGTCCCGACTGTGATGCCCACACATCCTCTCCATCTCCCAAGACCGGCTGGCAGGGAAAAATGGGGCGTGGCAAGGGCTGTGGAGGCGGAGGTGGAGGTGGACGAGGAAGACTAGGAAACTAGACATGAAGATAGCCATTGCCAGCGGAAAGGGGGGCACGGGCAAAACAACCGTTGCAGTAAGCCTTGCCCTGTCCTGCGAGGGTTCCGTGGCCTATGCAGATTGCGATGTTGAGGAGCCAAACGGCCATATATTTTTAAACCCCTCTATTAAAGGCTCAAGCAGATTCTCTTTGCCAATACCGGTTATTCAAGAAGAAAATTGCAATTTTTGTGGAAAATGTAAAGAAATCTGTAGATTTAATGCCATAACCATTTTTGGCAGGACTATAATGACATTTCCTGAGATGTGCCATTCTTGCGGAGGCTGTTTTCTGGTCTGCGATCAAGGAGCAATCTTAGAAGATAAAAGGACCATCGGCTTTGTAGAATGGGGAAATACCGATCAGATAGACTTTTTCCAGGGCAGGCTGCGGGTTGGAGAGGCCATGGCCTCCCCCTTAATAAAACAGGTGAAGAAAAAGGCCATGGAAAAAGAGTACGATTGGCTTATGCTTGATGCCCCTCCTGGGACATCTTGCCCAGTGATAAAGACGGTTAGAGATACCGATTTTGTCATATTGGTAACAGAGCCTACCCCCTTTGGACTTCATGACCTTAAACTGGCTGCAAGGACCATATTTAAACTCGGACTTCCAGTGGGTGTTATTGTAAACAAATGGGGCATAGGCGATGAGGCGGTGAAAGATTGGTGTGCCAAGCAGGGACTGCCCATTCTTATGACCATTCCGTTTTCCAGAAAAGTGGCGGAGGCCTACGCTACTGGTCAAGCTCTTGTACAAGTGCAGCCTGAACTAAAAAAGAACTTCCAAAGACTATTAGAGGAATTAACAAAGTGAAGGAACTGCTTATCCTAAGCGGAAAGGGAGGCACCGGTAAAACCACCATAACCAGTAGTTTTGCCTGGCTGGCTAAAAACAAGGTACTGGCAGACTGTGACGTTGACGCAGCAGATCTCCATATCATCCTATCACCCCAAGAAAGTCAAAGACATGATTTTATCTCAGGCGTTAAGGCAGTTGTAAATCCAAGCAAGTGCACGGCGTGTGGCACCTGTTTTGAGCTATGCAGATACGACGCCATAGACATTTCTGACACTGCATTGGTGGACGACTTTTCATGTGAAGGTTGCGGAGTATGCGCTCATTTTTGTCCAGAAAATGCCATTGATCTGGTACCTAATCACTGTGGCTACTGGTTTGTATCTGATACCAGATTCGGAACCCTTGTACACGCTGAATTAAAACCTGGCGAGGAAAACTCTGGTAAACTCGTCTCTTTGGTAAAACAAAAGGCAAGAGAAAGGGCGGAAGATGAGGGAGCCAATCTGCTGCTAGTTGATGGCCCGCCGGGTATAGGTTGCCCTGTCATCTCCTCATTCTCAGGAGCCGATCTGGTGATAGCCATTACAGAACCTAGCAAAAGCGGACTCCATGACCTGAAACGTGTAATAGAGCTTTCTAATCACTTTAAAGTTCCCACTTGCGTCATTATAAACAAATGGGATCTGAACAAAAGCATTAGTGAGGAGATCCATGAATTTTGCACAAGGTCCAAAATCCGGTTGCTTGGCACTATTCCCTTTGACAAAAGGGTTATAAACGCACTGGTAGCAGAAAAGACCGTGTTCGAAGAATTTAAAGATTGCAAGGCAGCTCAAAGTATAGCAAATATCTGGCATCAAATCGAAAAAACCTTAGAGGAGGTAAAAAGTGAGCCAGAACAAAGACCAAGATAAAAAGACCGCCAATCCGGTACTAGATGAACAAGACAAGAAAATCAAAGAAAAGCTGTCTCAGATTGAACATAAAATTATGGTAATGAGCGGCAAGGGAGGTGTGGGGAAAAGTACCATTTCCATTAACCTTGCCGTGGGACTGTCATTACAAAACTTTTACGTGGGTCTTCTAGATGTAGATATCCATGGGCCAAATGTTCCAAAAATGCTGGGACTTGAAAGAGGGGAGCTTCAACGGCGGCCAGACGGTACTGTTGGTCCGGTGTACTATTCCCCAAACCTGAAATTCATGTCTGTTGAACCGCTACTTCCTGACAAGGATTCGGCTGTCATGTGGAGAGGGCCCATGAAGATGTCTGCCATTAGACAGTTCATCTATGACATCGAATGGGGTAAACTGGACTATCTCGTTATAGATGCCCCGCCAGGCACGGGTGATGAGCAGATGACCGTAGCCCAAACCATTCCCGATGCCTATGCAGTGGTTGTAACCACCCCCCAGGAGGTAGCCCTGCTGGACGTAAGGAAGTCTATCTCTTTTTGCAAAAAAGTAGGCATGCCAATCATTGGGATTGTAGAGAACATGAGCGGCATGATCTGTCCTCACTGCGGCAAAGCTATAGACGTCTTTAAAAGAGGGGGCGGTGAAAAACTGGCAGAGGAGACTGGCATCCCGTTTCTTGGGAAGATTCCGGTGGATCCAAGAATAGTTACCACTGGCGATGCAGGCAAACCGATTATGGCAATGTACCCCAACAGCCATACAGCAGAAGCATTTGAAAAGGTATGCCAAAACGTCATCAATGTTACCCAAACCATGGCTTTAAAAAAACAGGAAGAATCTAAGGAGGATAAACAATCATGAAGGTTGCCATTCCAGTAGAAAACGGACTCCTTTGCAGTCACTTTGGTCATGCACCACAATTTGCCATTGTTGAAATAGAGGGAAACACCATCAAAGGAAGCTCACTGGAAACACCACCTCCACATGAGCCAGGGATTTTACCCAGGTGGCTCAAGGAGCTTGGGGTTGACCATGTAATATGCGGAGGCATAGGTGCCAGGGCAGTAGAGATACTTAATCAGGTGGGCATACAGGTTACCGCAGGCATTCCGCCTGAAGATCCAGCCAAGATAATAGAGGCCTTTGTCAGTGGCAACCTCAAGGGAGCTGGAGGCCCAACCTGTTCGGGACACGAACACGATCATCAATGTGCTCATTAAATTGTAAAGGGGATTAGGTCATGCCTATCTATGAATATGAGTGCCAAAACTGCAAAGAAACAAGCGAGATACTTGTTTTCTCATCGGTTGACCCCCAGTGTCCAAAGTGTGGCTCTACAGACCTGAGAAAACTTATGTCCGCTCCTTCCTCACTTACTGGCCATTCCCAGTCACCTCTGCCTGACTCCGCGGACACAGGCTGTTGCGGACATAGGCCGGGTACGGCTCCAGGATGCGCTGGTCCAGGCTCTTGCTGTGGTAAAGCTTAAATAATACTTGAATCCCCATCCAAAATGCCTATTAGAGGGCCTCGAGGCCCTCTATACAAGGTATAATAAAAAAAGATATATCCATCCAGACCCATTGGAGTTCCTGTACCTGGCCCCAGATGCTAAAGAAAGGGAAGTTGTTGGTCTGATAAGTGCCTGTCTAGCCTATGGCAGGATTTCCCAGATACTGAAAAGCGTCTCCACCTGCCTTGGAATAATGGACATGCAGCCCAAGAATTTTCTAATAACAAACAGCCAAAAGGATATCATGTCCAAATTCAAGAATTTCAACTACCGATTTATAAAGGCTCCAGAGATGACATCTTTCTTGCTGGGCCTAAAGGCAATACTTGAACGATACGGTTCCATAGAGGCCGCCTTTGAATCTGGCAGGATAAAACAGACATCCTGTGCAGGCCTGATCAAAAGCCTTTCTGAATTTGTAACACTTTTTCTAGACCTTGCAGGCTTAGAAAAATCTTACCTCCTTCCTGACCCTAAAAGAGGAAGCGCCTGTAAAAGGCTGTTTCTCTATCTGAGATGGATGGTGAGAAAAGACGAGATTGACCCGGGGGGATGGAAATGTCTAAATCCCTCAGACCTCCTGATACCCCTTGATACCCATATGTTTAACATTGCAAAAGAACTCGGACTGACTAAAAGAAAGCAGGCAAACCTCAAATGTGCCATTGAAATAACCGAAGCATTCAGGCAGATTAATCCCAAAGATCCTGTCAAATATGACTTTGTCCTTACAAGATTCGGGATAAGAGAAGAACTATCCCGGCAAGACATCCCGAAACTTGTCCTTTGAGATGGTTTTCATGGGATTTTCTCTGTCTCCTTGTTTGGAGTTGCACATAAGATTTTAGATATTATTTTTAGGCCTTTCGGCATATTGCAGGAGAACCAAAATGAAACTTTTTATGCTTGTAATTGGCCTGGTAATGGTAATCGAAGGGCTGCCATACTTTGCATTTCCTGAAAAAATGAAGGTCTTTTTGGCCCAGGTACAAGAAATGCCTGAAGAAACCCTTAGGTGGTCAGGTTTTTTTCTTATGTGCCTTGGCCTGCTCCTTTGTTATCTGGCCCAAAGGACTGGAATATTTTCATGAGCGAGGACTTTCTCCTTTCCTCCTATCAATATCATCTTCCTCAAGAACTCATAGCCCAACATCCTTGTGAAAAACGGGAAGAATCAAGGCTTCTTGTGCTTGACAGGGTATCTTCTGACCTCAAACATACGAAATTTAAAAAAATCATCAATTTCCTGAATCCTGGTGACTGTCTTGTTATAAACAAAACTAAGGTATTTCCTGCCCGGCTTATTGGAAAAAAACCCACGGGGGGGAAGGTAGAATTTTTTCTGCTGGAACTTCCACGGGAGATCGAAAACGGCCTTGCCACTGCAAGGGCTCTATACAAGAGCTCAAAACCGTTAAAACCAGGGTTAACCGTATCGTTCAACGATCTACTAAAGGTAAAGGTGGAAAAAAGACACAGCAATGGCCAGCTTGACCTGAGCCTTTGCTACAGAGGAGAACTTTTGTCTGTTATCGAGCAGGTGGGTATGATGCCCCTTCCTCCCTATATCAAAAGGAATAGACCCAAAACCATAGACAAAAAACGTTATCAGACCGTCTACGCCAGAGAGGTGGGGTCAGTAGCCGCACCTACCGCTGGCCTTCACTTTACCAACCAGATTATCGACAACATCTTGCAAAAAGGGGTAAAGATCGCCCCGGTAACCCTTCACGTTGGTTATGGGACCTTTTCCCCCATTCGTGCCCAAGACATCCGAAAACACAAGATACACAGTGAATGGATCACCATTGATGAAAAAAGCGCTTTGACTATCCACGAAACCAAGGAGTCTGGAGGTAGGGTGATCGCTGTTGGTACCACATCGGTCCGTACAATAGAACATGTAAAAAAAAAGAAGGGGGAACTCTGCTCCTATGCAGGTCAATGTGACCTGTACATATATCCGGGTTTTCGATTTGAAGTCACTGATGCATTGATCACCAACTTCCATCTGCCAGGATCTTCCCTGCTTGTCTTGGTAAGTGCCTTTGCCGGAAGAAAAAGGATAATTGATGCCTACAAAGAGGCAATAAGGGAAAAATACAGCTTTTTCAGTTACGGAGATGCCATGCTGATAGTATGATTGCAAACAATTCCCAAATGGTGCTCAACATAATCCCATCTTAAGCCTTGACACCATAAGGTCTATCTTCTTTTTGTCCTCTTGTGTCAAGTCATAGAACTTGATTCCCATACCCTTTTTTTGGGACGGTGACCTGGTGGTCTTTCGGGTCCAGACCACCTCTGCCCTTGTTTTGACCTTTACCGCACTGTCGGGAAGCATGAACTCTATAACTAAACTAGTGCCAGGTGGCAAGGGATTCCTGGTGGCTATAAACATTCCTCCTGCACTCAAGTTTTCTGCAAAGTCCGTAAAAAACTTGTTCACATCCCTGTAATCCACCTTGAGGATTACAGGATGTCTTGGCTGTTTTCTCTTGTCTTTCATCACCTGTGCTCCTGAAGACGACTTATATGTGTCTCTTGACTACTAATTCGACTCTTTGTACTTGAAACTTTAAGGCTAAAGGATTATAAAACTGGACCTGTTTAGACTAGCTTAAGTAAAAAATGAGAGGACACAATACGATGGCAAAGGTCTGTGAAATATGTAAAAAGAAGCCCATGACAGGCTGTAATGTCAGCCATGCAAATAATCATACAAAGAGACGCTGGCTTCCAAATCTGCAAAGTGTAAGGGTCAATATCAACGGAGAAACAAAGCGCATGCGCGTGTGCACAAGGTGTATACGCTCTGGCAAAATCGAAAAACCGCCAATCAGAAAAAAGGCCCAGTAAATAAAAGGCATCCCTGGCAGAGGGTCAGACAGACGCCTGTCTGTCAACCCTCATCACTCCGTTTACCCTTTTTATACCTGAAATAACCTTTTTTAGATGATTGCTGTCTCTAACCTCGGCAACAAAGGTGAAATGTGCGCTGTGATCCGGGCTGGTATATACCTTTGCTTCAAGAATATTGGCCTCTGCCGCACTAATGGCATTACTTACTGCCGCAAGCATTCCCTTTTCATCTGCAGTAACAACATTTAACATTACAGGGTAGTTTGTTCCGTCATCTGTAGTCCAGGTAACTTCTATCTTCCTATCAGGCTCCAAAGAGGTGACATTTGGGCAGTCCTCCCTGTGAATGGTCACTCCCCTGCCCCTTGTTATGTAACCTATTACCTCGTCTCCTGGCACTGGGGTGCAACACTTGGCAAGGTGAATCATGATATCGTCATGACCCTGTATCTGGATTCCTTCACCGTAAGGCTTCTGTGCCTTGGTAGTAACATGGGGTTCCTGTTTGAATATTTCTTCCAGATCTTCTACGTGTTTGAGCTTGACATACTTTCTAACAATCTGAGAAGGGGAAATCTTGCCGTAACCTGCGGCAATTAGCATATCATCTACAGTCTTGAACGACAGGGACTTGGCAACCTCCTCAGCATCTTCCTTCATAAAATCTGGAAAATCGAGCCGGTGCTTCTTGAATTCTCTATGGCAAAGATCCTTTCCAAGGGCCAGGCTTTTTTCTCTTTCCTCTGTTTTTATCCACTGGCGGATGCGTGCACGTGCACGGCTTGTCCTGGCAATCTTTAACCAATCCCTGCTTGGTTTGTGATGCTTGGAGGTGATAATCTCAACAACATCACCATTTTGAAGTTGATACTTAAGTGGCACCATCTTGCCATTCACCTTTGCACCTGCACAGTGATGCCCTACCTCCGTATGGATGGAGTATGCAAAATCAATAGGAGTAGCCCCCATGGGAAACTCCTTTATCTCTCCATTGGGTGTAAGCACGTAGACCTCATCAGGGAACAGGTCCATCCTTACAGACTCCAGAAACTCCCTTGGATCTTCCAGTTCCTTTTGCCACTCCATCAACCTTTTGAGCCATTCAAACTGGCGCTGCTGGTCTTTTTTAAGAACCTTCCCTTCCTTGTAGAGCCAGTGGGCAGCAATGCCTTCGGTGGCAACCTTGTCCATATCCTCTGTCCGGATCTGTATCTCCATACGCTCGCCATAGGGACCAATTACTGTTGTATGAAGGGACTGATACATGTTGGCCTTTGGCAGGGAAATATAGTCCTTAAAACGGCCAGGTACCGGTGTCCAGAGGGAATGGACGATACCAAGCGCTTCGTAACACTCTGTAACAGTCTTAAGAATGATCCTAAAGGCAATAAGATCGTAAATCTCGTCAAGGCTCACGTTTCTTCTACGCATCTTTCGAAAGATGCTGTAAAGGTGCTTCGGCCTTCCAAGCACCCGGCAAGACAGGCTGTATTCAGCCATCTTTTTAGAAATGAGCTCCTTTACCTCTTCAACATATGCCTTTCTGGCGCCGAGTCTTGCCTCTACTTCAGCCTTGAGTTCCTGATATTCTTCCGGATAAAGAAAAGAAAAGGCCAGATCCTCCAACTCCCTCTTCATCCAGTCTATTCCAAGTCTACTTGCAAGAGGGGCATATATGTCAAGGGTCTCTCTGGCTATCTTCACCCTTTTGCGCTCCTTCTGATACTGGAGGGTACGCATGTTATGAAGCCTGTCTGCAAGCTTAACCAGCAAGACCCTGATGTCCTTGGACATGGCAAGGATCATCTTTCTTATATTTTCTGCCTGCTTTTCGATCCTGCTCTGAAAGTTGATCTGGCTTATCTTTGTAACCCCGTCTACAATCCGGGCCACATCCTGCCCAAACATCTCCTCGATTTCTTCAATGGTGGACAGGGTATCTTCAACTGCATCGTGCAACAGGCCAGCTGTTATGCTGGAAAGATCAAGACGTTGCTGAGCAAGGATATAGGCAACAGCCAAAGGATGGGAAAGATAGGGCTCCCCTGAAAGGCGTACCTGCCCAGCATGCACCTTTGCTGAATAGACATAGGCCTTCTCTACAAGGCTTGTATCTGCCTCTGGCAAATAAGAATGAATCTGATCAAGGATGTCGTTGATTCTAATCATTTAAGCATGGATTCTATCTCGTCTATCACATTATCCACAGATACAAGCCTGGTCTCCATGGTTTTCCTGTCGGTGACTTCTACAACTCCTTCCTTAATCACCTTTTTACCAACTGTCACCCGAATAGGGATACCAATGAGCTCAGAATCCTTAAATTTTACCCCAGGCCTTTCGTCTCTGTCATCAAGCAGGACCTCTATGCCTTTACAGGAAAGCCCGTCATAAAGTTTTTCCGCCCATGACAACATCTCTCTGTCCTTGACGTTAATCACCGAGACTATTACTTCAAAGGGGGAAATAGGAACAGGAAAGATTATCCCACGCTCATCGTGGTTTTGCTCTATAGCTGCTGCAACAGTCCTGCCAATACCTATACCATAGCATCCCATTATTATAGGCCTTTCTTTGCCACTATTGTCCAGAAAGGTGGCTCCCATTGCTTCACTGTATTTGGTACCAAGCTTAAAAATATGTCCTACCTCAATTCCTCTCTTAATCTCTATTGTCCCTCCACAACGAGGACAGGGATCATCCGGAGTAATGACCCTGATATCATGAACCTCCGGAGGCTCAAGATCCCTCTTCCAATTTAGGCCAACAAAATGGGCATCTTGTTCATTGGCACCGGCAACAAAATCCTTCATGTAGGCAACAGAGCTATCAGCCACCACCCGTACACTAGAAGGCAACCCAAGGGGACCTGCAAAACCAACAGGGGCACCGGTAATCTTTTCAACCACATCAGGACCTGCCATCTCCAGTCTGTCTGCCTGAAGAACCTTTTTAAGCTTGACCTCGTTGAGTTCGTGATCACCTCGAACAAGGGCTGCAACCGGTTTTTGATCAGCCAGGAAAATCAAGGTCTTGACCAGCTCCTTGGCCTTTTTATCCAAGAACTGCGTAACCTGCTCCACACTCTTTTTGTCAGGGGTTTCAATTTTCTTGAGGCTTTCATTACCTGGCGTAAAAGGCTCCCTGCCCCTGCCATCCGTCTTAACCTCAGCAAGTTCGGTATTAGCAGCAAATGAACATGATGTGCAACAGGCAATATCATCTTCACCTGTTTCTGCCAGGACCATGAATTCATGGGAGGCATGCCCGCCTATGCTGCCGGTATCCGCCTCTACCGGCCTGAAATCCAGTCCACATCTTTCAAAGATGTTGCAATAGGCCTTGTACATGGACTGATAAATCTCATCAAGGGATTCTTCTGTTGCAGAAAAACTGTAAGCGTCCTTCATGATGAATTCGCGGGCACGCATAAGGCCAAACCTCGGCCTTATCTCGTCTCTAAACTTGGTCTGTATCTGATAAAGATTTATTGGCAGGTCCCTATAGGACCTTATGTTTTTTCTTATAAGGTCAGTGATAACCTCCTCATGGGTTGGTCCAAGACAAAAATCCCGCCCATGCCTGTCTTTTAGTCTCAAAAGCTCTTTACCGTATTGGTCCCATCTTCCGCTTTCCTTCCAGAGCTCTGCTGGCTGCACTATAGGCATAAGGAGCTCTATGGCTCCTGCCCTGTTCATCTCCTGACGGACTATTGCTTCAACCTTTCTTATAGACCTTAGACCCAAGGGTAAATATGTATAAAGACCAGAGGCCAGCTTCCTAATCATGCCAGCCCTTAGCATAAGCTTGTGAGAAGCGATTTCTGCCTCTGCGGGAACCTCTTTTAAAGTAGGTATAAAATAGTTTGAATATCGCATTACATCAGCACCTGTTACTGTCAAGCATCCCTTTCTTTTTCATCATCAGCTGCCACCAGACGTTCCACCTCTTGCCAGAAGGCATCCAGCAATTCCTTTTCCTTAACCTTTTTCAAGATCTTATCACCTCTGAAGATTATTCCCACACCCTTTCCGCCAGCAAGCCCCAGATCCGCTTCTCTAGCCTCACCTGGCCCATTAACTATACAGCCCATCACCGCAAGTTTGATAGGCTTGGCAATGCTACGCGCCCTTTCTTCAACCTCTTCAGCAATAGAAAACAGATCTATCTCGCATCTGCCACATGTTGGACATGAGATTATCTCGGGTCCCCTTTGACGAAGCTTCACTGCCTTCAAGATCTCATAGGCTACATGTATCTCTTCCACAGGATCTCTGGTGAGAGATACCCTCATGGTGTCTCCAATGCCTTCCATCAATAGTGTACCAAGGGCTACAGAACTTTTTACAGTGCCTGCAATAAGGCCTCCAGCCTCTGTAACGCCAAGATGAAGCGGGAAATCGGTCTTTTTAGAAAGAAGCCTGTAAGCCTCAACTGTAGCCAGGACATCAGAAGATTTGATAGAAATCTTGATCTGCTCAAAACCCATATCTGTTACGAGCTCTATGTTTCTAAGAGCGCTTTCCACCAAAGCCTCTGGAATCGGATGCCCATATCTAGCCCTTATATCCTTTTCCAGGGAACCAGAATTTACACCTATCCTAATAGGCACTTGATATTCTTTGGCCTTGTCAACCACCTTCTGGAGTTTATTTAATCCACCAATATTCCCCGGATTTATCCTGATCCCCTTTGCACCAGACTCCATGGCAGCAACTGCCAGACGCCAGTCAAAGTGTATGTCAGCAATGAGTGGTATAGAAATTGCTTTTACAATCTCTGAAATAGCCTGTGCAGCCTTCATATCAGGAACGGCAACCCGGATGATTTCGCATCCGGCCTGTTCAAGCCTCTTTATCTGCTCTACAGTGACTCGCACGTTCCTGGTATCGGTATTGCACATGGACTGGACAACCACCGGATTGTCTCCGCCAATGGCAACATCGCCTATATAGATGGTCCGAGTAGGTCTTTTGGTTATTTTGTTTGACTTGTTAATGGTTTCCATGGGTGCATGATAATTACACAGCAAAAATTGGGCAAGTACCTAAGCGGTTGTAGAGATGTGACAGTGCATCTATTTCCTAACAGATTAGGCAAAAAGTGCCATTATATTGTTGTTGACATAATCACCAAAATATATATACGATTAAAAACAGGAGGCTGGCTATGAAAGTCGAAAATCCTTTTGGTACTCTCTTTGATCAGATTGCATCAAAAAAATCTGGAGCAGAAAAGGCTGACACAAACAGGAAGAACTTTTCTGAAATCCTTGAAAAGGCCAAAGGCCCAGGCCCTACCGAGGGTAAAAGTCCGCTTGCTGCCCCTGGCGAGATTGTTTCTAAAATGGAACTAACATCGGTTCAAAAAAAGGCCCTTTCCAGGGGTGAAGAGACGTTGACCCTTCTGGGTCATCTGGCCGGCCTCCTTGAAAAATCAGCCGATTCCTCATCACTGGAATCCATCGCAGGGGCTTTGGATTCCAATTCAAGCGAGCTTTTGGCTCTCAAGACCAAGCTTGAACAAGGTGATCCGCTTGCCAAAACCATAGATGAAATTACAGTGCTTTCAATGGTTGAAAAAATCAAGATAACTCGAGGAGACTATACCTGATCATGTCAAAAGACAAGGCTGAAACAAAGAGGGTCGTCCTGATTGTAGAAGACGATGATGAAGTCAGGAGCATGTTAAAAGACTATCTGACGTTTCTTGGTTACGAAACTGTTACGGCAGCAGACGGTTTAGAAGGTCTGAATCGAATCAAGGAACGCCCTTACGACCTTGTCATTACTGACATTGCCATGCCCTATGTCAGTGGCATAGGTATCATTTCCATCCTGAAAAAGGAGCATCCAGAGATACCTGTAATAGCCATCACAGGATATGGCTATCATGCAGAAGAACTCGCTCAAGAGAAAAATGCGGACTACATCATGGGCAAGCCCTTTGATGTACAAAAATTAAAGGAGGCTGTAGAAAAACTCATCTCTTGAGAGCCTATTATATTACAAAGGATTCCTTGAGCTGTGGCATGTAAACCTGGGTCCTAGGCAACACCTTTCTTATAGTAGAGGCTAGGGCGGTCTGAGAACGAGGCTCACCGTGTACAATAAACAGTTTCTTTGGCCTGGCCTTTTTTACATAGTTAAGCAAGTTTGTACGGTCTGCATGAGCGGAAAAGCCGTTAATAGTATATATCCTTGCCCTTACTGCTATGGGCTCTCCAAATATCTTTACCTCCTTAGCCCCCTCCACTAACCGTCGCCCTAAGGTGCCCTCTGCCTGAAAGCCAACGATTATTAACGTGGTGTTTTCCCTCCACAGCAGGTGCTTCAAGTGATGCTTAATCCTTCCTCCAGTCATCATGCCACTGCCTGCAAGAACAATTTTGGGCCCGGGTACGTTGTGAATGGCCTTTGACTCCTCTGCCGTTTCTGTGAAGTAAAGGCCAGGAAATTCAAAGGGGGACTTTCTCCTCTTGTCTCCTCCAAAATTTGAATGATTACAGTATTTACAGTGTCTCTCGTAGATCCTTGTTAAATTTATTGCAAGGGGACTATTCAGAAAAACCGGGACTCTTCGAGAAAGCTTGCCTTCCCTTTTCATTCTGCCAAGATGATAAAGGATCTCTTGTGCCCTTTCCAAGGCAAAGGTCGGGATCAAGACAGCACCCTTTCTTTTTACTGTCGAAATAACCGCCTCTTCAAACTCTTCAACTGATGACTCATAGGACTTGTGATCCCTGTCTCCATAGGTAGATTCCATTATCAGCACATCTATATCCTTTTCAGGAGGAGAAGGATCACTTACTAGGGGTCTTCCTCCATCTCCAAGATCTCCTGTATATAAGATCTTTCTCCTCTGGCCCCTTTTGTCCTTATATTCAATGACAATCTGGGAAGATCCAAGAATATGCCCCGCGTCGTTTAGATGGAAGGTGAGATCTATGCCACGGGCAAGTTCCACCTTTTTTCCATAGGGAATGGAAGGTCCAAAAAGCTCCAGACTGTAATAGACATCCTCAAGGGAAAACAGTGGTTCAAGAACCTTTATGCCAGCCCGAGTCAGGCGCCTCTTTTTCCATACAAACTCTTCCTTTAGCACGTGAGCCGCATCCATGAGAATCAAAAGAGAGATATCCACGGTTGGTGGTGTGCAGTAGATGTTTCCTGTGAACCCGCCTTTTTGAAGGAGAGGAATCCTGCCGCAATGATCCAGGTGGCCATGGCTCAGAATCATGCCGTCAATCTTTGAAGGCTTAAAACCAAAACCCTTGTAGTTTAGCTTTTCTATCTCCCAGGGGCCCTGGAACTGTCCCGCATCAAAAATAAAGCGTTTAGAGCCAAACTGAAGCATATGACAAGAGCCTGTAACCGTCTGAGCC
>JAMOVK010000153.1 GCA_027067775.1 Deltaproteobacteria bacterium
CCGATGGGGTCCATCTAGGAAAGGATGATGCTGCCTATGAAGAGGCCAGGCAGGTCTTGGGTAAGGAAGTCATTATAGGAATTTCTTGTTACAATGAGTTTGAAAGGGCGATTGCTGCAGCAGAGGCAGGGGCGGACTATGTGGCCTTTGGTTCCTTTTTCCCCTCTCCAACAAAGCCGGATGCCGTAAGGGCAAATAAAGAGCTTTTAAAAAAAGCAAAGGCCAATATCAATGTTCCTATCTGTGCAATAGGAGGGATTACCTCATCCAATGCTGCAGAATTAATTGAGGCGGGGGCGGATATGATTGCTGTTATCAGTGATCTTTGGAAGGCTCCTGATGTCAGGCTCAAGGCAAAACAATTTTCTTCAATGTTTGGCCCTCTTTAGTTTTCGTCAAGATTTGTTATCTTCCCCTCGCATATCTGTAATTTATAAAAAAACAAAAAATTTTTCAGGAGGATATAAAATTATGAAGGAAAAGGTCAAGGAGGCCCTTGAGAAGGTAAGGCCAATGCTCCAGGCTGATGGTGGAGATGTGGAGCTTGTGGATGTTGATGAAGAGACAGGTGTGGTAAACGTTCGTTTGACAGGTGCCTGTAAAGGTTGTCCCATGAGCCAAATGACCTTAAAGGCAGGCATAGAGCGTTACCTTAAAAGCGAAGTTCCAGGTGTTTCTACAGTGGAATCTGTAGAGTAGTGATATTAGTGATGATAAGGGCTGCCAGCATTTATGGAAGCAGCCCTGTAGATCTGCTCCAACAGGATTATTCGTGCCATTTCGTGAGTAAAGGTCATATCTGAAAGACTTAGGAGCAGGTCAGCCTGATTTTTAATCTCTTCAGTAAGGCCATAGGCTCCTCCTATTAAGAATGTGAATCGATTAACACCTTGATCCTGTTTGTTTTTTAAAAAACCTGCCAGTTTTTGCGAAGACATCTTTCTGCCTTCCATATCTAGTACAATCAGATATCCCCTGTTTTTCTCAATAGCCTTTTTAAGATGTTTGGATTCGAATTCTATGGCCTGTTTTTCTTGTTGCCTTGAATATCTTGCAGATCTTGTTTCTAATACGTTTACCTGGTAGTAATTTCTCAATCTTTTTAAAAAATGCTCGATACCCTGTTTCACCCAGGATTCTTTAGTTTTTCCAGGCCATAGGAGTTGAATAGTTGCCATGATTAAACCTCAAGAAAAAAGTTCGCTTTTTAGAAAAATACCAAAGACAGATAGGATACTTGAAAAACTTCCAGGTGACATCCCTCACGGGCTCAAGATAAATATTATAAGGCGCGTACTGGATGATCTAAGGCAGGCTATCGTTACCGAAAACCTGAAAAGCATTGAGGAACTCGATTTGAAACATGTGCTGCCTTTGGTAAAGAGGGAGTTGGACAAGAGCCTGAGACCTTCTCTCAGGCCCCTTATTAATGCTACAGGAGTTGTGGTTCACACCAATCTTGGGCGTTCTCTCTTGCCAGAAGAGGTGTTCAGGCAGATATTTGAGGTGGCTGTTAATTACTCCAATCTGGAATACGACCTAGAGGCTGGTAAAAGAGGGTCTAGGTATTCCCATGTAGAGGGCATTCTTTGCGAGCTTACTGGCGCTGAATCTGCCTTGGTGGTGAATAACAACGCTGCTGCTGTGCTTCTGACCCTTGAGACCTTGGCAAAGGGAAAGGAAGTAATTGTTTCAAGGGGTGAGCTTGTTGAGATTGGAGGCTCTTTTAGAATTCCGGATGTTATGGCTCGAAGCGGGGCAATCCTAAGAGAGGTTGGAGCTACCAATCGGACCCATTTGCGGGACTATGAAAACGCTATCAACGATGACACGGCTCTTCTCATGAAGGTTCACCAGAGCAACTTTGCAGTAGTTGGTTTTACCGCAAAGGTCCCTATGAGAGAGCTCAAGGAACTTGGAGACAGGTACGGGATACCTGTGATAGAGGATCTTGGAAGTGGGAACCTCGTGGACCTTACACCCTACGGCTTCATGCACGAGCCTACTGTGCAGGAGTCTTTGAAGGCGGGCGCTGATCTGGTGAGCTTTAGTGGAGATAAAATGCTTGGAGGCCCCCAGGCTGGAATTATAGTAGGAAAAGCGGAGCTGGTTGACAGGATTAAAAAGAATCCAATGAATAGGGCAGTGAGGATAGACAAATTAACCCTGGCAGGGCTTGAGGCAATACTTGCCATCTATCGAAATCCCGAAGATGCCCTAAAAAGGATTCCAACCCTTCGCATGCTTTCCATGTCTTACGAAGAGACCAGGAGGCGTGCCAGAAAATTTGCAAGACGTTTGAGACAGCTAGTGCCTGATGGAGTAAAGATCGGTTACATGGATACTGTTTCCAGGGTTGGAGGGGGAGCAATGCCTTTGCAGGAGTTGAAGTCTTGTGGAGTCGTGCTGGATCTGTCTGGAATTTCCGGAAAGGGAGTTGATGCCGCCTTGTTGGAAAGGACTTTGAGGGCTGGCGATCCGCCAGTTATTGCAAGAATAGAAGAAGAAAAGCTGCTTTTTGATCTAAGAACTGTAAGAGAAAAGGAGTTCCCTGTTCTTGCTGATGCAATAACAAAGGCATTGGAATCGGTTACAGGGGGAAAGGCCTGAGATGCTGCCTGTATTCAGGGAATTTTCGTTTAACAGTTACGATCCATTTTTGTTTGAAACCGGCCTTCAAAACAGCCTGAAGGAAATATTGCCCTTTGACTCCTTGAGCCTTGTTGATATCAAGAGCAATGAAGAACTTGAAGCAATTCTAAGACGAATTCCCTTTTCTGACAGACAAAGGGAGAGGGCCAAGAGCCATTTATTAAAGGGAAAATCCTTTTGGGATAGGGTGTTGAATCAGGCACTTGTGCCTATTCAGCAAAACGGCAATGGTCCTGTTATTCTTTGCAGGCTGACGGGGATGCCCAAAAATATTGGAGCAGAAGAAGGGTATTGGCTTCTTGCACTGGCGAGCCAGGTCCTGACAGGAAAGCTCGAATCTGCCAAAAGAGAGAGCCTTTTCAAAGAAAAACAGGATGTTCCTCTATATATTCACCTTCTTTTGAAAAATGGAAACGAATCATTTGATATTGTAGAACTTTCCTTTTACAGCTGGCCTGCACAATCTTTGGATAATGTAAAAGAATCTCTTAAATCCTGTTTTTGTGCCGATGAAGTTGCATTTGCAGGCCTTACATCAGGCCGTTCCACATGGTTTTTGCTCAAAAATCCTACTGTCCGAAAGATGGACGTTACTTTAATGGACCTTGCAAGTCGCTTTAGGCAGGCTGGATATACACCTAAAATACTACGATTTTATGACAGTGTTACAGATTTTAATGAGTTGTCAGCCCAAAAGATACTGGCAGAGGGAGCTGGTGCAAAAATTTTCTCATCAAGCTTGGCAAGGGAATTTTTTAACGAAATTGGGGTAGATTCTGCTATTTTTAGTAGCCTAATTGGGCTGAGAGTCTCCAGGAGTTCTGTTGTCGGCCTGTTTATTTTTTCTTCTAAAGAAAAGGCACAAAGGGCCTCCAGGTCATTAAAGGGTCAGGTGGATGTTGTAACCTTGTCTGGAAATTTTCTTCTTGTAACCTTGCAGACAGCTGCTGTCAAAGATCCAGACAGAATCCAGGAGGTTTGTCAGAAGGTCTTTGATAGCGTGAAGAGCAATCATGATAAGGCTGTAGTAGCAGGTTTTGCAAGCCCGCTCCAGCCTCTAGTGACCAGGGAAAATGTTTTTTTTGCCTCTCTTTTTGCAAACTATCATGCAAGGCTTTTGGGTCCGGGAAACATGGCCCTTTTTGACCACGTTACGTGTAATGTCCAGGGAGACGTCCTTTTTTCCTGGGGAGATCTGGCTGGTGCCATGGCCTGCTATCGTAAGGGGCTTTTGTTAAAGGGTGACGACATCAATCTTCTTAACAGCCTTGGGGTCTGTCTGGCTGATGCAGCACGGTTAAGAGATGCAGAGCATTTTTTTAAAAAGGTCTTGAAGGTGGATCCTGATAACGAGATGGCCCTTTACAATCTTTCTGGGATTTATTTAAGGCAGTCAAGATTCTCCAGGGCCATGACAGCTACGTTAAGGGCGATAGATAAAAAAAACGATAATCTTGTCCTTCTTACCAGGCTGCTTGAAATATATGTGGCGAAAGGTTCGTGGTCAAAGGCCTATGAGATCTCTAATAAGATACTAGATTCTGGTCGTATTACTGGTGGTACGCTTGCTCGTACCTGTGCCCGGGTATCCATTGAAAATGGAGATTGGAGCCGGGCCAAGGAACTGCTTAAGGCCTGTCTCAAAAAAAACACTGAAGATCCAGAGACCCTGCTTCTTTTGGCAAAGGGTTTTTGGATGTTTGAAAAGGACCTAGATACCGCATCCAGGATGCTAAGTGGTTTTTGGCGTAAAAAACCAGCAGAAGAACAGTTAAAAACAGAGGCCATGGAGCTGCAAAGAAGGATTGATGAGAAGTAGTGCAAAGTCCTTGACAAAAAGGGATTTGACAATAATAATTGCCAAACCTTGCTAGTAACTGCCGAGGTAGCTCAGTCGGTAGAGCAGGGGACTGAAAATCCCCGTGTCGGTGGTTCGATTCCGCCCCTCGGCACAAAGTTTAAGGAGGCCATATGGCCTCCTTTTTTGTTGTCCACCAGACCTTGTCAAATGCTGTTTTTTTCTACTTGGCCGGTATCACTTCCACGTTGTTCATATATGGAATGAGCTTTTTGGGAATCCTGACGCTTCCATCTTCTTGCTGGTAGTTTTCCAGTATCGCCACAACCGTTCTTCCAACAGCAAGGCCAGAGCCATTGAGGGTGTGTACGAATCTTGTTTTTTTCTTTCCCTTTGGTCGGTAGCGTATGTTTGCCCGCCTTGCCTGGAAATCTTCAAAGTTGGAGCAGGACGAGATCTCGCAGAACCTGTCTTGTCCTGGTAGCCATACCTCTATGTCATATGTTTTGGCAGCGCTAAATCCGAGGTCTCCTGTGCACAAGGTTACCACACGGTATGGAATTTCAAGGAGTTGAAGCACCTCTTCAGCATCCATGAGCAGGGATTCAAGTTCATCGTAAGAGGTATCGGGCCTTACAAATTTTACCAGTTCCACCTTGTTAAACTGATGCTGGCGAATGATACCCTTTACGTCTCTGCCGTAAGACCCGGCCTCTGAACGGAAACAGGGAGTGTATGCAGCATAGTATTTGGGGAGCTCTTCTTCCGAAAGGATCTCATCGCGATGGAGATTGGTAACCGGAACCTCTGCCGTGGGTATAAGGTAGTAATCTTTGAAGTTGAGCCTGAAGAGATCTTCCTCAAACTTTGGGAGCTGACCAGTCCCATAGAGAGAGGCACTGTTGACGATTACAGGGGGCATTACCTCCATGTAACCGTGTTTTTCCCTGTGCAGATCAAGCATGAAGTTTATAAGGGCCCTTTCCAGCATGGCTCCAAGCCCCATATACACCACAAAACGGGAGCCGGTTATCTTGGCCGCCCGTTTAAAGTCCAGTATTCCTGTCTTTTCTCCAATCTCCCAGTGTGGAACAGGCTCAAAAGAAAAGCTTGGTATGTCTCCCCATCTCTTGACAACCACGTTGTCTTCCTCACTCTTTCCTATAGGGACAGAGTCATGAGGAATGTTTGGCAGGGAGAGCATTATCCTGTCGATTTCTTCCTGAATGTTTTCAAGCTGGGCTTCGAGTTCTTTTATACTCTGGCCCACCTGTTTCATTTCCTCTATTAGGGCACCGGCATCGCCCCCTTCCTTTTTGATCTTGCCTATCTGCTGGGATACGGTGTTTCTCTTGTTTCTCAGTTCCTCAACCCGCTGGATAAGATGTCTCCGTTTTTCATCAAGTTCCTGGAACCTGTCCAAGGATATCTGGCTGCCTCTGAGCTCCAGAGCACGTTTTACCTGGTCTAGGTGCTCTCGCACGAATTTAAGGTCAAGCATGTTTTACTCCTTTAAAGTTTGTGAACGCTTCTGCCTGTTACAAGAAACCTCTCTTTTACCGCCATTCTTGCCAGGTTTGCAAGACTAAAGATTTTCGGGCCCTGAACAAGATGCATCCATCCGCCAATATAGACGACGTTTTCATATTTTAAAGAAAGGGACAGAAGTCGGCTGGCTAGTATCTTTTCTCTTTTACACCACTGATGGTCAAAAACCAATTTTACAGGTTTGTTCCAAGGCGTGTCTTGCCCCGCAAGGCTTCGAAGGGCCTGTCTGTAATGTCTTAAAAAGTATTGATCAATGGGCTGATCCGGTTCTGATGTGGCAAGAAGAAGATTGCTCTCATTGATAAGCTCTTTTTCCCAGAGAGGGAGTTCCTTTTTAGATATTTCGCCGCAGTCAATGGCAGTGCAAGGTATGCTGTTCTGTCTGGCGTAAAGGCAGGCAGTTTCCCATTCAAACGGCATTTTAAGCTGTCTAAACAGCAGCTCAATGCGAAAGTGGCCTCTTTTTTCAGCAGGCAGGCCCTTTTTGACCTTTTCCAGCCTGTCAGTCCAGTATTTTTGGTGTTTTTTACGATAGGCTACAGAAAAGGGGCTGATTTCCACTGCTATGCAATCAGGCCTTATCTGAGTCAAAAGATCCATGAGGTTCTTGTAGGCTGAAATGTCAAGGTGAATGGTGCCGATGAGTGTTGCAGAGTTTGCCCGGCAATTTTTAAATAGGCTGTTCCCTGTCAACTCCTCTGTATTGGACTGCTTCTGCAACATGAGCTGTTTTTATGTCTTTTTTGCCTTCCAGATCTGCTATGGTCCTAGCAATCTTTATGATTCGGTGATAGGCCCTGGCACTTAGTTTGAGTTTCTGACAGACCTCCTGGAGAAAGTTGCTGCATTTCCTGTTTAATGGACAGAATCTGTTGATTTCTTTAACAGACATCTGGGAATTTGAAAATAGCGGCAGGCCCTTAAAACGTTCCTGCTGAATCTTTCTTGCCGCAACTACGCGTTCTTTTATGGTGCTTGACGCCTCGGACTCTCTCCTGTCGGTCAACTCATCATAGGCAACTGCTAGAACCTCTACATGTATGTCAATTCGATCCATAAGAGGGCCAGAGACCTTTGTCCTGTATCTGTGGATCTGGCTGGCCGTGCAGGTGCATGTCTTGTCTTCCTGTCCAAAATAACCACAAGGGCACGGATTTTGTGCAGCGACAAGGGTAAATCTTGAGGGGAAGCGCAAGGTTATTGCTGCCCGCGATATGGTGACAAAGCCGTCTTCAAGTGGTTGCCTCAGGCTTTCAAGCACGTGACGCTTGAACTCTGGAAGCTCATCAAGGAAAAGTACCCCGTTATGGGCAAGGCTTACCTGGCCAGGCCTTGGATGTGAGCCACCTCCGATGATGCCAGCGTCTGATATGGTGTGATGGGGAGAGCAAAAGGGTCTTTCTACAATAAGTGGCGTATCCTGGTCTAGAAGGCCCGCGACACTGTAGATTATGGTTGTTTCAATGGCCTCGTTAAAGGTCATTGGAGGCAGGATTGAAGGGAGCCTTCTGGCCAACATGGTCTTGCCAGAACCTGGTGGGCCGGTCATCAGCACATTGTGACTGCCTGCTGCCGCCACCTCCAGGGCCCTTTTGGCTGACTCTTGTCCGGCAACCTCCTTAAAATCGCCGCAAGAGCAGGAGCCTGCCTTGAAAAGGGAATGAAAGTCAGATTTCAGGGGGGCAATCTCGATTTCTCCACGCAGATGGCCCGTTATCTGACTCAGATGTGATACTGGAAGCACATTAAGGCCGTCTATAACTGAGGCCTCTTTGGCATTTTGGGCAGGCACTGCCAGGTTTTTAAACCCCCATCTCCTTGCAGCAAGGGCTATGGGAAGGATGCCTCTTGCTGCCCTTACCGAACCGTCAAGGGAGAGCTCTCCACAAAAGAGACAGTCATCTATGGATTCTTGGCTGATGATCTTTGACACGCACAAGGTGGCAAGGGCCAGTGGCAGGTCCAGGCCGGTTCCCTCCTTTTTTATGTCGGCAGGTGCCAGATTTGCCGTTATCTTCTGGGTGGGAAAGGAGTATCCGCAGTTTTTGATGGCGGTTTTTACCCGCTCTCTGCTCTCCTTTACCGCGCTTTCTGCAAGGCCAACAATGTTAAAGCCTGGAAGACCGGCTGAGACATCAAGTTCCACCTCTATTTTGAATGCCTGTATCCCAATTACAACGCTACCAAAGGTTTTTGCCAACATGGGGAGAGAAAAAAGACCTTTTCCTTTTCATATCGGCAGAGGTGCGGTTTTTCAAAAATAAAAAGGCCCTTGCCTCGTTACTGGCAAGGGCCTTGAAGTCGCTGTTAATGTAGACCCAAGATAAAATCTTAGGTGTTCTTATTTTGTTACATCATGCCTGGCATTCCGCCGCCCATTCCGCCTCCTGGCATGGCTTCTTCTTCCTTCTTGGGAATTTCAGCAACCATGGCCTCGGTGGTGAGAAGGAGGCTGGATACGCTTGCTGCATTCTGAAGGGCACTTCTGGTAACCTTTGTAGGATCTATGATTCCTGCCTCCATGAGATCCTCAAAGGTACCCTTGGCGGCATTAAAGCCCTCGTTCTGACCCATGCTCTTCACTTTCTCCACCACAATGGAACCCTCATGACCAGCATTGTAGGCAATCTGGCGCAGAGGCTCCTCAAGGGCGCGTCTTATAATGTTGATTCCGTGGTTTTCGTCCTCGTCATCCACCTTGACTCCATCAAGGGCGTCAAGACAACGTATGAGTGCGGTTCCACCGCCAGGAACAATTCCCTCTTCAACAGCGGCACGGGTTGCATTAAGTGCGTCTTCAACCCTGGCCTTCTTTTCCTTCATCTCAGTCTCGGTTGCAGCACCCACATGGATTACTGCAACGCCGCCGATGAGCTTTGCAAGACGCTCCTGGAGTTTTTCGCGGTCGTAGTCTGAAGTTGTCTCCTCAATCTGGGCACGGATCTGCTTTACACGAGCTTCGATCTTTTCCTTGGAGCCGCCGCCATCCACAATGGTTGTGGTGTCTTTGTCAACTACCACGCGCTTTGCAGTTCCAAGGTCGTTGAGGGTTACGTTTTCAAGCTTGATACCGAGGTCTTCGGCAATCATGGTGCCGCCAGTGAGGATGGCAATATCTTCAAGCATTGCCTTCCTTCTATCACCAAATCCCGGAGCCTTTACTGCACAGGCCTGGAGAGTTCCTCTAAGCTTGTTCACTACGAGAGTTGCAAGTGCCTCACCGTCAACATCCTCGGCAATGATGAGAAGCGGGCGTCCCATCTTTGCGATCTGCTCAAGGATGGGAAGCAGATCCTTCATGTTGCTGATCTTTTTCTCATGAATCAAAATATACGGATCCTCAAGTACGCATTCCATCTTTTCCGGATCGGTTACAAAGTATGGAGACAGATAACCCCTGTCAAACTGCATACCTTCAACAACGTCCAGATAGGTGTCCATGGACTTGGACTCTTCAACGGTAATAACACCTTCCTTGCCCACCTTGTCCATGGCCTCGGCAATGATGTTTCCAATGGTTGGGTCGTTGTTGGCAGAGATGGTGCCTACCTGTGCAATCTCTTTCTGATCCTTGGTAGGTTTGCTGATGCTTTTTAGCCTGTCTACAACTGCATCAACGGCCTTGTCGATGCCGCGTTTGATTGCCATTGGATTTACTCCAGCGGCAACCAGCTTGGAGCCCTCCGTATAGATGGCCTGGGCCAGAATGGTTGCCGTGGTGGTTCCGTCACCTGCCACATCACTGGTCTTGGATGCAACTTCCTTGACCATCTGTGCTCCCATGTTTGCGAACTTGTCCTCCAGTTCAATCTCTTTTGCCACGGTCACACCATCTTTGGTGATGATGGGAGAGCCAAATGATTTTTCAATAATCACGTTACGTCCTTTTGGACCTAATGTGACCTTAACTGCATTTGCCAGGGCGTTCACTCCTGAAAGAATAGAAGCCCTTGCAGACTCGCTATATTTTATCTCCTTTGCTGCCATATCTTTTATCCTCCGTTTGTTGTTTTTAATAATTTAGAAAAAATGCAGAAAAATTAGCAGAAAAACGCATGTATGAGATGAAGCTTCAGCAGCGGTTTAATCCTCAATAATTCCAAGGACGTCGTCTTCCCTCATGATCAGATACTCTTCGCCACCAATCCTTACTTCCGTGCCAGCATATTTCCCATACAGAACCTTGTCGCCAACCTTCACATCAAGTGGCTTGACCTGTCCATTTTCAAGGATCTTTCCATTACCAACTGCAACGACTTTACCCTCAATGGGTTTTTCCTTTGCAGTGTCAGGAATAATGATTCCTCCCTTTGTCTTTTCCTCTTCTTCAAGACGTTGAACAAGGATTCTGTCGTGAAGTGGACGTATCTTCATAGCTATTTCTCCTTTTTAAATTTTATTTTAGAAATTTGATCAGGATGGCCATCCTTTATATTAGCACTCATTGATTGCGAGTGCTAATATAAGCATCGTTTGCCAAAATGCAAGATGCCCAATAAAAAATTTTTTCAATTCCCTGTTGTCTGAAATATCTATCGGGTGGGCCTCAGGTGGCAAACGCCGTCTCTGTACGGCCTGTTGATATGCTGGAAAAATAACAGGATCAGGACGAACCCTTTAATAGAAAATGCAACAACAGGAGGAGCACTCCCACAGTTATGGCGCTGTCAGCCACATTGAATGCAGGCCAGTGATAAGGTCCCCAGAAAAAATCCAAAAAGTCAACCACATATCCGTACCGTATCCTGTCTATAATGTTTCCGGCTGCTCCTCCGCACACCATGGCTGTACCTATTACAACAAGGGGATCTTTGTAGTTTGAGTAGAAAAACTGAAAAAGACTGACAAGGGCAACAGTTCCAATCACAAGAAAGAAATAGAGGCGCCAAGACTCCTTGCCGGAAAGAATCCCAAAGGCCGCGCCCGTGTTCCTTACATATGTTATATGAAAGAAGCCTGGTATGATCTCTTTAGATTGATGAAGGGCGAAGTGTTTGATTACGGCTTCCTTTGTAACCTGGTCAATGGCTAGCACAGCAATTGCTATCAACAGAAAGTATAGGGTGTTTTGCAGTTTTTTTGCCTCTATGCCAGCAATCAACTTTGACTGTCTTCCTTTTCCTTTTTTAACTTTTTAAGCACCGGGCTATCCTTTGGCAGCAGAGTCATGGCCCTTTTCTTGTGATATTGTGCTACATCTGTCCTGCCTGTAAGTGCATAAAATTTATAAAAATAGTAATGGGCCATGCCTTCCTGCCCGATCCCGGCATAACAGCGCCCAAGCTGGAACAAAAAGTTGGTGTTTTCCTCCCACTCCGGCAGCAGGCGCTTGAAGTAGGCCAGTGCCTTTTGGGGGGCTCCTCCTTCCAGATAGGCCCTGGCCAGAAAATATGTGGTGGCTATGTCTGTAGGATGGCGTTTCTGATAGGTCTTTAAGGTGGTGATTGCATCCCTGTAGCGGCCCATGTGAAAGAAGGTTATGCCCTTGTCCCTTAAAAATATCTCTTTATCCGGATACAGGGCCAGAATCTTGTCAAAGGTCTCGATGGCCTTGGAAAATCTGCGTGCCCTGTCCAGGCTTAGTGCATAAGCGTAGAGAAACTCTACATTTTTGGGTGACCTTTTAAGAAGCTGTTCGTATCTTGATATCAGTTCGGCAGGATCGTTTGAAAGCACCTTTATTTTGACCTGTATCCTTTTAAGTCTGAAAGGGTCTTCCTTGTGTTTCAGATAGCAGGGATGGCTTTTCCACAGGTCTTCAAGATAGGTCAGCCTTTCTTCAGGCACTGGGTGTGTTGACAGGTATTTGGGAATGTGGGGAGAGCCAAGCCAGTTGTTTTTCATCATCTTTTCAAGGGTGGTCTTTAACCCTCTAGGGTCCCAGCCTGCCTTGCACAGCCACTGGAAGGCCCTGCGATCTGCCTCTTGCTCATCTGCGCGGCTGTATTTCAGGGCAATGGCCTGATTCATGGCCATGGAACCCGTTAGTATGGCCGAGCCAAGCTGACCCCTTCCAAGAAAGAGGCCGGCTATGGCCATGACAGCCGTTCCTATGCTCACATATTTCATGTTGTCCATACGCCTGGCCACATGCCGTCCCTGGACATGAGCAAACTCGTGTGCCAGGACACAGGCAAGTTCGTTTTGGCTGTCAACGGCCTCTAGCAGGCCAGAATGGACAAATACAAGGCCTCCGGGCATGGCAAAGGCGTTCAGTGCCGGGTCCCTGATTACAAAAAAGCGATATCTGAAATATTTTCTCTCTATAACATCCAGAATTGATTTTCCGGTCTCGCGGACAAAGTCCACAATTTCTGGATCATCTAAAAGCCGTACCTGTGAAAGAACCTGTTTTAGAAGCCTCTGTCCAAGCTCCCGTTCCTCTGATATGGACATGAGGGCAAAGGCAGGGCATGCAAGACCGTAAATAAAGATTGTGAGAGAAAGAATTGTGGCTACTGCCTTTGAAAAGAGGCTAGCGTCTTTTTTTTCTCTTTTTTCTCCTTGTCTTTTGGGCTCTTTTTCTTGCACGTCTTTCCTTTTCACGATAAAAATCTTCAACTGCTTCAATCGATGGCATGAATGTGCCTGTCAGAAGGGCACCTTCTTTTTCTTTTTTGCCTGGTTCCAAGGCATGTTTCTTGGGTACGGATCCGTCTTTGGCCCTCCTGTCAGGGGCACTATCCTTTTTACTAGCTGGGGCACGGGGCATTTTAAGAAAGGCCGGATCGATCCGTGACTCTACCAAATATAGCTGCGAGCCTGCATAGTAAAAAACCGTTCCGGCCAGGTGTGCCATCTCGGCCAGGATTTTAATAACTAAAGGCGAATGATGAAACCTTTTTCCAAAGATAAGCGCATTTGATCTTGATGCAAAAAGCGGTAGCCACTTTTTGCCTTGAGGCCCTATCCCCTGTTTTTCGATTGTCCAAAAGGCCTTTGGCCTGATGGGAACAAATAGGATGGGAGGGGGGTTTTTAGGTCTGTATGAGAATATCCCTTCCCGTGGGACCCTTGCACGGGCAAATTTATTTTTTTCGTCTGTTTCAAATTCGTTAAAACCGTAAAGCAAAAAGTATTGTAAAAGCGTCTTGGGTGTAAGATGGGTGCCCCCTATCTCCATCAATGCCTTATGAATGTCAGTGATTCGAAGCCATCCATCAGCCTCTGAAACAAGCATGAATTCGGAAGGATTTTTGGCAAGAAGATTCAAGAGGAGCTTTTTCAGTTTCTGGAGTTTTTTCTTGTCCATTTATAAATACAAACCAATCAGAGGGACAGGAGCCTGTTCACGAGTCCTATTTGGCGAAGGTGTTTATAGAACAGGGGGCATTTTGATTCAAGCACTGACACGGCAGTAAATATCTGATGGTCAAGTACAGTCCTTTTGGTTTTTAGCAGGCTGCATAAGTCACAGAAAAGGTCTTCGACGGCGGATTTTGATGCCCTTCTTGAAAGCCCTTCCTTTACCAGGCTATTTAACAGCGTGATGAGGCTGACTGTGGCCCGCTCTCTTTCACTGATACTGTTTAGATCAAAATCTTCAGGTATTATGGTTATTCTTATAAGCTCTGGCAGGTTCCAGTGCCTGGCAAGACGTTCGCCCAGGCGTCTTGGATTGTAACCGCTACACATCCTCGCAAAACGTCTTCTCTTTATCACAAAGGAATCCGGAAGCAGGCTGTTTCTGACTATTTTGGGGACAGAGGCAGCACAGGCGACCTCTCCAATATTTTGTAAAAGGCCACATACCTCGGCTTCCTCTGTATCCAGGTCTGCCAGGGAGGCCAGCTGTTTGGCCATAAATGATATGAGAAGTCCAGAGCCAAGATATATTAAAAGCAAATCCTCCTGCTCCGAAGATAGAATTGGCGCATTTATTATGGTTTCCTTAAGGTTCATCATGCCAAGAAGCACCACCATGTATCTGATTGAAAGGATGTCTTTGCGGTCAAGAGAAAAAAAGGCCGAGTAGATGGTGGTTAAAAGACGAAGCGTAAGACCGTAGTCAGTGGCAATGACATCAGCCAGATGCTGAGAGGTGGTTTTGGGATCCTGGCACAAGACTAGCGCAGTTCTGTAGTTGTATGGCTGAACAGGCAAGGAAAGATTTCTTGCCTTGGCAAATAGGGTTTCTGCCTTTATTTTCATGAAACCTTGCAGGTTATGGGGCCTGGCCTCCCTTGCTAAATTGAATCATTTTACCATAACTTATCTGTTCGTGCGTGGCCAATTTTTTAAGAGACAGAGATCTTCTGACAAGCGTTGTTGCCCAGATTGCAAGCTTTTGCAGGGTTTCTGGCCTTGGTGGTCCCGGCATGATCAGGAGCCTTTTGAGACATCAACATTTTTCCAATGGATTATTTTTGCATTTGTTAACGTAATCTGTTAATCTTTCTGAGCTTTTTATTGGTCATCGTTAAAATTCAACTGGGCTAAATTTATTTAACAGATAAATTGACCGAAGAAGAAATTAGGCAAGAAAGGAACAAGGCCAGAGCGCTTCGGAAAACACGCTGGTGGCGCAAAAAGTGCGCCTCTGGCCGTTGTCACTACTGCGGGAAATATGTGGGCCAGGCCAATCTCACCATGGATCATCTGGTACCTCTGTCCCGTGGTGGCAGAAGCATTCGTGCCAACCTTGTACCGGCGTGCAAGGAGTGCAACAATAAGAAAAGGGGTGATCTTGCCTTTGATTTAGATATTTTTAAGACTTTTTAAAAGGGGTCTTGGTCATGAAAAGAGTTCTGATGCAAACTTTGTCGATTGTTTTCTTAAGTATGTTGGTTTGTCTGGTTTCCGTTTCTGTATTTGGTCAGGGTAATTCTGAAAATCAACAAAAAAGTCAAGACGAATATGTCATAGGTGCTGGAGACAATCTTTCCATTCAGGTCTGGAGAGAGCCGAATCTGTCTGGAAATTTTACTGTCAGACCTGACGGCAAGATTACCTTTCCGCTTCTGAATGACATAAAGGCTGAGGGTTTAACTCCTCTTCAGCTAAAAAAGGTTATAGAAAGTGGACTTACCAAATACATATCTGCCCCTGTGGTTACAGTAGTGGTCACATCTGCTAACAGTAAGAATATCTTTGTGATGGGAAAAGTGAACAATCCTGGCAAATATCCTCTTACTGGTCCAACCACGGTTCTCCAGGCGCTGGCACAGGCAGGAGGGCTTGCCGAGTGGGCAAAGGGTGATGAAATTGTAATCTTGAGGACCGAAAACGGCAAGCAAAGGAAGATAGAGTTTGACTATGACGACGTTTCAAAGGGAAAACATCTGGAGCAGAATATATTTTTGAAACCGGGGGATACCATTGTTGTTCCGTAAGAAAATTACAATATTGTCTGTAATGGTTGGTTGGTTTTTTGTCTGGATCTTGGTGCCTCCGGTAGCCAGCGGAAAGTGGATTCCCTTTGTGCGAGCTACAATTGAGCAACTCTACGATTCTAACATATTCCTTGACCCTGATGGATTTCACAGGCCGGGAGCCAACAAGTCTGATTTTAGAACAAATATTACTCCCGCCATTGGGATAAGAAACGAGACGCAGGCACAAACCGTTAGTGCAGAATATGTGTTCAACTATTCCTATTTTGTCAACAATAGCGATCAAAATTATGCCGGGCATACTGGAAATTTTGATTATGAGCGATACCTAATGGAGCATCTGAAGTTTTATGCCCATGACAGTGTTTCTGTGTCTGAGGAGCCGAGAACGGATGCCTATGATTATGTGACAGTAAACTATGGCAGAAGAAGGAATCTGAACAACGATGGTGAAGCCGGGTTTGAATATGCCTTTGGTCCTGAGAATACAATAAAAATCTATTATCACGATCATAGGTTGGATTATTTAAAGGACTACAAATATGGAACCGGCATCGGTGAGCGTTTGGGCTCTGATGATTCCGTTACATATGGCCCCGGCCTTGAAGTTCAATACTGGTTTAATGTTCAAAATGGCCTATCCCTGTCTTATCAATGGGAGCGGACAGATTATGAGATAAGAGGCTCTGAAAGGCGTGACCACCTTGATTTAGGATATACTTATCGATTTTCACCGCATACATCAGCACGATGTGACTTTATCTTAGATTATGTGGATTCAAAGGATCCCCTTTTATTTGATTATAAGATTTATCAGGGTACGATTGGCTTATCAAAGGTCTTTTCTCCATCCTGGAGCCTCGATGTATATGGAGGATTTTACTATCGTCCTTCTGAAGACGTGCCAGATGAAATAGATTCTTCTGATAACGATGGTTTCTCCGGAGGTTTTACGCTTACCTATACCCAGGAGGTCTGGCACTTGAGACTGCTAGGTGACGCTGGGGCAAGGGTAGAGTATGGAGATTACAACAACCGTGGCTACACACCGTATAGGAGCATTTCTTTAGAATTTGTTTACCAGTTAAGCGACAGACTGCAATTATACGTCAATGGTTCCTATGACTACGAAAAATCTCCTGATATTACTTTTCAGACACTAGCTACAGGAGAAAACAGAAGGGAAACCTATGATGTTAGTTCCGGCCTGGAGTACCATTTTTTACCATGGTTGAGCGGCAAGGCAGAGTATGAGTACTCTGAGGAGTCAGCTTCCGAGTATTCGCAAAAGTTGCCGGCTGGTTACAAAGACCATCGCTGTACCATTTCACTGACGGCTAGATACGATTGGCTTTAGAAATTTCAGAATTGGTGGAAGATGATGAATACATCTAAGCAAAATTCTATTCTTGAAGTAATATATCCCTATATTCAGCTTTTTATTAGAAGGAAATGGATTATTCTTTTTGGTGCGATCCCTGTTCTTGTCGCAGGTCTTATCTATTGCTTGGTTACGCCCCTGACCTATAAGGCCACTGCCCTGATAGTTGTTGTTCCGCAAAAGGTCCCCGAGTCTTATGTGAGGTCTACTATTACTGGTAGAAATGATGAGCGAATAAGGGGAATTTTGCAAGAAATTATGAGTCGTACGATATTAGAAGAGCTTATTAAAAAATACAATCTCTATCCGGAAATGCGTCAGAAATATCCAATGGAAGTTGTTGTAGAGAAAATGAAGGAAGATGTGCAGATTGAAAATCCCAGGGGAGCTAGACGAAATGCTTTTAATATTAGTTTTCAAGGACAAGATCCGGCACTTGTTGCCAAGGTAACAAATGCTATCGCTAATTTGTTTGTTGAACATAATCTTAAGTTGAGAGAAAGTCAGTCTACCAATACTGCCAAGTTTTTGTCAGAGCAGTTAAACAAGATATATGCAGAACTCAAAAAGAGAGAAGAAAATCTCAAGCGATATAAAATGGCTCACATGGGAGAGCTTCCTGAACAACGTGATAGCAACCTTTCTACTCTTCTTGCTTTACAAAATCAGTTACAAACCATTCAGGAAAATATCAGGAGGGCGGAAGATAGAAAGCTTTTGATCAGGCAGCAGCTTTCCGATCAAAGAAGTTCCCTTAATATTGCCGAAAGTCATCAAGGCCAAACATTTGGAGCTAGAGGTTTATCGTTACCAGAACTGAAGGAGCAACTTAGGATTTTGCAGTCGCGTTATACGGAAAATCATCCTGATATTATAGCTTTAAAAAAGGCTATAGCCGAGCGAGAAAAGGAGCTAAGAGAAGTGCAAAGACGGGCTGGCACGTCTGCTAATGTTCCTGTTCTTACCGGTAATCCGGCAATTGATGCCCTCAAACTTCAGCTCCGTGCAGCTGATCTCGAAATCCGGCAGCTGAAGGAAGAAAAGAAAAAAATAGAGCAGCAAATACTTGTTTATCAAAGGAGAATTGAAAACACACCTAAAAGGGAACAGGAACTAATAGATCTTACAAGGGATTATGAAAATTTGAAAAAGACATATGATGAACTTCTAAAGAAAAAACTGGAGGCTGATCAAGCTGCAGCCCTTGAAAGACACCAGCAGGGGGAACAGTTCAAGATAATTGATCCAGCCAGGGTGCCAGAAAGGCCAATTAAACCAGATTTAAAAAAGCTTATTCCCCTTATAATTGTTCTGGCTTTTGGATTTAGCACAGGTCTTGCCTTTGCGGTCGATCTTTTGAGCAACAAGTACTATGATCCGGATGAAATAAAAGGTGATTATGGATTAGAGGTGCTGGCTTGTATACCGGTACTCTTAAGTCCTCAGGAAATGAGGAAGCAGCGTTTTAAAAATTTTGTCTTGGGTTTTGGAGCTGCAGCCGGATATATGATCGTTATTGGTCTTTTTATCATCCTTTCCATCAAGGGGCCTGGTTCCTTTGCCGGGTTGGTCTGATTTATGTATCTTGATTTCTACAACCTGAAAAGGGAACCGTTTTCCCTTTCGCCAGATCCACGTTTTTTGTTTTTAGCTCCGTCTCACAAGGAGGCCCTGGCCTATTTAAAATATGGACTGATTCAGCAAAAAGGATTTGTAGTAATTATAGGAGAGGTAGGGACTGGAAAAACCACTCTGATATATTCCCTTCTGGCCCAAATGCCAAAAGAGATAGTAACAGCCTTTATTTCAAATCCTACTCTTACACGGGACGAATTCTTTAGCCTGCTGGCGCAGAAATACAAATTAGGGGACATAAAAGACAAGGCGGATTTTCTGGTAAAGTTTTCCGGCTTTTTGGAAGATTCGTTAAAGAAAAAAAGGGGCGTCGTTCTGATTATTGATGAAGCCCATAGGTTGGATCCGGGGATACTGGAGGAGATAAGACTGCTATCGAACCTGGAAACCCCTAATGCAAAATTGATTAATATAATTCTTACTGGTCAACCCGAGTTTTCGCAGATTCTGAATAATCCAACTTTCAGGGCTCTCAAGCAAAGGGTCACCTTGAAATATATCTTAAGGCCTTTATCACCTGAAGAAACGGCAGCCTATATCCAGTTGCGTTTGGCAAAGGCTGGAGCAAAGGATGTTGGTCTTTTTACCCAAGAGGCAATGGAAGCCGTGTTTAACTATTCAAATGGAATTCCCAGGGTAATAAATCTATTGTGTGATCATGCACTTCTTACTGGCTTTGTAAAGGAATTAAAGGTCATAGACGATAAAATTATTAAGGAATGCGCAAAAGAACTCGAATGTGATAGAGCTGCAGGTGAAACTTCCAAGGAAGTTTTGTCTACAGGAAGCAGAGGTGTGTCGTCTGTTATTACCAAGCTGACATTTGTACTGCTTATTTGTCTAGCAGTCGGTGGGTTATTTTTTCTTTCATCTTATTTTGTGAATTACAAATCGCTTCTCGAAAAAATGATGGAATTGTTAAGGACAGGAAATATTTATGGATAAGATCGGAAAGGTCCTTGAAAAGGCCAATGTAGCGGATTTGCAGGGTTGGAAACCCTTGGATTCGAATATCGATAAGAATGACAAGGGGGTTGTCAAAAGAGATAGTGGTGTTATCGAATCAATATCTAAAAAACAAACCCCAGAACAATCATCAGATACCCTGGAAGGACCGGTAGATTTCAGAATAGTTGTCTATCACAATCCCGAATCCCTGGCTGCGGAGCATTTCAAGGTTCTAAGGTCTTCTATCATGTATCCTCCCGATGGGCGGGAGATAAAATCCGTGTTGGTAACTTCCGCCTTGGAACAGGAAGGAAAGACAATGGTTTCCTGCAACCTGGCAGTTAGCATAGCACAAAGCGTTGACCCTTACGTGCTTCTGATAGATGGGGATGTTCGGCGGCCAAGTGTTCAAAAGACCTTGGGGCTTAGAAAATCTCCAGGCCTTACCGATTATCTTCTGACTGGCAAACCCCTTTCCAACTTTCTTATGAAAGGTATTTTGGATAAGATGACAGTGCTTCAGGCAGGCTCAACAGTGAGAAATCCTGCTGAACTTATGACATCTGACAGAATGCATCAGCTTATTCAGGAAGCCAGGGACAGGTATGCAGATCGTTTAATTGTGATAGATTCGCCTCCCGTTAATCTCGCTGCAGAAACGCTTGTGTTATCCAAACACGTTGATGTTGTTATACTTGTGGTTCGATATGGTGTTTCAGACAAGAACGCAGTTGAAGAGGCTATTAACAAACTGGGAAAACAAAAGATTCTGGGAGTCGTCTTTAACGGATTTGAGGTAAAACCCAGAAAATACACGTATTATAAAAAAAGTTATTATCATACGTCATACTAATTAATTTGTTGAAGATTAGATGTTAAAATTTTTTGGGAAAAAGTATCCTATTCGAAAATTAATTTTTTTTCTAGGAGAATCGGCTTTTTTGTTTTTCTCTTTAGCAATTATTTGTTTTTTTAAAGTTCCTGCAACTGATTGGTCTTCTGCTACCTGGTTAAAGATTTTGTTTATCGTGGGTACCTTTGTGTTGTCTCTTTATTATTTCGGTTTATATAGTTTTAGACATAGCTTTAGCTATTTTGATATGTCTATAAGATTGTTCCAGGCCTTAGGAACTGCATCAATTGTTTTAGGTTTAATATATTTTTTATATCCGAAACTCATTCCTGGTAGTGGTATTTTTATACCTGAACTATTGCTTTTTA
>JAMOVK010000154.1 GCA_027067775.1 Deltaproteobacteria bacterium
GGAATGAGGCTTGTGGACGCAGCCCATATAAAAGACATCATCTGTCTTCTTAGGGTTCTTCTGAATCCCCTGGACAGGTTAAGTCTCAACCGGATTCTTCTGTTAATAGACAGGCTTGGACCCAAAAGTGCCGAAAGGATATTTGAAACCCTGGCAGGTTCTCCCTCTGGCCTTGAGGCCCTGGCAGAATTTAACGGCCGAGCCGCATGGGTAAAAGAGGTAAGAGGGCTTGGAGCCATGCTGCTTAGTCTGGCCAATTCCTCTAAGGGCTTGGAGGAAACAATAGAGGAACTTATCTCTTGGTACCGACCCTATCTTGAATCGCGATATTTTGATGACTATCCTAAGAGACTGCAGGAGCTACAGCAACTAAAGGCCATGACCACAAACTATCAGGATGCCGTTGAATTTCTATCGGACCTTGCCCTCGATCCTCCAGAAGCAGAAACAGACAATGGTCAAAAGGAAAAGCTCGTTCTTTCTACCATTCATTCGGCAAAGGGGCTTGAATGGAAGGTGGTATTTCTCATCTCTCTGTGCGAAGGCAGGTTTCCGTCCCATTTTGCCGATAACAGGCCAGACGAAATAGAGGAAGAAAGACGGCTTTTTTACGTTGCAGCAACCAGGGCCAAGGATCATCTCTACCTGTGTTATCCAAGTTTTATAAACGTCCAGGGAGCCGGCCTCATGCCTGCCAGGCCCAGCAGGTTTCTGGATGAAATTCCGGACAAGCTGGTGGATATTAGGCGTCTTGCAGACAGGAGCCCAGAGGCCCAAAGGGCCAAGTCTGAACCAACACAAGTTAGAAGCCGGACATCCATACAAACAAAAGGAAAAAATTCCAAGGCCAACACGTTTCCACACAGTACCAGTGCAAACGGATTCCATCCCGGGGACAGGGTGCGCCATTCTATTTTTGGAAAAGGCACTGTTTTACAGATGATGGATAAGGTGAGGGTTAAAGTGTTGTTTGATGTAGCGGGAGAAAAGACCCTTCGTCTCGACTTTACTTCCCTATCGCACCTGCAAGATTCATGAGTAATTCAAAATACATAGACCTTATTAGCATGCTTGGCACGATTTTTTTGTTGGCTACTTCAATAACTGCCAGTTCATCCATGGCTGGATCAGTCGAGTGCGTAACTGTTTTAGACTTTGAATCGGAAAATGAACTTCAACATCTTGCCTATCAATGTCATACCTGGTTTGAGATAGATAACCGGTACGCCACCAGCGGTTCCCGAAGTCTTAGAGTCGAACTGTATCCTCCTGCCCAATATCCAGGCCTAAGATTCAAGGACCTAAAAAGGCAATGGAAAGGAATAAAACAGGTGAGGCTTGATATTTACAACCCGGATTCTGCAGATATTTTTCTGATATTTAGAATAGATGACAGACCAGATAATCCACCCTATTCGGATAGGGTAAATTACTCTTTTATTTTGCGTCCTGGTCTTAATAAAGTTGTTCTAGATCTAGCATCCCTTAAAACTAGCGGAACTGGAAGACATTTGGATATAGAGAAGATTAACAAATTTATGTTTTTTGTAAGCCATCCCCAAAAACCGTTAACTATTTTTGTTGACAACATCCGTCTATGTAAAGAAAGATAACTACATTAATGTAACAAAGGGGTTTTTATGACTGAACAGTGCAAAATTGATCACTCTGACATATTCATTAAGGTACCGTGTTTTCTTACTGGAAAACTGGTACTAGATACGGATCGGGAAAGGATACGCCAGAAAATTGCCAAATTCCTGGTAAATGAAAAGGGCTACACTATCGCTGATTTTCAACTCGACAGGGAAATCCACATCGAGGCCAACAACGAAAAGATTGTCTCTTTTGTGGATCTCGTTGTCAGAATAAATGACCGTTCCCTTATGATAATCAGATGCGGGCCTGGCTCTGTCATTACAAGGGAAGCGGGCACGGTTGCCGCTGCGCGTCTGCTTGAGCCCGACTACATCATTCCTTGGGCAGTTCAGGCCAATCTGTTTGACGCCTCTTTTATAGATGTCAAAAAGAAGAAGGCCATTGGCTACGGCTGGGATTCCATACCTACCAGAGCAGAACTAATTAAAATGACTTCCGACTGGCCTCCTCCAAAGCTCCCTGAAAAAAGGATACCCCTTGAAAGGCAGATACTCTATTCCTATGATACACACGGGTGAAGATCCCGGTTTAAGACGTTAGGTGACGTCTTGATTTGTAAATAAAAGTGACTTCTTCCTTTCTGCTGGTTGGACTATCGGCTCTGCTGCTATTTAGCGCCTTTCCTGCCTACTACTTCTGGCCAGCCGCATTTGTTGCCTTTATCCCTTTTCTTCAGGCGATAGAGGGTGCACGCAATCCCAAGGCTGCGTTTAAGGCTGGCTTTATCTGGGGGCTGTTTTTCTTTTCCGTGCTTTTATGGTGGCTGGTTCCCACCATTTCAACATACGGCAGAATTCACTTCATTCTAGCTATTCCGGTGGTACTCTGCCTGTGCTGCTATTTGGCCCTTTATCCTGCTATCTGGAGCTTTTGTGTCAAAAAGTTATATGCTTCTGGTAATTGCGGGCTGATGTTGGTGCTTCCGGCATCCTGCTGTTGGATTGTGCTTGAGGCCATAAGAAGCTTCCTTCTAAGTGGTTTTCCCTGGGGGCTTACTGCCTACACCCTTAGTCCTGTGCCTGTTCTCATCCAGAGCGCTGATCTTTGGGGTGTTTACGGAGTCAGCTTTTTCATACTTTTTTTTAATACATCAGTCTTTGAAGCATCTCGCATTTTAAGACTCTATAAAAATAAAACCGAGTTACGCCGCTCTTTTGTCTTTCTCTGCGCCGGTGTGGTCTTTGTTCTTTGTTTCCATTTTTTTTATGGTCTTTTAAAGACGAGAAATATCCCGAGCTCCTCCATCCAGGTAGCTGCCGTACAGGCGGCAATAGATCAGAACCGCAAATGGGCACCTGAGATTACCCGCTTTACCGTAGATACCTATATTGATCTTACCCAAGAAGCCATCAAAACGTATCCCAATCTCAAACTGGTTGTATGGCCTGAAACCGCCATGCCTTTTTATTTCCAGGAAAACTCTGCAATGAAGGAGCAGGTACTGAAATTTGCCCGCAAAAACGGCCTTTACATACTTCTTGGGAGCCCCTCTTATACCTATTCAAACAATGGACAGCTCCAGTATTTAAACAGTGCCTACATCATAGGTCCAAAAGGCATCCTTCTTGGTCGTTATGACAAAAATCACCTTGTACCCTTTGGTGAGTATATGCCCTGGGGCAAGCTTACTTCCTGGGCGAGACGTTTTCTCCCCACTGCTGGAGACTTTGTTCCTGGCAACAAGATAGAACCCTTAAAGGCCGGGCCTTTCAAAGTTGGTACTATGATCTGCTTTGAAAGCATATTTCCAGAAATAGCAAGAATACAGGTGCAGACAGGAGCCAACATCCTTGCAGTGATAACCAACGATGCATGGTTTGGCAGAACCGCTGCCCCGTATCAGCATGCAGAAATGGCGGTATTCAGAGCGGTGGAGAACAGAAGATGGCTTGTTAGGGCTGCCAACACGGGTATAAGCCGGATAATATCCCCGTCAGGCCAGGTAATGGCAGAGTCCCATCTTTTCAAAAGACAGTACATAACCGCTGAGGCAGGACTAAATGAAAAACAGACGTTTTATTCCAGATACGGTTCCTTCTGGTTTGTTGCCATCAACTTTTTGGTCTTCCTTGCTGCTTTCTTTAGGCTTCCTCAGACAAAAAGAGTGCACAAATAGCACACATACCGGAGCCGTTATTATAAGAGACATTCGGTTGTCTTTTTGATGCCTTTTCAACTAAAAGTCACTTAAAAACTTCTGAAAAAGAATCCCTTTTTGAAAATTCATCGAAAGGAGATTCGTTGGCTTTTGAATGGATCAGGGAATAGTTAAGGATTACTATTCTGTTTACAAAACACTCGACCTACTGACCTACTGGTTATTGCAAAAGATAATGATAATACTTCTGTACCACATGATGTGATATAGGAGGAGAGTAATTGCCTTGATCCAGAGTAAGCGGATAGGGCAAGGAAGGACTTTGACTAGACTGGAAAGCAGGGCCAAGAGCTTCTAAGGCTTGCTTCGCTGAAACGCTCCAAAACCGCTCGCTTACGCTCGCTAAATGGAGGTTTCAGCCGCTTCGCTTCACCAAGAATCTCTAGGCCCTGTTCCCAAATGTCTAATCAAACCCCTATCCTTGCCCTGTTTATTTGATGAATCCTGTTGTTCGGGCCACCACCTTTAAAAACTGGGAACCACCCAAGTTCCATGTTTTTGATTTCATTAAATGTCTTAGCAATACCATTAAATGGTTTGTATACTTGTACTTTCCAGAATGCCTCAGTTTTTATGCAATCGAGGGTAGAAACATTATGCCTTAAAATTGCGTTGTTATTAAGGCCATTATTTCTAAAGCCCGCACCGGATGTCCCACATGGGCCTTCTAGTTCTAGCAGTATGTTACAGGAGAAAGGTCTAGATTGGTTGCAGATTGGCCAGGATGGTGGCTTTTCATCAGGCGCTGGGAACAGGGCCTAGAGATTCTTGGCGAGGGCGGAGCAAAAGAAATCCACTCAAGCCGAGCCCTAGAAGCTCTTGGCCCTGCTTTCCTGACTGTGAAAGTCACCTCCTGCCAATCTGCATTCCTTATTACCCCATCGCCATCACCTGTTGACAGCAGGCAGGTACACCCGCCCATCTTTTTGGTAAAATTGCCTTTTTATCCGAACCTTTTAGGCCAAAAGGACACTAACCAGAAATAGACCTTCTTAAACGAATGTCAAAAAAACAGAAGGATATCATGATACCAGAACTATTTATTTAAAAAGATGCCAGCAAGCCTTCAAGACGGGACATAGAAGAGGCATCGAGGAGGCATGGTTCAAAAAACACGACATATCCGCCTGAAGTAAATGCATTTATCCAGAGACATCTTTCCAGACACACCTTGGATCATATCTGGAATCCTGGAGAAAATGTCCGTGGTGCTCCCGGTTCCAGTCGCGTGGGCGACATTCCAACAAAAAAGAGGGCCAGGAAAAGAACAACACTCTCTCCTCTTTCACACAGCCTGGTTTTGGAGGCATGTTGTACTTGGGACGATAAACATCCTGAAAGGGTTAATACAGTTCCTATGGTATTTAAGATAAAATAAAGAGGTCATGGATTAACGCCTGATTGTCACTTTGTCAGAAATTGATATTGATAAGAATAGAGCCAACAGAGAAATATTGTTTCATTTCCAGATCCTCTGTTGGCTATTGTTTATAAATGCTCTTATGAATAAATTCTTTGGGCTGAATGGACTCGTTTAGGCTTTTGCGATCCGTCGCTCTTTTCTGTACATTTGTTTTATGTTATATGCCTGAAATGAATGTGTCTTAAAGAAGAGTTTTTGTATAGCTAGCCGAATATACTTGAAAAATAGTCCGTGAATAAAGAAAGGGGGCTTTTATGACTTCCAAGAAAACCACCGGTGTCCACATAGATATCCAGGAGTTGAAAACGCGACTTGCAGAGGCTGGGAAAAAAATCGACATGCTAAGAGGTTATCTTTGATGGTCAGGATACGAGAGACAGACTTGCCAAAATAGAAAAGGCCCTGCTGGAGCCGGGCTTTTGGGACGGGCCTGACTCCAGGAACATCCTTAGAGAAAGATCGGTACTCACCAGGCAGCAGGAGACCATAAAAATCCTTTCGTCCACTCTGGAAGAACTGGAACTACTTCTTGAAATGGCCCAGGAGGAACATGATGAAGCCACCCTGCTGGAAGTCAGGCAGGATCTTTCCAGGCTTGAAAAAAAGATCAGAAAAGCAGAACTGCAAAGACTTCTTGGTGGCAAGCATGATATAAGTAATGCCATAGTCACCATCCATCCAGGCGCAGGAGGCACAGAGGCCCAGGACTGGGCAGACATGCTTCTTCGCATGTATCTAAGATGGTGTGAACGTCACGGATTCAAGGTGCAGATGCTGGATCTTTTGCCTGGAGAGGAGGCAGGGATCAAGAGCGCCACTTTTCTGGTACAGGGAGAGTTTGCCTATGGGCACCTAAAATCAGAGGCGGGCGTACACAGGCTTGTAAGGATCTCACCCTTTGACGCATCTGGCAGGAGACACACCTCCTTTGCTTCGGTCTTTGTGGTTCCGGAACTTGATGAATCCATTGAAATAGACGTAGACGAAAAGGATCTTCGCATAGACACGTACAGGGCCAGTGGAGCTGGGGGCCAGCACGTAAACAAAACCAGCTCTGCTGTAAGGATAACCCATATACCTACAGGGATAGTAGTCCAGTGCCAGAACGAAAGAAGTCAGCATAAAAACAAGGCCATAGCCTTGAAAATTCTAAAGGGGAGACTGTATCAGCTTGAAAAGGCAAAGAGGGAGGAAGAAAAGCAGAAACTGCACGACCAGAAAAAGGAGATTGGATTTGGCAGCCAGATCCGCTCCTATGTACTCCATCCCTATCAGATGGTAAAGGATCATCGAACCGGTATTGAAACGGGAAATGTAAACGACGTTCTTGACGGAAACATAGATAAGTTCATTGAAGCCTATCTTCAGGAAGAAGCGGCAAAAAGGGCTGCATGAGCCGGATTACCCGGCTTCATACAAACCTTATTTCGCCACTTTCAACTGTAAAAATTTCACCGTGACGTTCCAATATGAGAAAACCCTCCCTAGTGATTCCACGTGAAACACAATGGGTTCCCTTTTCTTGCTCAAGATCCCTGCCATATAGAACCCTTTTGTTTTCAAGATCCGAAAACTTCCCATACTGGGATATCACCGGATTTTCTGTTTCACTAAAGGCCAGTCCTTCCTTCAGGCATCTACTCTCCCATTCATGAAGCATGGAAAAGTTGAATATGGCCCTGGCTATGAGGTTACTGCCCACCTGTAAAACAGGCCACCTGCGTCCAGATTCGATCTTTATGGAAGTTGCAGTCGCCTCGAGCTCTTCAGGAAAGGAAGAAACATTCACATTAATGCCTACACCAAAAAGCAGATACTCCTCTTGCGTCTGTGGTGCAGAAACACTCTGACTAAGGATACCACACACCTTTTTATCACCAATGAGGATATCGTTTATCCACCTGATCCTCGCCCTAATTCCAAAGCTGCAAAGACACTGGCAGGCAGCAAGCCCCATGGCCAGGGAATAAAGAACCCGATTTTTTGGAAGTAGCTGAGGGAAGAGACTTATGCAAAGATAGAGACCTCCTGAAGGAGACCACCACTTTCGTTCCATTCTGCCCTTTGCCATGCTCAAGGACTCAGCCCACCAACAAGCACAGCAGTAATGAGAAGATCCTTTTTGGGCCTGCTCGAGAATCTGATTGCGGGCCAGTGGCATAAGCCGTGGCACGGATTTCATAAAAAAGATCCTTTCAGGAAGACCCTTTGCCCTTAAAATGGTATTTTCTATAAATGGGGCTTCAAGAGTATTATTTGACGCCATTTCAGCCATTAAAGCGTGTATCTGTTTCTTGATCTCATCTTCGTTCGGATACATCTTCTGCTGTTAATCTTCTGCCATATTGGACAGGTTCCACACAGTGATTAAATTATTTTTTAAAAACAAAACACGTTACCTGATCTTTAACATCTTATAAAAGGAGCATTGCCATGATAATAAGACAGCCAGCCGTAGCCAATCAGTTTTATACTGGTGATCCCTTGGCCCTTCGCAGAGAACTTTCCCAGTACATACCTACAACTGTCCATGCCCATCCTGCCAGGGCAGCCATTTGTCCCCATGCGGGCTACATATATTCAGGACATGTGGCAGGAGCGGTTTATAGCCTCATTAAGGTACCGGAACATGTTGTCATACTTGGCCCAAATCATACAGGTTACGGCTCCCCTGCAGAAATAATGACAGAAGGGATATGGCAAATGCCCATGGGTGATGTTCCTATAGCGTCATCCCTAGCCCGGTTAATACTTGCCAAAACAGAGCAACTGACTGATGGCTATCAGGCACATCTTTATGAACACTCCTTGGAGGTTCAGGTACCTTTTCTCCAATACTTACAGCCTGCACTAAAGATAGTGCCCATATGTCTAGGGCCAATTGGGCTTGATGCCTGTCTTGATATAGGAAAAGCACTTGCAGAAGCAGTCTCGGAATTTGAACTTCCTGTGCTTTTGGTGGCCAGTACAGACATGAGCCATTATGTACCTGTAGAAGTAGCCCAGAAACTCGACGGCCTGGCAATCAAAGAAATACTGAAGCTAGACCCTGAAGGGCTTTATACCACCGTCAAACAATATGGCATTTCCATGTGTGGATATGTTCCAACCACAATCACTTTAGAGGCCAGTAGACTGCTCGGGGCCAAACAGGCAGAACTGGTGAAGTATGCAACCTCTGGCGATGTAAACGGAGATTATTCAAGGGTGGTCGGTTATGCCGGCTTTGTAATAAGATAACTTTTATCAAAGAGACGGACGAAAACACAGGCGCAACAGGACTTGAAACCCTGAGAAATACTCTGCTGTAGGTTCAAATAACTTTTTGAAAAGAGGACCGCTTGTCTTTAATTAGACAAGATCGGCCCTCTTTTCTCTATATCTCTACTTCTTCCCATTCAAACCTTGCATCAGCCAACATATCCATGCCGTCCAGCAAGAGTTTGCCAGCATTTGTAATTTTGTCAGACTTTACATATATAAGCTTTCTGAGAGCAAGAGCGGTTTCGTTAGCCACTTCCGGATCAAGACCGCTATCTCTTTCAGCCTCTTTCCAGTTTATCTTGCCATTTTCAGTATTTTTTTCTGCTGCAGCAAGAAGCCGCAACATAGCTGGAGTGACATGAAATTCTATGCCCTCAGGCACCACGGACATCGCCCTTTTAAAAGATGCTCCAGCTTCTGTCACCTTGAAAAGTTCCCCTGGCAGGACATCCACTATGCCATTGCCTGTAAGCCGATCCAGACTTGATTCTATCTCTTGACGAGACATTTTAGGTAGATACTTGTCTATCTGTTCCAAAAAAAGCCCGCGCCAGTATGGCATCACGTCCAGCACCCTTCTTTGTTGACTGTCTACCGTTGGAAGCCTTTCTATGGTTGAGGCAAGTCGCGCAAACAGTCTGCCAGATTGGGATGGAAACCCCTTTCCAACAAGTCCCTGTTTCTCTGCAATGTCTACCCAGCTATCGTCAGGCGATAAATTTTCCATCCTTGTGGTGGTAATGGCCATAACTGAGCGTGCAGAAACAGATTTATGGTCTTGCTGCAAACGGTCTTCAAAAACCTCCTTTCCAATAGCAGTCAGTTCATATACGAGAGCTCCTTGTTCTATTCTCTCTGCCTTTATGAGTCTGTAACTTTCAAGCACATAGAGGGACTTCTGGGTTTGACCCCTTGCTACACCCTTATCCTCCATAAAATTTTTGACAGCCTTGTTGTTGGGAAATATTTCTGGATTGTCTTTATTTTTCCCCCAGAGCGTCTCTATGGCCTCAAGGACATTGAAATCTCTCTCTCTGATACATACAGAGGGATTAAAGACTATTGGAGCAACATAGAGAAGCCTTGCTGCTGCATAAAAAGAACGTCCTGCTGGAAGAAGCTGTCTGTCGGAATCTATTGCTCCTATTGCCTGAAGCCGAACAATGTCATCTTCCTGAAGTTCATCTCTTAGAATGAGAGAAAGAAGTTCATCATCAAGCACGTTTCCTGGAGCCAGACCCTTGAGAAGAGCGGCCCTAATCTGCTGCCCTCCACCTGTGAGTGAATAAGAATTGCCATAAGGCAAGGAAAATGTAAGAAGTCTCATTGCCTCCAACTCGTATATGTGGTTGCTTTCAAAGGGAAGCAATGACTTCATTCCAGGACCAGGTGGACATTTACGAAGGCCCTCTAGCAGGGGTTTGGTAAGAAACACCTGGGGAAGGGCTTCGTTATAAGCCTCAAGAATGGACTCAGCTATTGGAAGAAGTTTACCATCTTCTGCCATCCCTCGTTTTTCAAGTTCCGAGGCAATCTGAGGCTGATCTTTTATATTGCCCTGGGCAAGCCTGGCCACCTCTATCATTGAGATAACCTCTGAACCTATAAACTTGAAGTTGTCCTGCCACTGATCTATCTGACCAACCTTGTTGAAACACTCATCCAGGGCCTCGGCTATCATATGACCGGGCTGGGAAAGTTCAAAAGTCTCATTCTCTTCTATAATTAGGCCGGCAAACTGCAGATGTGTCAGAAATTCAAGGTCTTCTTCTGTCAACTCATCAAGTGCCTTGTCAAGGGGAAGGCCTTGAGCCCATTTCTCTTTAAGCCTCTTTAACAGCAAGGCGTGTTTCTTGGTAATTATCATGAATGAATCCTCCTTATCCCGTTTTTGTGATACCTTAATGAAGATGGTTACGTTTAAGACTATAACCTCCTGTCGTATCTCGTTGTAGAGAATAAACACTCTTTCAAGATTGTCCATAAAATTAGGAGGAAAAGAATGTTTGATCCCAAAATTTTTTTAACAGTGTTTGGAAGCGTATTTCTCTCAGAACTTGGAGACAAGACCCAACTTGCCACCTTTCTGTTTGCAGCGACAGAAAAAGAAGCAGCATGGAGTGTGTTTCTGGGCTCGGCAGCAGCCCTTGTGCTTTCCTCCGCCTTGGCCGTGGTGGCTGCAGGAACAATATCAAGGTATCTTAACCCTTCTTTAATACGAGCAGCAGCAGGTTTCGGATTTGTTATTATAGGTATGTGGATCTTGATAAATCGCAGCTAGTTTAATAGAAAAGTTGGTAGGGTAATACAAACAAGGAGGTGCCTTAAGTGGGGTTTTCAGACAAGATTAGAGTTTTGGCAGTAGATCTTTCAAGTGGCGATGTTACAAGCCAGGAGCTGGCTTCGGATGTGTCCAAAAAGTTTATAGGGGGCAGGGGCGCAGGGACCTATCTCCTTGGCACCTTGCTCAAGAAGGATGTGGACGCACTTTCTCCGGACAATCCGTTGATCTTTGCCACCGGGCCTCTTACCGGAACAGCTGCTCCCACTGGAGGAAGATACATGGTCCTGTGTAAAAGCCCGCTCACGGGTCTTGTTGCCTGCTCAAATTCCGGTGGGCAGTTTGGAGCTGAACTCAGACGTACCGGAGTGGATATTATCTGCGTGACAGGTAGGGCTGAGAAACCAGTCTATCTTGTTATAAACGATAAAGGGGTGGAACTAAAGGATGCAACAGGACTCTGGGGCAAGGATACCCATTTTACCACCGATGCCATAAGAAAAGAGCTTGGTTCAGACACCATTAAGGTAGCTTGCATCGGTCCTGGAGGTGAAAACCTGGTGCGTTTTGCATGTATCATAAACGATAAACACAGGGCAGCAGGGCGATCAGGTGTAGGAGCAGTTATGGGCGCCAAGAATCTTAAGGCCGTTGCCGTTAAAGGCTCTGAAAAACCCGAGGCACACCATCATGAACGATTTATGGAGACTGTTAAGGAAAGGGTAAAAACCTTACAGGAGCATCCTGTTACAGGCCAAGGGCTTCCTGCTCTTGGAACTAAGGTCCTTGACAATATTATTAACGAGCATGGAGCCTATCCAACCAGGAATTTTCAGACGGGCGTATTCGAATCCACAGACGAGGTGTGTGGTGAAGCCCTGGTTGAAAAAGGCTATTTAAAGAAAAATCGGGGCTGTTATGCCTGTCCAATAAAATGTGCAAGGGTTACTCAGCTTCCAACCGGAGCAAAGGGCGAAGGACCTGAATATGAAAGCGGATGGGCCCTTGGGGCCGCTGTTGGCGTAAAGGATCTTATTTCTATTACAGAGGCCAACTATCTGTGTAACCTTTTTGGGCTTGATACAATTTCATGTGGACTCACAATAGCCTGCGCCATGGAACTTTTTCAAAAGGGTCTCATAAAGAAAAAAGAGCTTGAAGGCGGACCAGCCCTCTCCTTTGGAAGCAGTGAGGCCCTAGTATTTTACACCAAACAGACGGCATTTAAGGAGGGTTTTGGAGCAAGGCTTGCTGAAGGTTCCTTGAGGCTTGCTTCAAGCTACGGTGCCGAGCAATACTCCATGAGTGTAAAGGGTCAGGAACTGCCAGCCTATGATCCTCGTGGAGTGCAGGGGCAAGGTTTGTCATATGCCACATCAAACAGGGGGGGATGCCATGTAAGGGCCTACCTTATTGCCCCTGAGGTTCTTGGCATTCCTGAAAAATTGGACCCTCAGGCCACAGAGGGCAAGGCCCAGTGGGTTAAGGCCTTTCAGGACCTTACTGCTGTGATAGATTCCATGGGTATGTGCCTCTTTACCTCTTTTGCCCTTGGCGCTGAGGACTATCTGGCCATCCTGAATGCATTCACAGGATTTAACTACTCATTAGAGGAACTGATGGAATGCGGAGAAAGGATCTGGAATCTGGAACGTGTGCTAAATATACGTTTTGGCATGAAACCAGATACCGACACCCTTCCGCAGCGATTATTAAAAGAACCCATGCCAGAAGGGGCCCAGAAGGGCAACACGGTACGACTTGGGGAAATGTTGCCAGAATACTACAAAAGTAGAGGCTGGGACGAAAATGGCGTACCCACCAAGGAACTCTTGCAAAGGCTTGATATTGATAATATTTAGATGGCCATCAAGGTAAAGATATTCGGAACGCTAAGGCTTAAAAGCGGCGTAAAAGAAGTGGAGTTATCAGCAGGCGGAAGTACCAAAAGACTTGGTCAGATTTTACAAGAGCTTGGTCAACAAAGAGGGCTTGAAGACCTCAAGAGATTAGGCAGCCTAAATCTTTCCCAGGGTATTCCCTTCATTATTATGGTTGATGGAAAAAACTACATGCAGCTTCGCGGCCTTGATACCTTGATTCAGGATGGACAGGTGGTTGCCATTTTTCCGCCAAGTGCAGGAGGATAGCCCATCTTTTCAAGGCAAATTCCTATAGTAGGTGAGGCGGGGCAAAAGAGGCTTGCAGGGGCAGCAGTTGCAGTGGCCGGGCTTGGTGGCCTGGGTACAGCTGTATGCGCAAGCCTTGTAAGGGCTGGTGTAGGCCATTTGATTCTTATAGATTTTGATCATGTAGAACAAAGCAATCTAAACCGCCAAATACTATACTGCGCCAAAGACGTAGGACTGGCCAAGGTAGATGCTGCTGCCAAGAGGCTTTTTGAGATAAGACCAACTGTCAAGTTGACTCTTGTCAAGAAAAGGATCGAAAAGGGTATCCACATTCACCCTAAGGCCGAGATAGTGGCAGATTGTCTTGATGATCTGCCCTCTCGTTTCGTCTTGGATGAGATGTGCAGGAAGGCTCAGGCTGTGCTGGTGCACGGCGGAACAGAAGGCCTGTTTGGTCAGGTAACTACCATATTGCCAGATTCATCTGTAAGACTTTCCAATATATACAAGGGAATAAGCTTTGAGCCCAAAATTCATGCAGCCATTTGTAGCAGCTGCATGGTGGTGGGGGCCATTCAGGCCCTTGAGATAATGAACTTTATTTTAAAGGGCCGTGAAGGTCTTGCTTTCTCAAACAAGCTGTTGAGTATAGACCTTTACGATTTTAGCATGGAGACACTCAGGCTGATACCGCCGGTTTAGTGATGATGCCCCAAACCACATGCAGTACAAGTCTTTCTCTTTTCAAGAGGGCATTCTGTTATATTCCAACAAGGAGCATATTCTAATAGTCTTTTTATACCCGCGATGCTTATGCCCTGATCGTGAATCATATACCGTATGCACTTGATCCACTGAATATCATTAAGAGAGTAGTAACGGCGCCCTGCCTTTCTAAAGGGCTTAACCAGGCCCTCTTCTTCATATATACGCATTGTTCTGGGATGGATCTCTAACATGGCCGCTGCTGTTCCAATGCTGAAAAGCGGCTGTTCAGGATCTATTCCCCTGAACTCACCATCGGCGGTAGCAGCATGTGGTTCATGCATATCCAACAGGCCCTTGCCTTGTTTTGCGCTTTGTTTATGTTTCATGGTCCTCATGGCTCTACTCCTTTTAGGCAGGGGAAGCCCCTGCCTGCAGATACTTAGTGATGGTTGGCTTCATTGAATACCCTGCCAAAAAGCCTTTCTCCAGTTATGAAGCCTGCAATACAAAGAGCTACTGCACCTGCCACCACAATCATCTCACCCAGGGATGGAGTATAGGCAAGATATTTAGGCAGGTTATCCCATCCATAGAAGACTGGCGTCTGCTGCCCGGCAACAACCAAGTCGTATCTTTGTATAAAGGCGCCCACAAGAGCCATTAGAGAAGCGGCAGCCATGGCAGAAACATTTTTCATTTGAGTCCCCACGAGGATGAACAGGGGAAGCACCAGCCCTATTACCGTTTCAAATACCCAGAAATTCATGGATAAAGGACCTGAGAGAAGGTTTTCTGCTGCCAGTTTTGCAAATTCGTTACCGCCTACAAAGAGTGAAATGAAACGCCATACAGTTGCAACCATAAGAAGGAACAGGGTCAGAGCCAGCACCTTGCCAGCCATCTGCAGTCCAGAAAATGTTTTGTCATCCAGTTCAACACCGCGCATCCTACTGGACAGATGGGTAAAGAGTATGATGGCAGCAGCACCACTCATAAAGGCCGAGCAGAGGAAATAGACAGGCAGTTGTGCCCCATACCAGAAAGGCCTTGATGACAAGGTCGCAAACACAGCGCCCAGGTTGGTATTTGCCCCTACTTCTGCCAGGGCACCGGCCACTCCTATGGCCAGGGCAACCTGCCACTTTCTTGTCAAGATGGCAAAAAATTCTACAAACATGCATCCAACGGCAAGGCCGTACAAGGTCCCCATCCACCAAATATTTGATGAAAAGTTGGGAGAAATTACATTGTAAAGCAACATTCTGTGAGGACTTTCAAGCTCGAGTCCTATGGAAAGAAAGGCAGCCAAAATCGTGACGATTGAAAGGAATACAGCCCGATTGCCAAGAGTAGCAAGATTGTTACCCCCAAAGGAGTGACCAAGTGCCGCAAGCAGACAAAGCCCCGTGGATGTTATGGCAAAAAAGGCATAGGTGGATATCAAGATGCCCCAAGGCACCTGTCTTGTTACACCATAGACATGATGGTGACCAACTACAAAGGCATAGATACCAGTAGCAATGGCTGCGCCTATTACGCCAAGGCAGGCCAGGAGCACCATATTGATCTTGGGTTTTGCAAGAGTCGGTTCAGCCAATGTTTCCATCGAAATGTTAAGTGCCATTGATATGTACCTCCCTTTTGTCAAAAAATTTGATCAGTCTTAAAGTGCCTCTGGCTCATCCACATCCTCACCATTACCAAGAGACATTACAGCCAAAAATGCGGGTATGGCAGAAAAAGGTCCAAGAACTACAAAAAGCAAAAAGCTAAGCGTGAACCAGAAACCTTCTGACAAGATTTCATCAGGGGCAAAAAAACTGCTTTTTCTACCGTTATAAAAATGAAATTTTTTGGTAATGTTTGTGAGGACACTCATCTTTATCTCCTTTCCTTGCTATCAAGCCGCCACCTGCTAGAAGGGCTCAGGAAAGGGCCGCCACCCTTTCCGATTCCTGTTGTCCCATTCACTAGTGGATATTGCATTAGGTATGCCAACAGGGCACAAATTAAGACTTCATACAAAAAATATTTTTAAAATTAGCACATTAGCAAACTGAATAATTATTTCTAAATCAATTTTATAGAATTTTTGTTAAGTTTTAAGGAACAAATGGGCACATTTTATGCCTAAACCGACTTTATTGCTGGCGCAAATTACGTCCAAGGCTTGGCGTCGCAAAATATCCGTCTTTTTTCCTTTTTATCCGCATCAATCCAATTTTTTCGAAATTTTTATGATAAATTCCAGGCATTGCCAGGGTAAAAAACGCTATGACAACAGCTACAAGGGCTCAATTTTTGCCCTCGGTCTCAGATCTTTCTCTTGGACCCAGCAATTAAAAGTTTTAATTTCAGCAGGTTAGAGACAACGTCGGGGTGGCCAGCTCCCTGTGACCAAAAAACCATATTGATATTTAGAAAAAAATATCTTCATGATACTTGACAACCACAATTTACAGTGTTAGTAGATTCGTTAACTTGTTTTTATGGTTCTAATGGTTCTTGTACAAAACATTATGACTCAAAAGGGGGTGATAGCTTGACGGGGAGTTAAACTCTGGCCTTCGCTTATAATTTGGTCTCTTTTCCATGTCTTAGAAGGCAGGCCGCCACCTGCCATAAAGTGAATAAGGAGAGTTAAGAAATGAAGGGTATCTTATTTTTGGTTTTGTGGCTCACCTGTGCATCGCTTCATACATTATATGATCTTAAGGTCAAGTCATTTTTACAGCGCAAAAAGGATGAGTGGGGAGCACCCATAGACTGAACCGTGCGCTTTGGCTTTTCCTGAAAACTCTTGAAAGGAGTCTGTGTCCCATGTCCAACTCAATCGACATTCATGCCAAAGGTGATATTTTCATATCCAACAGCATAATATCTAATGCACTATTATCCACCCATGCCTTGCCCTATGCAATGGAAACTGCCTTTAGACAATTCTGGCACGACCAGCACATGCCAACACACCTTATTGTCTCAGCCATTACGTCTAGCTGCGCTGCAATTTTATTTTCCACCGATACAGCTCATCACATACACAGCAGGGCCATCGAAGCCAAGAGCACGGATCCATCAGAGGCAACAGGCCGGTTGGGAATGCCTCCTATTCCAACTCTTATGTCCGTTATTAATCAGTATCAATAAGGTTTAAACCATACCCTTTCATACTCCTGGACTGCATGAGATAGCTGCAACTATAGGAGCCATGAAATTCTGTGATTTGATGTTTTTACCACGAGGTCAGGCTTTCAATGGTCACAAAGATTGTTAAAAAATTTTGAGGGAAACCATGAAACACCACAACCATCCTTATCAATTGGTCCCTGAGCTGCTTGGCATGGGACATGTTTCGCAAATACTTCAAATAAGCCCTGCCACCTTAAGAACCTACGAACTGGAGGGATTAATAACTCCAGAATATAAAAAAGGCCAAAAAGGCTACAGCCATGAACAGATTGCCTGGATTGCATGCATTCGACGCATGATCCAAGACAAGGGTATAAGCATTCCGGCCTTGACACGCCTTTTAAGGCTTGCCCCCTGTTGGGAGATAGCCGATTGCCCAACAGAGACTCAAAAAACATGCAAGGCCAGGGAGCTTACAGCGAGATATCTGGACAGATCTGTCCACTGGACAAATACCACACCAGAAAGACAAAGAATCCGCGAATCTTTCAACAAACATGCCCTGAGCAGTCAAATGATTCATTAAAAGACCGAGCGCATCCTGAAACATCTTTTCCAGACACTGAGACAAAGCCCGCTCTCGCCTTTATATCTTTAAAAAAAAATTTCCAAATGACAGGAAATAATTTCTTCCCATCCCAAGACCTGACATTATAATTCAACAAACCGATTTCCATAAACAACAAGACCTCATAAAGTGTCTTTTCCTACCCAACCATGATCCGGGTACCATAACCAAGCCCAGCACCTCATACATAAAGGCTTAAAATAAGCCCATACAAAAACCAGCAGGCCAAAAACAAGCCCTTTTCGCGTAATTATTTATAAACTTTAAACTACTCAAAAAGTCCACGTCCTAATTTTTCTGTTTTATTAACCTTCTATTTTTAAAGACAAAATTTGGGTAGTTTGTGAAAAGGATCATAGCCTTTTAGTCTTTGGTCCAGCGGTTGCAGAAATTTATCTTACCTTGAGAAAAGGGGCACTTTTTGCGTTGCCAAAAACAAAAAGGCTCCAGATGGCGGCCTGAAGCCAAAAATAAGTGTCTTTTCAGGGAGGATCTAAACAAAAATATCCTAAATTTTTAGAATGCTAACCTTAATCGGCCAAGACAAAGTAATTTTTAAAGAGGAGGATTTACTATGGCTAATGGAATATCTGCTTTAACTGCTTGGATAGAGCCTCGAGTAGCAAAACCAGGGCTCACTGCCGCTGCTCTGGCACTTCTTGGAGTAGTTGGCATAGCATTGGTAATTGGGGTCTACGGATTCTTTTTTGGTCATGAACACCTGTATGCAGTGACGCGGGAGATTCCCTGGGGCATACTAATTTCTAATTACGCATCATTTGCAATCATCTCAACAGGTCTGGTGCTTATAGCGGCAATGAGTCATGCCTTTGGAGGCAATCCATTGGCACCCCTAGCTAACCGGGCGGTCTATCTATCCATTATAACAATATTTGCAGCCTTTTTATCCATCGGTGTGGAGCTTGAAAGTCCACACAGGATGCTGCTTTACAATATCATTTCCCCTAACTTCACCTCTAACATCTGGTGGATGGGAACCTTATACGGCCTTGCTGTTGGCTGCATGCTTTTGGAATTTTTTGGCATACTCACCGGAAGCTGGAAAATGGCCCTTTATATAGGTATATTGGGTGCTTTGGCAGAAGTAGGAGCTAACTCAAACCTCGGCGCTGTTTTTGCAACATTGGCTGCCCGGCCTTTCTGGTATGGGGCGCAACTGCCTGTCTTTTTCCTCTGCTCAGCTGTAATGAGCGGCGCAGCCTGCATAATTCTCTTCACCCATCTTGCCTATAAAATCAGAAACGAAAAGATGGATGAAAAAAATTTCATTGCCTTGAGAACAGCCGGGAAAATACTGGCCCTTACCCTTTTTCTCATAGCAATAGCCATTACATGGCGCCTTATTGTGCTGATGACTGATGGGGACCTAGCGAAACTTGCTGCAACAAACCTGCTAAAAGGACCTTTGGCAACAAATTTCTGGGTATTTGAAATTATAATTGGTCTAGTCTTGCCCCTTGTACTTCTGGTGGGTACGCAGCTAAACAACCTGATGGCCATGTCTGCAGCATCTTTAATGGCCCTGGTTGGCGGATTCTTTCAACGGTACGACCTAGTAGTCAACGGCCAGACCACACCTGTATTTTATGGCTGGGACAATCTGCCAAGCTTCATGCATTACATGCCTTCGCCTGCTGAACTTCTTGTAGTTGCCGGTTCCATATCTTTGACTATTGCCGGCTTCTTACTGGGTGAACGGTTTTTCGGAAAGGTCTTTTCCGTTAGCGAACACTAAAATCTAAACACCTTCCTGGCAGGCCCTTTCTTTGGGCCTGCCCAACTTAATAGAGTCGATAAAGGGACATGCCAATCGTGCAAGAACGGGATATTCAAGCTGCAAAGGGCCAGGAAAGGCTTAAAAAAGCATCCAAAAGCGACAAGATAGATATCGATACTGGTCTTGAGGGAGTAGAGCCTGACAAGGCAATCTTTCCCATTGGAACAGCAGCCTCGATGCTAGAAGTTCATCCAAGGACCCTTAGGATCTATGAGGATGAAGGACTGGTCAAACCTGGCAGAAAGGGTGGACGCCGCTACTACAGCCTGAACGACATACAGTGGATAAAATGCCTAAGGCACATGATTCATGATCAGGGCATAAGCATAGCTGGGATTAAAAAACTTATGCAATACACCTCCTGCTGGAACATTGTAGAATGTCCTATGGAAAAAAGGAAAAGATGCACTGCTTACAAATCTTCAGGTATTGGCATGAAGACTGGGGATTAAGACCTAGTCTTGATATTCCTTTGAAGGCGGTCTGATACAAAAAACGGTTCCCTGGTCCGGAAGGGGTTTGAACCTCCCCTTCAGATAATTGCAGGTAATGATTAATGCGCTGCGACAATAAGCACGAAGCGTCTTTTTTAAGATAACATCATTTTTTGAGAACGAAAATGCCACACTACTGAGAGACTATGTTGCCCTCTTCGTCTCTTACAATCTTTGATATTCCAGGAAACTCGGCTTCTAGTTTCTCTATTGCGGCATCCCTCTCTTTTACCTTCTGCAAAAGGAAATCCCTTTCCTGCACAACTTCCAGGTTTTCCAAGGCCCGCCTTACAGTTATTCTGAGGTCTTCGCTTTCCCAAGGTTTAACTATAAATTTGTAGACACCTGCCTGATTTATTGCCTGTGCCGCAATATTGATGTCTTCTATACCTGTCATCATGATGGTTAGCACCTGGGGATGGGCATTCCTTACCCGTTGCAAAAAGGTAACACCATTCATTCCCGGCATCTGGTAGTCACTTATTACCAGATCTACCGATGTGCCAGCCAGTTTGTCCAGGGCCTTTTGGGCTTTGGTTGCAAAAAAAAGATTATATCCGTCCCTTCTCAAGGTTCTTTTCATTGCATAAAGTAAGTTTTTATCATCATCCACTATCAGTAACGAATACCTTTTCATAATTACTCCTTTGTAAAGAACAATCGCTATCTGCGATAATCATGTTTGAATTAGCACCTCAAAGGGCTCCTCTATTCCTATGGTTTTCGAGAAGTTCACCAAGCGCTCCCTTAGACTCAATGTTATCTC
>JAMOVK010000155.1 GCA_027067775.1 Deltaproteobacteria bacterium
CACCTGGATCACTAACTATTATGCCATCTGGTTTTATGGAAGAAAGAAACAATAAAAAATCTTTTAATTCGTCTATGTCTCTGTTTCGTGCAAAGATGTTTACGGTTACATAAGATTTTACATTGTGATCTTTGGCATATGAGACAGCCTCTTTAAGTTCACTTTCGTTTAGATTGCCTGCCCTGGCCCTTAAACTGAACTCCTTGGCTCCAAAGTAGACAGCATCGGCCCCATAGGCAATGGCAATTTTGAGTTTTTCAAGGCTACCAGCAGGGGCAAGCAATTCACACGTCTTCATAACCCCTTGCTATTACCTGGCGCCTTCCCATTCCGTCAGTTGGAGTAACAATGCCGTCTCTTTCCATCTGTTCTATCATTCGTGCTGCCCTATTATAGCCTATTCTAAGCCTCCTCTGAAGGCCAGAGATGGATGCCTGACCGGTAGATGTAACTATCTCAACTGCCTCATCATATTTTTCATCATAAAAATCTCCACTGCCTGCTTTGTCTTCGGTGGTTTCGTCAGGCCCTGGCTCTATTACAGAAAAGTCATAGTCTGGCTCTCCCTGTGCCTTTAGGAATTCCACGATTTTCATTATCTCTGCCTCTGAAATGTAGGCACCGTGAATCCTTTCAAGGTTTGATGTACCAGGGGGCAGAAAGAGCATGTCTCCGTTGCCAAGGAGTCTTTCTGCGCCCATGGTATCCAGTATTGTGCGAGAGTCAACTTTTGAAGAGACCTTGAAAGAGATGCGTGCTGGAAAATTTGCCTTTATGAGACCTGTCAAAACGTCTACGGAAGGGCGTTGTGTAGCAATGATTATGTGCATCCCTGCAGCCCGTGCCATCTGGGCAAGACGTGCAATAGATGCCTCAACCTCCTTTGATGACACCATCATAAGATCTGCCAGTTCATCAATTATAACAACAAGGTAGGGCAGGGGTTCATCAGCCTGTTTGTTGTAGCCAGCAACATTTCTTGCATGGGCTTCCTCAAGGAGCTGATATCTCCTTTCCATCTCCATTACCGCCCATCTAAGCGCCCTTGTTGCCTCCTTAGGCTCACTGACAACCGGGTGAATAAGGTGAGGGATACCGTCATAAAGGGAAAGCTCTATCCTTTTCGGGTCTATCATAAGAAGGCGCAGTCTGTCTGGGCCGAGTCTGTAAAGAAGTGAACAGATCATGGAGTTTAGTCCAACGCTCTTTCCTGTGCCAGTGGCACCGGCAATGAGAAGGTGTGGCATACGAGCCAGATCTGTTACAACCGGCTGGCCTACAATATCTTGCCCCAAGGCCAGGAGCAGTTCGCTTTTGCCTTTTTGAAAGACATCAGCAGCCAAAATCTGCTTAAGATAGACAGTCTGCCTCTTAGGGTTTGCCAGCTCTATACCAATAACCGCCTTTCCAGGGATTGGAGCCACGATTCTAACGCTTCTGGTCTTGAGGGCCAGGGCAAGATCATCGGCTAGCGAGGCCACCTTGTTGATCTTTACTCCTGGTGCAGGAGAAAACTCGTACATGGTGACAACCGGCCCTGGACAAATCTCAACCACCCTGCCAGACACACCAAAGTCTTTTAGCTTTTGTTCAAGGACCTTGGAATTTTCTATGTATTCTTCCTTGTCGATTTCAATCTCTTCATCAGGTGGATCTTGCAAAAAAGACAGGGGTGGACGGACAAATTCGCCTTTAACAGGGGTTATTTGAAACTCTTCCATCTCACCATCCGAATCTTGCTGCCCCCTGTTTTCCTTTTTCAAAATGACCGGTTCCACGATCTGGGGCTTTCCACTGTCTGATACTTTTGCATCTTTTTGTGCCTTTTGTTTCTCTGAGATGGTCGAGTCTGTATCATTTCCCTTGGTTCTTCTTTTATTCAAAATAGACAGGATGGCCTTTGATAGATTTGTCAGAGACAAGGGCGTGGCAATAATAAGACCTATAGTGAAAAATATACTGCCAAAAAGGGCAGCACCTACTGGTCCGAACCAGTCTTTCATGCTTTGGGCAAGTACTGCACCAACTAGTCCTCCACGCATGTCTTGTGGCGATAAAAGCCAGAGAAGCATGCAGGAACTTAATAGAATGATTACGCTTCCAGCAAAGAAGTGTATTGCCCTTCTGTTCCATAGTGTACCCTTAATGACAAACACTATGGTTCCTGCTGTGATGATAACGATAATCCAAGAAGCCATACCAAAAAGAGACACAAGAAGATCAGCCAGAACTGCCCCCGCAGGCCCCATAAGATTTTTCACTTTTTCAGCACCGACATGGTTCAGACTAGGGTCAGCTGGGTTATAGCTGAGCAGGGATGCAATAAGAAACAGCAAAAGCCCAAAGAGGAAGATGCATATTATTTCTTTTATAAATCCCTCTTTTTTAGGAGATTCATCGATTGTTTTTGAGTTCATGGTTAATAAAGATTAATCCGAATCTAAAACTGTGCAACATGACGTATAAATACAAAGAATATAAAGTTTTGGGTCAGATTGGGTCTTGATCAGGGGTATCATTTTATTATTTTGAGAGATTCTAATAAAATCAATTAACTTTGGCGAGATGAGATATTATTTTAAATTAACCTACTTATCACTTCATTCACTGAAACAATCTTATACAAATGAAAGGATAGGAAATTGAAGATAGCAATAATTGGTACAGGTTACGTAGGCCTTGTAACAGGCACCTGTTTTTCCGAGTTTGGACACCATGTTGTATGTGTAGACAAGGTCGAAGAAAAAATCAAATGTTTAAAGCGTGGCGAGGTGCCTATCTATGAGCCTGGCCTTCGTAACCTGGTCATGAAAAATGTTCATGAAGCCAGGCTTGCCTTTACTACAGATTTATCCAAGGCTGTACCAGATGCAGATGCGGTTTTCCTGGCTGTTGGTACACCTAGTAGCAGGCGTGGTGATGGCTATGCTGATCTAACATATGTATACGAAGCAGCTAGAGAACTTGCCCCGCATTTGTCAGGATACACGGTGGTTGTAGATAAAAGCACCGTACCTGTTGGAACGGCGAGGCAGGTGGCACGCATAATAGAGGAAGAAAACAGCCAGGCTGATTTTGATGTGGCATCTAATCCAGAATTTTTAAGAGAGGGAGCTGCTATAAATGATTTTATGCATCCAGACAGAGTGGTTATCGGTGTCGAAAGCGAGAGGGCCGAGCAAATCCTGAGAGAGATTTACAAGCCCCTGTATCTCATAGAGACTCCAATTGTGTGTACGGGGATAGAGACTGCGGAACTTATTAAATATGCGGCCAATGCGTTTCTTGCCATGAAAATAAGTTTTATCAATGAAATGGCCAACGTTTGCGAGGCTGTTGGAGCGGATGTTGTTGATTTGGCAAAGGCTATTGGCATGGATGGTCGTATTGGTCCGAAATTTCTTCATCCAGGTCCTGGTTATGGCGGTTCTTGCTTTCCCAAGGATACCTTGGCCCTCCTAAGGATTGCTCAGGAGTACGGTGAAAGTCTACGGCTTGTTGAGGCTACAGTGGAAGTTAATGCAGCCCAAAAGGCAAGGATGATTAAAAAAATAAGAGATGCCCTTGGAGGTTCTTTGGCAGGAAAGTCCATTGGGGTTCTTGGGCTTACGTTTAAACCTGAAACAGATGATATGAGAGAAGCTCCTTCTATTACGATAATTCCTGCCCTTATGGAAAAAGGTGCCAAGATCAAGGCACACGATCCCCAAGGAATGAAAGAGGCCCAAAAGTATCTACCTAAAGGAATCGAGTATGTAAGTGATGCCTATGAGGCATGTAGAGATTCCAATGCAGTAGTGCTTATGACAGAGTGGAACCAGTACAGGGCTCTTGATTTAAAAAGGGTTCAGTCCCTGCTAAAGGAGCCCATATTTGTTGATTTACGAAACGTTTATGATCCTATCAAAATGAAAAAAAAGGGTTTTAATTACGTAGGAGTTGGTAGACGGCCCGGGGCTTGAGTTAATTTTTCCAAAATTACCTCTCTTTTGTTTATCTAAGCTGATGCATCTAAGTTTTGGGAATGGTATTAAAAAAACATTTTTTAAGGTGGTCAAAAATTTTTATGCTTAAGA
>JAMOVK010000156.1 GCA_027067775.1 Deltaproteobacteria bacterium
CTTATCGGCCACGTTCAACCTGGCAAGGGTGTTGGCCCTGTAAACCCCCTTTGGAGAGTCCAGATCCAAGGAAAAACCCTCGTTCCAGACCTTTGCATAGGGCATCTTGGCATAGGACCATGGAGCGACATGTTCTGATATGTAATCTGTGTACTCCTCAGGGCTAAACTCTGTAACAGAGCCATCTGATTTCATAAGACGAAGCATTCCCTCATACAGACGCAGGTTTCCATCATTATCCACTGTGCCAAGGAAACCGGTCTCAATGGTGCCAAGACTCCTTATCATCTCCTCGTAGCGACTGAATACCGCCTCTTTTGCATAATCAAGGGCATAGAGGGAAAAATCAAGCAACTCGGCCGCACCCTTTAGAAGCTCCTTTCTTTCATCTTCTGTCATAGGCTTTGAAAAACCACCTGTTACCCCTGCAATCGGATGAATGGACTTCCCAGCAAAACCCTCCAACATCTTCTGGCCAAGTTGGCGCATCTTTACCACCTTAGAGGCCAACTCTGGTGCCTGCTTCACTATTCCCATAACGTTTCTGACAGCGTAATCACTGTCTGGCCCCATAACAAAATCAGGAGCAGCCAGGAAAAAAAAGTGTAGAATCTTATCACTTATGTGGGCCATAATCTGACAAAGTTCCCTGAGCCTGCTGCCAGCCGGGGTGGGAATCACGCCAAAACAGGCATCTACGGCCTTACATGCAGCCAAATGGTGCATCCATGGACAGATGCCACAGATCCTGTTCACGATCCTAGGCACCTCTTCAGCAGGACGCCCCTCTATAAACTTTTCAAATCCCCTAAGAGACATGATATGGAGCTTTGTGTCTCGAACATTTCCGTCATCGTCAAGGTGTATGGCAATGCTGGCGTGCCCCTCTATCCGGGTCACCGGCTGTATCTTTATAACCTTGTTCATAATAGAACCTCCATTGAATCATCACTTGCGGCCAAGGGGCCTTAGGAGTCCGTGAGCACCAGAAAAACGAAGAAGAGAGCGTCTATCCACAACGGACTTCCAGTCTATGCCATTACTGGCAAGGGCATTCATCATATCTAACATCTGATTACCATCTGGACGGACCGGCCCAAAACAGCCACGACAAGGAACCCTTGCAGCTATGCAGCGAGGCGCCCCGTCATGAGCACATCCGGCACGTGTCACAGGCCCCATACACATAAATCCCTGTTCTAGCAGACACTGCATCCTATCTAAGGGCTCACTTGGATCAAATGCTGCATTTTCTAGAAACCTTTTCACCTTCTTCACTCCACCCTTGCCAGACCTCATGGTTGGACACGTGTCACACACGCTCTTTTCAGGAAGGGCCGGGGTCTCATTCTTAAGTAGAGCAGTAAGGACCCCGGCTATATGGAGAGGATTGGGTGGACAGCCTGGAACCATCAGGTCTACCTTTACCTTTTCATCAAGTGCATATACCCGGTCTAGAAGGGCTGGAACTCCGTCATCTGGATAACTGGCAACCTCTTCTGTAGTTGAAGTATGAAAAATGGTCTCCAAGGCCTCGTCCATGGTCCAACAGTTGAGTAAGGCAGGGATACCACCATGAGTAGCACAGGTACCCATGGCTATGAGAATACGGCACCTGTCCCTCATCTTCTCGAGCACCTCTACATGCTCTTCATTTGCCACCGCCCCGGAGACTATTCCTATATCAGCTTCAGGGATTTCCAGAGGCTCTTCGCCACTATCAAGGCCAAAATATTTATGGTCTATGAGTACTGGCATGTGGACGAAATCTAGCTGCTGAAGCAGCTCCACCAAGGCCTCACCGATGTTGAGGATTGCGATCTCGCAGCCTGAGCATGCGCTCAGCCATTCTTGTGCAACTTTGACTGCCATAATTGACTCCTCTTTTTTAGTCCTTTATCAGCCCCTAAGCCGCAGCCAGACTGTGGCGATGAGGCCCAAGGGATTTGACCCTTTTGGTCATCTTTGTAACAGCTTCAACAAATTTATCCGGCTCTGCTGCTGAGCACCAAGCGATCATGAACCTTTCCTTTTCGTATCCAAAATCTTCCAGCACCTCTTCCACCATCTGAGCCCTTGAAAGTGCTTTATAATTACCATCCTGGTAATGACATTCTCCAAGGTGTCACCCAAGGACCATCACACCGTCTGCCCCTTTTTCCAGGGCCTCTAGCACCATATCCGGATGCACCATTCCTGAGCACATCACCCTTATAATCCTTACATTTGGAGGGTATTGCATGCGCGAGATTCCTGCCAGATCCGCTGCCGCATAGGAACACCAGTTGCAGCAGAATGCTATAATCTTAGGTTCGTAGCTCATGATTATCTCCTATTCGATATAGACAAACGCGTCTCTACACAGCCAAAGCAGCCTCTATCTGGGCTCTAAGCTGCTGTGATGAAAAACCTGCTACATAGACTCCATCCTTTGGACAGGTGCCCTGGCACAGACCGCAGCCCTTACACTGGGCCTTATTTATCTCCACCCGTTTCCAAGGATGTCCCTGATCGTCCACTCCTTCCAACAGGGTTATTGCCTGGTAGGGACACACGTCTATACATAGTCCACAACCATCACATTTTTCCAAGACCACTTGGGCCTTTGTGGCCTCAAGGGGTATCTCCTTTCTGGATAATATAGATGCCGCCCTTGCAGCAGCCGCCTTGGCTTGGGCAATGGCCTCTTCTACTGGCTTGGGATAATGGGCAAGACCTGCCATATAAAGACCGTCTACCGAAAAATCCACTGGACGCAACTTTGCATGCGCTTCTTGAAAAAAACCATCAGAATCCACTGGCACCTTGTAAAGCTTGGCCAGCTCCTTACTTACAGGATTTGGCTCTATAGCCGTGGCCAACACCAAGACATCGGTATTTATAATCAATGGTCTGTGTAGAACATGATCCCAGACCTCTACAGTAAGCCCCTGTTTGGCCTTTTTAACCTTAGGCCTTCCATGTAACTCATAGTTGATGAAAATTACCCCAAGCATACGGGCTTCCTTAAAGAGGGCCTCACGCTGACCATAGGTCCTCATATCCCTGTACAAGATATAAACAGAGCGTGACGGATCCTCTTTCTTGAGTTCTATTGCTGCCTGAACAGAGTGGGTACAGCAAACCCTGGAACAGTAAAGTCTGTCCTCCTGCCTTGAGCCAACGCACTGAATAAAGACAAAGGTGCGTCCACGTTTTACCCTAAAGTCCCCGGCCTTTTTTACCGCATCAAATTCTATGGCAGTAAAGACCTCTTCATACTCTCCATAGCCATACTCACCTTCTGGACGGTAGCCTTTGCCCCCAGTGGCTATTATGCCTATGCCATGTTTTATTTCTTTTTTCTTGCCGCCCTGCTGGATAGTAGTAACGAAGTTGCCAACAAAACCTTTGGCATCAATCACCTCGCTTTCCAAATAGAGATGTATAAGTGGATTTTCTGTCACCTTTTTTACTAACCCATCCAGATAACGGGGTATATCCTCATAGGTCCATGTATGATTTAGATGTCTGGCGTTTCCTCCAAGGTACTTCCGTTTTTCTATAAGATGCACCTCAAAACCCTGATCAGCCAGACTAAGGGCACTTTCCATTCCTGCTATCCCCCCACCTACCACCAAGGCCACCGGAACAATTCCTACACTCTCAGCCTTAAGGGGACTCTGAAGCGCCACCTTCGCTACAGCCATACGCACCAGATCCTTGGCCTTTTCAGTAGCCTTGGTAGGATCGTTGGAGTGGACCCAAGAATCATGATTCCTCAGATTGGCCATCTCTAGAAGATATTCGTTCAGACCTGCAGCCTTGATAGTTTCACGAAACAAGGGTTCATGAGTGCGAGGAGTACATGCGGCCACCACAATCCGATTAAGACCCTGTTCCTCTATCCGCTTTTTCATGAGATCTTGCGTATCTTGGGAACAAGTAAAAAGATTCCGCTCTACATGAACTACACCAGGAAGTGATGCCGCATAATCGGCTACTGCCTCTACGTCCACCACACCTGCAATATTTGAACCGCAGTGACATACAAAAACACCAATTCTAGGCTCCTGACCAGAGACATCACGTTCAGGTGGAAAACTCTTCTCTTGTGTAAGACTGTAACGGGCTGGAGCCAAAAGGTCTGCCACACCCGCGGCAGCGGCAGACCCCTCCATAACCGATTGAGGTATGTCTTTAGGACCTGCAAAGGCCCCGCAGGTGAATATCCCGGGCCGGGAGGTAAGCACGGGAGAAAAGGCGCTGGTGGCAGCAAAGTTGTGGGGAGTGAGCTGAATTCCAATCTTTGCAGCCAACTCCTTCACCTGTTGCGGGGTCTCCAGGCCCACTGAAAGCACCACAAGATCATAATATTCTTCTATTTGCCTGCCCTCTTCATTAATATAATGGAGGCGCAGGTCTCCATCAGAACCATGGGGTTCCACGCCATGGACCCTGCATCTTACAAACCTGATGCCATGCCTAGTCTTGGCGTTTTCGTAATAACGTTCAAAGTCTTTCCCAAAGGTACGCATATCCATAAAGAAGATAGTGGCATCTAAGCCATCTACATGATCTTTGGCAATCACTGCCTCCTTTATGGCATACATACAACAAACAGAAGAACAGTATTCGTTGGAACAACGGTTCTGATCTCTACTGCCCACACACTGCAAAAAGGCCATCTTGCGAACCGGTTTGCCATCAGAAGGACGCACAAGATGCCCTTCTGTAGGGCCAGAAGCAGACAGATAACGCTCAAGCTGCATGGAGGTAATAACATTAGGATAGCGTCCATACCCCCAGATCCCGGCCTCTTTGGGATCAAAGCAGTCAAACCCAGGGGCCAAGATTATAGACCCTACGTTTATAGTGTGGAGCTTCTCCTTATCATCGAAGTTAATGGCACCAGAAGGACAAAACTTTTCACAAAAGCCACATTTTCCAGGCTTGTTGAGCCTGATACAGTGTTCTGGATCTATCTGATACTTGAGAGGCACAGCCTGGGCATACTTTACATAGATGGCTTTACGCTTGGCCGTGCCTGCATTGTACTCATCTTCAACCTTTTTAGGACACTTTTCAGCACAGATACCACAGGCAATGCACTTATCTACGTCTACGTAACGTGGATGTTCCTTGATCTTTACAGTAAAATTACCCTCTGTGCCGGTTACATCTGTAACCTCACACAGTGTCATAAGTCTTATATTTAAGTGCCGACCGCACTCAACCAACTTTGGGGCCAGTATTCACATTGCGCAGTCATTGGTGGGAAACGTCTTATCTAGCTGGGCCATGGCGCCTCCTATGGCGCCACTCCTTTCAATGAGATATACGAAATAGCCAGAGTCAGCCAGATCAAGAGCAGCCTGGATACCTGCTACTCCTCCACCTACAACCGTAACCGAACCGACCTTTTCTGTGCCTGCCATTATAGTTCCTCCTTAAATTCTTTGGATCTCTCCTCGGCAACCAAGGCTTCTGCCTGACCGTCAATTTTTCACAGGAAGCACCAGAGAGTCTGCAACCAACTCCCATAGATACTTCACCTCAATGCCCAGTTGATACTCCTGGTTAAGTGACTTTTTTATTTGATCGCGACAGTTATGACACGGAGCAATTACAAGCTCGGCCCCCGTCTCTTGGATCTGACGTGCCTTTATCCTGCCATAAAAGACCCGCTCCGTTTTGAAAGGCATAGCCCAGGCCCCGCCTCCAGCACCACAACAGTAGTTACCCTCTCTGTTTGGCTCCATATCTACAAAGTTCGGAGCACAGGCCTTGGTAATTATTCGCCCTTCTTCAAAATAACCATGTCCAAATGTCTTTAGAGATTTTCTTCCATAGTTGCAGGGGTCATGATAGGTGGTACGCTGTTTATGGATTTCTCTGTTTATATTAATTCGCCCTTCATTATAGTATTCTAGCAACAGATCAAAGACCGAATAGATCTTGTACCTCTCCAGCACTTCAGGAAACCATCTTGTCAACCCGTACCGGGTTGCAAAGTAGGCATGACCTCACTCCGGCAAGAGCAGACCCTCACAGTTGAGCCTCTTCATGTTATCTACTATACGACCAACTATGGTCTTTAATGCCTCATCATCCCCAGAGAAAAGCCCCCAATTGACCCCTTCCCAATTTTCAGAGGAAATGGTCCAGGACTCTCCTGTAGCATAAAAGATCTTCCACCACCACTTCATGTCATCCGGCTCTGCAAATGGCTCCTTAGAGTTGACTGTCACAAGAATCCTTGCACCACGCACATCCACCGGGGTGGAGAATCCGGGGCAACACTCCTCAGCAAGTTCGTTGCCGAGGTCTTCCAGGAGAAAGAGGAAATCATCTTTGGGAATGCCGAGGTTGTTGCCCCTCTCCAAGCAATTGACTACACCCTTATGAATAGGACCTGGAACCTGATCTCGAGGTCTCATGGAGCGGATCTTTCTTATGAGTTGAACAATTTTCACATCCATGGGGCATGCCTCTTCGCACTTAGCACACATGGTGCACTTCCAGATCCAGTCGGTATTAACGAGCTCGTCGGTCAAACCCAAAGCGGCCATACGCACAATTTTACGCGGATCCAAACCATCAACCCCTGCTATAGGGCAAGCACTGGCACATGTTCCACATGTAAGACAAATGTCTGCCCAGGTGGCGTCTGGATAAAATTTATTGCCTTCTACCGCCTTAAGCTTTATCGGAGGAGGACCTTGCTCCTGCGCGGGCTTCTGCATCCCTCCGGTGCGGGGCATGCGAGGAGTCTTGCCAAACTTTTCACAGAGGCGCTGGTAGTCTGACCAATCCATGATATAGCGACGCCCTGGCCCCTCTTTGGCAGGGATAGCGCCAGACTTGATCCAGTTACGAATGGTATTTCTATGAACACCAAACTCCTCTGCCAGATCAATAACACGAAACTCGTAGATCATTGGCTGTTTACCTCTCTATCGATTCTATCGATCTTGTTCCGAACCAATCTTGTAATTATTTCACACACCCGTTCCACTGCCCCTGCAACAGGGTCTGACAGACCGGGTCTAACATGGTCTGGAATACACTCCACCTGTACCGCCAGGATTTTCACCTCTATTCCAGAGTCTTTCTCAAGCTCTGCCAACATGTTTACCGTAGGAAATTGATGCAGAGAAAAATCATGCACCTTGCGGGCAGGTATATCTGCGGGCTTGAGCTCAAAAACCGCACCAGGAGACAGGCCTCCAAAATCAACCGCATCCACTATTATGATCAGCTCCGGACGTATGGCTGGCTCAAGCAGATAGTCAAAAAGCCGTTCCCGAACACCAGTACCCACATCCTCTATCAAGACGGAATCTGGCAAACAGCGCCTCTTTAACGATTCTATTACCTTTGGGCCGACTCCATCGTCTCCAAACAATATGTTGCCACACCCAAAGACTGCTACAGTATATACTTTTCCTGAATTATCCATTGTGCAAATTGTGCAATTTCACTTATTAATATGTATAACTTTAGACTATAATAACACGCAGATTAAAAAAATCAACCAAGAATTATTCAAAATACAATTATTTAATGCAATACATTTGCACAATTTGCACAATGACCGATAAGGAGACGTTAATTTAGCAACAAGACTTATCCTTGCCTTTTAGGCCCCCTTTTGGCACTCTTTCAAAAACCACAAAGGATATCAAAAGATGACGAAGTTACATAAAGACTACACAAAAGAGCAGCCTCAAGAGATAGAAATCCTTCTTGGCGTCATTAATAGATTCATAGGGCTGTTTTCCAGACAGATCCAGAGACACACCAAGCTAGAGACATCAAGAGAGTATCCTTTTATTGCCATGGATACTAGACAGGTCTTTGAAGAGTTGACTATTGCAAGGGACCACCTTTTAAAAAGGAATAATTGTGTTGACCTAAGAGATAAAAAATTCCTTGACGTAGGTTGTGGCTTTGGAAATGTCATGCTGTTTGCAGAACAGTTTGGCTTTGATGTCTACGGAATAGAAAAGGATAGTGCCTCTATTACAAATGCCCTCAAGTTCTTTGATAAATCACAAATAATAGCAGACGACATCAAAACCTTTAATGGATACAAAGAGTTTGACGTGGTTTATTTCTTCTGTCCCCTTACAGAAGGGGAGAGAAAATTTGAGGAATTTCTTGAAGACCAGATTAAACCTGGAGCCATATTGATAGGAAACTACAAAAGAAGTAAGAAGATTGAGACGGACAAGAGGTTTAAAAAACTTTCCGATTTATTGCCCGTCTGGGAAAAGATCTCTTTATGAATGCAGTGCCTAAAAAACTAGGCAAGAAAGGAGCAAAAAATGAGAAGTGACAAGATGAAAAAGGGCGTAGAAAGGGCTCCTCACCGCTCTCTAATGAAGGCCATTGGATACACAGATGAAGAAATACAGCGTCCAATAATAGGCGTGGCAAATGCCTTTAATGAGATCATTCCAGGCCACATCCATTTGAGACAGATAGTTGATGCCGTCAAGGCTGGTATCAGAATGGCTGGAGGTACTCCTGTAGAATTCGGTGGTATTGGCGTGTGCGACGGCATAGCCATGAACCATCTCGGGATGCGCTACTCTTTGGCCAGTCGTGAACTTATTGCAGACTCTGTGGAGGTCATGGCGCAGGCCCATCCATTTGATGGCCTTGTTGTAGTGCCAAGCTGTGACAAGATCACGCCTGGCATGATAATGGCCATTTTAAGACTGAATATTCCTGCCATTGTGGTAAGCGGAGGCCCTATGCTTACAGGTAATTGGAAAGGCAAAAAAGTAAACCTTATATCTGTCTTTGAGGGCATTGGACAGGTTCGTTCAGGAAAGATGACAGAAGAAGAACTCTGCAACCTGGAAGACGAGGCCTGTCCTACCTGCGGCTCCTGTGCAGGCATGTTCACTGCCAACTCCATGAACTGCCTGTCTGAGGCCCTTGGGCTATCTCTGCCTGGAAACGGCACCATACCGGCCATCTCTGCCAAAAGATACAGACTGGCCAAAAAGACAGGCATGAAAATAATGGAACTTGTAGAAAGGGATATAAAACCTCGTGACATTGCAACAGATGCAGCATTCAAAAATGCCATTGCAGTAGACATGGCCCTTGGATGTTCTACTAACACGGTACTTCATGTGCCTGCAATTGCCCATGAGGCGAAGGTAGACCTACCCCTGGATGTGTTCAACGAGATGAGCACCAAAACCCCTCACCTGTGCAACATGATCCCGGGTGGCCCTCATAGCCTCTATGACCTTGACCTTGCAGGAGGTATTCAGGCCATACTCAACGAGTTGGATAAACTTGGGATTATAAATGGGGATGTCATTACATCCACCGGCAAGACAGCCAAAGAAAACTTCTCTTCCTGTCAGGTAAAAGATCGGGAGGTGATAAGACCGGTGGAGAACCCCTATCACAAAGAAGGGGGAATTGCCATTTTGTATGGTAATCTTGCCCCTGACGGCTGCGTTGTAAAACAGTCTGCCGTTGCCCCTGAGATGCTAAAACATAAAGGTCCTGCAAGGGTCTTCGAATCCGAGGACGAGGCCTATGAGGCCATACTTGGAGGCAAGATCAACCCTGGCGATGTTATAGTCATAAGATACGAAGGCCCAAAAGGTGGACCTGGGATGCCAGAGATGCTCTCTCCAACCTCGGCCATTGTGGGAATGGGCCTTGATAGGCAGGTAGCCCTTCTAACAGATGGACGGTTTAGTGGTGGAACAAAAGGCGCGGCCATTGGCCATATATCTCCAGAGGCAGCAGAGGGTGGACCAATAGCCCTTGTCAGGGAAGGAGATATCATATCCATTGACATCCCTGGCAAAAAACTTGAGCTGGAAGTTGACGAAAGAGAACTAGAAAAGAGAAAGGCAGAGTGGAAAAGGCCAGAACCTCGCATTAAGGAAGGATACCTGGCTCGTTATGCACGTATGGTATCAAGCGGAGCCAAGGGGGCCATTGTAGAATAGTTGATGTCAGATTGGCAGAATCTGCCAGCGATGAAAAAGGGCTAACTTAATAACATGGTTGGCCCTTTAACTTTTTATCAGGAGACATGTTATGGAAGAAAAAATAAAGCTTCTGATCCACGTTGCCCAAAAAGAAAGATGGGATATCGCAGTAAAAAATGGTATCAACTTTTTGAGAAGTGCAAAAGAAGGTGAGAAGCTGGAGGTGGTCATAATAGCCAATGGCGACTCTGTTACACGATGCACCAAGTGCGACAGGGCCCTTTTTGACAACCTTAAGCAGCTGGTGCTAGATGGAGGTCAGATATACCTTTGCGAAAACTCGCTCCAGAATTTTGAAATCCCCAAATCACGTCTACCAGAATTCTTTGCTACCGTTCCGGCAGCCATTAGGGCGCTTGTAGACTATCAGCGGGATGGATGGATATACGTGAGGCCCTGACTCTTTTCTGGTTCTAGAATCACCTTTTGTTCACTTAAATGCGGGAACCATGTCAGGTGCCAAAACCTGAAGAATTCAGAGGCGGTGATGGATGACGGATCAACCCCGACCCTGGTACAAAAGCGCACCAGGTTATCCTTGTCTCCACATATGACATGGTAAGACTGTCTACGCCTTGAGTGATAGTTCTCATGGATAGCAATGTTACCACGTTCTGCCCATGTCACTGCCTTTGGTATGTCTTGGAGTTTGAAAACCTGGATATCAAACTCATTTACAAGTGGTTCCACCAGGTGGCCAATTTCAGGCAGTTTTTTCTTTTTTCTTCGTGCCAAGATATTGTTGCTCTCCGCGTCTGCTGTTAATCTTTAAACCAGTGGCCATTCAAAATACGAATCGGCTCTTTAAAGGCTTATCTTAAACTTTTTTGAAGGGGCAAACATGCGCAGCGCACAAATAAACAGAATCACCAACGAGACTGATATAACTATCTCACTGACAATCGACGGGAATGGCAAGGCAGATATAGCAACAGGTGTGGGCTTTCTTGACCACATGCTTACCCTTTGGGCAGTTCACGGTCTTTTTGACCTGAAAATACAGGCAAAGGGAGATCTCCATGTAGACTATCACCATACGGTTGAAGATGTTGGAATAGGCCTTGGCATGGCCATAGCAAGGGCCATGAAAGATCTGCACGGTATAAATAGGTACGGTTTGCAAATCATTCCAATGGAGGAAGCCCTTTGCGAGGTTGCCATTGACTTTTGTAACCGGCCCTTTTTTGTGTTTAACTGCATATTTCCAACAGAAAAAATAGGTGCGTTCGATACAGAACTTGTAGAAGAATTTCTCAGGGCCGTAGTGGTTAACAGTGGCGTAACCTTGCATGTTAATGTAAGGTACGGGAAAAATAGTCATCATATAGCCGAGGCCATTTTCAAGGCCTTTGGACGATCGTTAAATCAGGCAACGGCCATGAATAAAGATGTTAAAGGAGTGCCGTCTAGCAAAGGCATACTGTGACAAAGGCATGGCCAGCACAAGCCACTGCAAGGAGAGGCCTATGAAGAATCTTGAAAAAGGCACAATATATATTTGTCTCGTAATTGTGGCCATGCTGCTGACAGGCTGTTTTTGGCAGTCAACCGGAAGTGTGCCTAAAAAACTTCCCCCTTTGAAGAAGATCGCAGTACTGCCCATGGACAGAGCATCTACAAAGCCTGCTTCCGAACGTCCAACCTGTAACATAGGCGGCCAATCCCTTTACACCAGCTCCTACGTTACACCAGAGGCAGCCCAAAAGGTTACTGACATACTCTATTCTCTTATCCTTAAAGACAAGAGATTTAAACCCGTCACCCAAGGTCAGTGCATGGGACTTTTGAATGCCATTCTTCAGCGTAAGGTCAATCCTTCTGAGCTAAAGATTTTGAGGGCCTTTGGTAAAGACCTTGATGCAGACGCAATACTGTATGGAAAACTTTACAGGTTCAGGGAACGAGTAGGTTCCGAATACGCAGTTAAAAGCCCCGCATCCGTGGCGTTTTCTCTCATACTTGTCAGAGTTGCAGATGGCAAGGTCCTTTGGCGGTACAGTTTTGATGAAACACAGCAGGCCCTTACAGAAAATCTCTTCAACTGGCGATTCTATAAATCCGAGGGCATGAGATGGGTTACTGCAGAAGAACTGGCAGCTTACGGACTTAAACAGGCCATTGAAGAACTTGAAAAAGCGCTTCCGTAACAGAAAAGAGTCTTGGGCTTGGTATGGAACTTAAAGGGGGGCAGGTAGTAGAATTTCTTGAAAATCAGAAGTTCCTGACATCAATGATACTTGCCAAAAAAGGAAACCGCTATCACTGTCTGACACTCCATGGCAAGGAAATAAACATATCTCAAAACCGTTTCATACATGTCTCTGCTGATACAATCAAATCCACCAACAGAAATCAGATCCTGCAAGAACTGAAGAAAATACACAAATTACGCGACCAGCTCGCCTCCCAGATCGATATAACAGAGTTGTGGGAATTGACCCATGACGAAAAAGAGATATGGACGCCCAAGGAGTTGTCTGAGCTTGCATTTTCAGGTCCAGTAGGTCCTGATCATGAGGCAGCCCTTATCAGGGCAGTAATAAATGACCATACCTATTTTAAGTATAGAGATGGCAACATCCTTGCAATGTCCCGCCTGGTAGTTGAAAAACTCCTTGAACAAAGGAAAAAAGAGGCGGAACGCCTTCAAAAACTCATGGCCGGAGGACGATGGCTTGAGAATCTATGGAATGATGAAATAAGCACGATCCAAGTCACTGAAGAAGAAAAGGACTACTGGATAAGGGCCATTAAGGATGTGTGTATAAAGGGGGACGAGTCCCAGTTCTACCAAGAGGTGAACATCCTGCTTAGACAGGCAGGCATAGCAGGCAAATTTTCACCCTTTGATACCATGGTAAAGGCCGGGGTATGGAAGGAAGATGAAAACCTTGAGATTCTCCGCCACGAGATCGAGACAAAATTTCCACCAGAGGTACTCGCACAGGCAAAGGAACTTGCCACAGCTGAGTCTGCCAAGGACATTTTCGAGCCTGGCAGGCAGGACCTTACAGATCTTGAGGTATTTACCATCGACAGCAGTGAAAGCCGCGACCTTGACGATGCCATAAGCTTTGAAAAAATACCCACCGGCTTTGAGATAGGAATTCACATAACAGATATAGGGCTAAAGATCAGACCCGACACTCCGCTTTTCAAAAACGCTGTTTCAAGGGCAACAACCATCTATTTACCAGAACAGCAGATCCCGATGCTTCCAGAAATACTGTCTCACGAGGCGTGGAGTCTCCATGAAGGACAACTTAGACGCGCCCTGTCCTTTATGGTAACTGTGGACGCATCAGGCAACATACAGGCAACCCAGATTATTCCAAGCATCATAAAGGTTACAAAACGTCTGAGTTACCAGGAAGTGGACACTGCCATTGAACTAAAGGAAAAATGGTCTGAAATGTATAAAATATGCAGGGCCCGCCAGGCAAACAGGATCTCAAAAGGGGCCCTTCCTCTTCCTATTCCAGAACTGAATATCTCTGTTGACGATGAAGGAAACGTCTCAGTGAACCTGGTTTCACCGGGTCCTGCCAGATTCCTGGTAGCAGAGGCCATGATTCTTGCCAATCAGGTGGCTGCCCAATTCCTCAAGGATAAGGGCATCCCTGGTCTCTTTAGAAGCCAGCCACCTCCAAGGGACAGCATAATCTCAGGGCATGAAACCGCCTTGCTGCCAAACATAAGGCAAAGAAGGCTTATTAGCAGGGGTGTACTCGGTACCGAACCAGAACCCCATGCCGGTCTTGGCCTCCCCTTGTATACCACTGTCACATCTCCGCTTAGACGAGCCCTTGATCTTATCGTACAGCAGCAGATCTCATCCTTTCTCCTTTACGGCAAACCTCTCCACTCTAAGGAGGACATAGAAAATATTCTTCCCTGGCTTAAACAAGGCCTTTCGGCTGCGGCACAGGTAAACCAGGGTACTGTGAGATACTGGCTCATAAAATATTTTCAGGCCAGAAAGTCAGAAGTCTTAAAGGCATGGGTAATAGAGGTCAGCGGTAGAAGGCTCACTGCAGTACTCCAGGATACCCTCACCACATTTGATCTGCCCATTCCTGCAGGAATGGAAGTACGTCAAGACCAAGAAATAGAGGTCAAAGTGCGTTCTGCAAAACCAAGGGAAAATATACTGCGCTTTGGATGGGCTGAACACTGAATCGGTGCTTTCAAAATAAAAAGAGGCCGATACAAATCGGCCTCAATGACTTTTCTGACCAGGGAGAGTATTGGTTAACTATTTTCCATGATCCATCTCATGTACTGCCTGTTCAGCCTTTTCCTCTGTTGCATTTACTGCCTTGGTGGCATTTGCAGCCTTACCATCCACAATTTCACCAAGCTTGTGGCTTGCAGCCTGATGAGCCTCATCAATCTTCTGCTCCGCAACCTGCTTTGCTGTAGTCTTGGCAATATCCTTCATGCTCGGCATGGCCACGCCAGCCTCAGAGGCAAAAGCCGAACCTGACAGGGCCAAACCCATACCAAAAACTGCTGCCAAAATAACTGTTTTTGCTTTTCTCATAACTTCTTCTCCTTCCTTTCTGTATTTATACAACATAACCATATTACGGTTATTAACTATAGTCAAACGAAAAAATCATTTATTACTAAAACATTCTCTAATATAGTTTAACGAAAACTCAACAAACTATAAAAGAACAAGTTACCTTTGTTACAAATGCCATTACCCACGCAAGTATCATTAGATATCCGACTGCAAAGGAGGCCCAGCCAAAGGAACCGGTCTCTTTCCATATAGTGAGCACGGTCACCATACAAGGGACATAAATCAGGACAAACACCATAAAGGCCAGGGCTGTGCACTTGTCTATACCGCTTGTCTTCAGAGCCTTCTGAAGAGATGAGGTATCGTCTTCTCCTGCCTGATAGAGCACTCCCATGGTACTGACCACAACCTCTTTTGCGACAAATCCAGTAACCAGGCTGACTCCAAGTTTCCAGTCAAAACCAAGGGGGGCAAGCACAGGTTCTATTGCCTTGCCGATCTGACCTATGTAACTCTTTTCCAGCCTCTCTTCTTCCATCGCCCTTTTAAGACTCTTGAGCTGTTCCTTAAGATGCTCAAGTTCCACGGCATCTGCCTCTTTCTTGGTGGAAAGATCTGCCATTTTCTCCTGTATAATTCTTATCTTTGCAACGTAGTCCTGACTAAACTGTATATCCTTGGGGAAAGAGCCAAGGAACCAGATCACTATGGAAAAGGCCAGGACCACGCCTCCCATCTTCTGCAAGTAAACCTTTGTATTCTCCCACATGTGAAGCACCACGCTTTTTAATGTGGGCAACCTGTAGGGAGGCAGTTCCAATACAAATGGAGCACTCTCTCCTTTGAAAATAGTTACACTCATCACTCTTCCAACAACAATTGCAAGTACCACGCCAAGTATGTAAATGCCGAATATCACGTCTCCTGCTCTCCTTGGGAAAAAGGCACCAGCAATGAGAACGTAGACCGGAAGCCTTGCAGAACAGCTCATAAGCGGGTTGATAAGTATGGTGAGCAGACGGTCCCTACGGCTTTCAAGGGTCCTTGTGGCCATAATGGCAGGCACATTACATCCAAAGCCCATGAGGAGAGGAATGAAGGATTTTCCATGCAGTCCCAGGCTATGCATGATTCTATCCATAATGAATGCTGCCCTGGCCATATAACCGGTATCTTCAAAAAGACTGATGCCCAGAAACAGTATAAGTATGTTTGGTAAAAAGACGATTACCCCTCCTACGCCGTTTATTATTCCCTCTGTTAGCATGTCTCTCAGGATGCCAGGGGCCATATGAGAGGCAACCAGCTGTGAAAGAAATTCAACCCCCCTTTCTATCCACTCCACCGGATAGGCCCCCAGGGTAAATGTGGTCTGAAAAAGAAAATACATAAAAAACAGGAAGACTGGAAAACCCAGTATCCGGTTTGTAAGTACCTGGTCTATCTTGTCGGAGATGGTCTTCTTGGCAGCTGCGGAAAGCCGCATGGTCTCCTTAAGTGCCCCGGATATGAACCCGTATCTGGCCTCTGCTATTATGGTCTCGGGATCGTCGCCTAGAATAGACTGGATCCTGCGCCTGCTCTTTTCAACCTGGGCCATTATTGCATTGGCAACAGGCGATTTTCTAGCCCTTTCCTCAACAAGACGATCCTTTTCCAAGAGTTTGAGTGCAAACCATCTCGGATAATAGCTCTTTTGAAGATCTGGGTCTTGCTCTATCACCCTTTTGATGTTTGATATCTCTTCCTCTATCTCTTTGCCATAGTTTATATGGATATGCCTTGATGTTGGATGTTTGCCCTTTGCTACATCGAGCACTGTTTCCAGAAGCTCTTCTATTCCCTCTCCTCTCGTTCCCACTGTCTGCACTATGGGCACGCCAAGGAGTTTGGAAAGCTGATCATAATCGATAATGATTCCCCTGGCTTTTGCCACATCCACCATATTCATGGCAAACACCAGGGGTATGTTCAGCTCGATCAATTGAACGGCAAGGTACAGGTTGCGTTCGAGATTTGATGCATCCAGGATATCAACCACCACGTCAGGATGGTCTTCAAGGATGTAGTTTCTTGCCACCACCTCTTCTATAGAATAGGCGGTTAGAGAGTATATGCCAGGAAGATCAACTACGGTAATCTCGTAATCCTTGAAGTTGAGGGTGCCTTCCTTTTTCTCAATTGTTACCCCGGACCAATTTCCTACCTTCTGTCGCGCCCCTGTAAGCTGATTGAAGATGGTAGTCTTACCAGCGTTAGGATTACCAGCCAGTGCAATTGTAAGTTTCTTTTTCGTCTCTTCTGACATATCTGGTCTCACGTTTGAACCCTGACGGGTTCTTGGTCTATCCGAAAGGCCGTAGCCTTAAACAGCGCAACCTCTTTATCCCTATTGTTGGTAAGCGAACAAAGATACGTACCAGTACGCCGCCCTTGGAAAACCTCCCTGCATGTGGCTGTAACGCGTTCTTCCGGCTTTACTGGTCTGAAATAGTTCATGGAAGCCTCTATGGCTAGCGCCATCTTGCCATGGCAGTTTACTGCCAAAGCAAAGGCAACGTCTGCCAAGGCAAAAAGGGCAGCTCCGTGACAAAGACCGGCGGCATTTAGATGGTTGGAACCAACACTCATTGAGACCTTGGCAAACCCTGCCCTGGTCTCTTCCACATCCATACCAAAAATCTCGATCAACCTGTCATGGGCCTTTATGTGACTGGTTACTTTTTCAGCTACTTGCTGGGACACTCTCTCCTCCATATTATCATCTTACGAATCACTGTCTAAGTTTCCTCATAACTGCAGCCGTGGTTTCAAACACAATAAAGAAACATGCTGCAGTCAAAATTATGGTAGCTCCACTGGTCAAGTCAAAACTGTAAGAAAGCCAAAGCCCAGCCAGTACAAAGAGTATATTTAGGGCGGATGCCCAAAACATCATCCTGGCAAGGGACTTTGTATATTTTTCAACAAGGTACGGTGCAATGGTAAAAAGAGCCATTATAAGAATCAGACCCACCACCCTGATAGTCATCACCACGGCTATGGCCACCAGACAAAGAATCATGAAGTGAAGGGGCACCACCTTCACTCCTCTCACCTGAGAAAACTCCCTGTCATAGCTTATGGAAAGCAGCTCTTTATAAAAAAGCACCACCACGACAACTATCAGACACACCAGGGCCGTCATGATATGGACATCAGAACGAGGAACTGCAAGAATGCTTCCAAAAAGAAAGCTCAAGAGGTCTACATTATAACCAGGGGTAAGATCTACAAGTATAATACCTGTAGCCATGCCAACCGCCCACAGGACCCCTATGATGGTATCCATTCTGCCATGCTGTCTGACAGTCAGGGCAGCCATTAGGAGAGCAACCAAAAGGGAAAAACCAATGATACACGGAAGGGCTGGCAGCGAAAAAAAGAAGGCTATCCCAACACCACCATATGCAGCATGTGCAATTCCACCAGCCATAAAAACAGACCTGTTAACAACCACCAAACTTCCTATGATGCCGCAGGCAATTGATGCCAAGATCCCGGCCAAAATAGCATTCTGCATAAAAGGAAGCTGAAGGACCTCAATCATTTTCGGAACCTCTACCGTGTCTTTTCAACACCTTGTCATGGCTATGATGTTGTCCAAGTACCCTGTGCGGCAGACCGTGTGCTACAAGATCTATAGAACACTCTTCTCCCAGAAGCATGTGGGCCATATCCGGGGTTATCTCGGCTGCTGGATGAAAAAAAACCTTTTGATTTACACATATCACAGACTTTACATGACGCGAAAGTAGACCTACGTCATGAGTTACAAATACAATGGTCATCTTTTCATTAAGCTTTGCAAGCAGATCGAACAGTATAGTCTGGCCTCCAACATCTATGTTGGCCATGGGTTCGTCCAGAAAAAGTATTTCCGGATCGCTAACCAGGGCCCTGGCTAGGAGTGTGCGCTGTAGTTGCCCACCTGAAAGCTCGCCAATCTTTTTTCTACCAAAGGGCAACATCCCCACCATATCAAGAGCCTTCTCAGCCCTTTGGATCTCTAGCTTATTCCAGAAAGGACCAAAGCTGGTAGTGCCAATAAGTCCCAGCAACACCACATCAAGAACCCTGATGGGAAAATCCTTGTCACCTGTGGCATACTGAGGCATGTATCCAGCGCGTTTACACGATAAGGCAGGCGGCTCACCCAGAAGACGCACTGTTCCTGTCTGGGGTTTTAAAAGGCCCAGCATTATCTTTACAAGAGTGGTCTTGCCTCCCCCGTTTGGCCCTATTATCGCAACGAAATCTCCCCTGGGTATGGTCAGCGTCACATCTTTTAACACAACCGCCTGACCAAAAGAAAAGCTCACATTGTAAAGTTCGATTACAGCTTCGGGATTTTGGACATCCTCCTGCTTCATAAGCACTCTCCAAGTGCTCTGGCCACCTTTAGCAAATTATCATCCCAGTCAAGTGCAAGGGGATCAGCTACAATTAGCCTGGCCCCGGTAGCCTCTGAAACAAGTTTTGCCGCCTTAGCAGAAAACTGGGGTTGCACCAGAATGGCCTTGATGGCCATTTTCTTGGCCAGTCTTATCAGTCGCACAAGCTGGGAAGGCTTGGGCTCTTTTCCCTCCTGTTCTATGGGAATCTGACGAAGTCCGTAGGCCCTTGCAAAATATCCCCAAGAAGGATGAAATACCATGAACGCCCTGGAACCGCCCCTAGAGAGACTTTTCAACCCCAACATCTTCATTATCGATAAATCCAAACTTACAATCTTTTTTGCAAGGGCCTCATAGTTTGACACAAAGGTCTCTGCCCACTCGGGATACTGTCTTGAAAGGGCTTCCATCATATTTCTTGCCTGGATAAGTGCCAACGGAGGTGAAAGCCATATATGTGGATCAACAATCTCGCCCTTTCTCGTATGCCCGTTCTCTGACATAGGATAACGCTCAATGCCTTTCCATGTATGAACAACCTTCATACGAGGGTTGACAGTACGAAACCTCTCCAGCCAAGCCCTTTCAAAGGGTACATCAATGGCAAAATACATGCTTGCATTTGAAAGAAGCTTCATCTGCCTGGGCTTTGGTTCATAAATGGCAGGGTTGGCCCCTGGAGGAATCATTACAATTACATGCAGGAGATCTTTGCCAATGTGCTCAAGAAAAAACTTCTGGGGCAGTATACTTACTGCCACCTGGATCCTGCCGGTTTCAGGAACTGCTTCTGCTTTTCCTATTGAGAAAAAAAAACCGTTAATAAAAAGGATCAGGGCCAATATGAAAATCCAGCCATTAAAAAAGTTATTATCTCTCTGATATGCCAATGAAAAAACCTCCCCTAACAAGTAGACACCCGAAGGCTAATTGTTATTGCAAACAAATTGCAGCAGTACAGCGCAAAAGAATAGCTCCACTAGAAATTTTTTCAAGAAAAATCTTATAACTACAGACCGAGCTGATCCCCTATAGAAGGCAGGAACAAGAGGGTATTGGATAAAACTTTGGTTTCTTAGAAAAACGACAGGAACCGATTAGATCATTAAGTAATGGCAAAAACCTAGATCTTTGATACCTATTAGCAGGAATATGGTCAGAGATGGTTTTTAACAAGATCTGCTGCCAAGTCTTAAGTGAGGTTTAACAAAATCAACTCTTTAAATGTGGCAGCGCCTCGAGCTGCCGTCTACAGCTTCTTGCAAAATCTTCAGGGAAATGGCCTGTTATCCACCTGGCCTGCTGTTCACTGAATGCACCGGGAGACTGGGGATGTTTTGGAATAAAACAGTAC
>JAMOVK010000157.1 GCA_027067775.1 Deltaproteobacteria bacterium
CTTTCCAGTAAAATTGCCTCTGCAACGCCTGTTTTTGCACCAAGAAATTTAAGGGCAAGCCAGACCTCTGTGGCTCCAGAAAACCATCCCAACAACCGCCATATGCTGGATTTTATTATAACAGATTTGTTGCTGTAAAGTGCAGTGATGGCATCATCAAGGGCCTTGGCGTTTGGTGCAAGTCCTTCCAGTTTTTCCTTGCTAAGCACCACGGACATTATACCTAGCAGTTTTGTCCATATACCCCTTTTCTGAACGGCAAAAAATCCCAGTGCGCCCAAGGAAAGGGCTGCTACTGCCACAACGGCCTGCTTGACCAGATTCTTGTTGCCAAGGTAGATGAGCCCGCCAATGCCTACCAGGGAAAAAACAAGCTGGGTAACAAGTGCAATGGTTATCTCTACCAGGACACTGGCCCCTGCTTCCGAAACCGGATATCCCCTGACCGCCAGCATCCTTGCCCTGACAAGATCTCCTCCGATCTGGGCCGCAGGAAGGAGTGAGTTTATGGATTCACCTATCCAGCGTGCCTTTATCAAAAGGGCCAGTCCTGGCACCTTCTGTCCGATAAAGAGCAGCCGCCAGGCTACCGAGTCAAGAAAAAGTGGAGCAATGTGTGATGCCGCAACCAGAAAAAGTCCTGCTCCAGCAGCCTCAAGGGCCTTAAAGACATCTCCTATGCCAAAATAGATAAGAATGGCGATAAGGAGGCAGATTCCAAGGGCAAAGAGTATGTAGCCAGTCTTTTTCATGCCATTCTAAGCCTCTACTTCTCTAGGAGGCCCTGGTCTCTGAACCAGTTCACTGCGTCTTCTATAGCGATACGGGCAGGTCTATGGCTGTAGCCAAGTTCTTTTTCAGCCCTGGCACTTGAAAAGAACATCTTTTTCTTGGCCAGTCTTACCCCATCCACCGTGGTTAAAGGTTCACGCCCAGTTATTTTTGAAAGCGCTTCAAACAGGTATGCCAGTGGTAATATCAGGTTGTGAGGTAGTTTGATCGAGGGTGCCTTGTTGCCGGTAATCAAGGCAATTGTTTCAAGGATCTGTTTCAGGGTCATGTTTTGTCCGCCAAGGATGTATCTGCGGCCTGATTTACCCCTTTCAAAGGCAAGCAGGTGTCCATTCGCCACGTCATCCACATGGACGATGTTCAGGCCCGTATCCACGTAGGCAGGCATCTTACCTTGAGCAGCTTCAAGTATCATCCTACCTGTAGGAGTAGGCTTGATATCCCTTGGACCTACTGGAGTTGAAGGGTTGACAATCACAACGTCGATTTCTTCATTTTGGGCCATGGTTCTTACAGCCTCTTCAGCCAGGAATTTGGATCGTTTGTAATGGCCTATCATGTCTTGAAGGCTTACCGGTGTATCTTCAGTGGCAGGAGAACCATCCTTGTTGAGCCCCAAGGTGGCAACACTGCTTGTGTAAACAGCCCTTTTGATTCCTGTCCTGGCTGCTGCCTCCATTATGTTTTTGGTTCCCTGTACATTGTTTTGATAGATTTCTTCTGGTTTGGGTACCCACAGCCTGTAGTCAGCAGCAACATGGAACAGATAGTCGTAGCCTTTTAAAGCCCTTTCGAGGGAGGGCTTATCCCTAAGATCTCCGTAATGAATCTTGAGCGGCAGTCCTTCAACATTTGCAAGGTTGCTCTTTTTTCGCACAAGGATTCCAACCTCAAAACCCTTTTGAACAAGAAGCCTAGCAACGCTTGAGCCTACAAAACCTGTCGCCCCTGTAACAAAAGCCTTCATGGGTTCCTCCAAGACTGTTAAGATATGGGCTTCGTTGCCGATAGAAATAAATAAAGAGGGCCTGTTTCTTGTAAATAACGAGCCTATGTTTTATAATTTTCTATAATTTTTTAAGCCCTGCGCCTACATACTATCAGGACGCAATTTTGTAAACATAAGGACGACATAGATGAAAAAGCAAACACACTCCTCCATTTGCATTGTATTACTGGCCTTTACCTTCTTTTTTTTGATGAATCTCCTTTACCCGGTCGACTCTATGGCCCTGCAGGATCAGCCTTCTGTTGCCGGTACCACCAGTGATAATTCAGATAATGAGGACTGGATTCTTGGAGAAGACTACCTGTATGAGGAAGCCGAAGAAGGTCTAGAGGATATCTCTGATCCATTGGAGCCGGTTAACAGGGTTTTTTATCATTTTAATGACAAACTCTACTTCTGGTTCATAAAACCGGTCTGCAAGGGATATAACAAGGTAATGCCGGAGACTGCCAGAAAGGGTATCAGGTCTTTTTTTTCTAATGTCTATACTCCTGTCAGGGCAGCAAATTGTCTTCTTCAGGGTAAATTAACGGGCTTTTGGCGGGAGATCGCCCGTTTTATAATCAATACCACCGCTGGCGGTCTTGGTTTCAGGGATGCAGCCCTTGAGGATTACAAGGTGTCAAAGAGTACCGAGGATTTTGGCCAGACTCTTGGTCACTACGGTCTTGGTTTTGGACCATACTTGGTTATCCCGTTTATAGGGCCAAGTTCTCTGAGGGATGCTGCCGGTTCTGTTGCTGATTCTTTTATGTATCCTCCAAACTATTTCATGGACACCTGGGAAAGCATGGGGCGTACGGCCTTTAGAAAGATAAATGATGTATCCCTGCGGCTTGGAGAGTACGAAAGCTTTAAGGAAACCGCAATTGATCCGTATGTCTCTATAAGACAGGCGTACTATCAGTACAGGTTAAAGCAGGTTAAAAAGTAGAGGGGTGGCGTTTGTGAATCCTAGCCTGTTTTGAACTTGCTCTATACTCCTAATATTTATCATTCCTTGTTCTTATGGAAAGGATAGTTGGCCTGCCTGTTGCCTTGCAGCAGGAGGCCTTTTCTATTTTTGGTTCAAAGGGCTGGAGCCGGTCTAATTCCTTTTTATGCAAGGTTGAACGCATTGGCAGTAAAATATTTTGGATGATTGTCACAGGTCCAGGTGCAGAAAGGGCAAGGGCAGGGGCGAATTTTCTTTTGGAGTGTGGTTCCTGTGTCATGATAAATCTGGGTGTGGCCGGAGCCCTAGTTGAGGATCTTGAAGCAGGCCATGTAGTCAGCCCCTCTGTTATTAAGGGCGAGTCGCGGGTTGTCCAGGCTGAGCCAGGTTTGAAGCAAAGACTTGATGGACTGCTTTTATCTGCAGGTGTAAGGGTTAGGCCAGGTGTTTTATTTACTGCCAGCCAGGTGATGGAAACGACAGAGTCTAAGATGGCTCTCCAAGCCAGAACCAATGCACATCTGGTGGATATGGAGGCAGTTTATCTTGGGGAAATATGTAGGGATGCCGATATCCCGTTTCTGGCAGTAAAGGCTATATCTGATAGGCTTGATCAGTCTCTGCCGCCAGTGGTTGGCCGATGTGTCAAAAAGGATGGTGGGTTAAATATTGCAATGTTGGCCTTTGCATTGACCATGAGGCCGTGGCTGATCCCAAGACTTCTGAATGTAAAAGAAAGTTTTCAAAAGGCCATCTATTCGCTTGAACTGGCAAGGTCTGCAATAGTGTCAAATCTGGATGTGTAATTTTTTCTTTTATTTTCACTTCATCTAGAAGCTCTTGTCTTGCCTTCCCAGCCTGTGAAAGTTGCCTCCTGGTCAAACTGCCTTCCTTTGCTCATGAAGACGATAGGCAGTTAAAATGGTACGCAACATGGCGTTGGTTATGGGTGGATTATTTAGGTATTAGAGTAACAAACTTGTCTTTGAGATAACGTATCAACGGTTCTGGACAAGGCCTTTCCCCAGTAACACGTCTTATTAGTTCAGACGGGGCAAACCTTTGTCCCTGGATGTGTATTTTCTCATTTAGCCAGTTTAAGATAGGCTCAAAGCTTCCCTCCTGAACCATTTCTTCCATTTTCGGAATTTCCTTCAACAAGGCCTCTCTAATCATGGCGGCATAGATGTTGCCAAGGGTGTATGTTGGGAAATAGCCGAAACTCGCGCCAGACCAGTGTACGTCCTGCAGGCATCCCAGGGTGTCTTTTGTGACTTCGAGCCCCATTAGCTCCTTAAACAGATTATTCCACCTGTCTGGGATATCTTCTGGCTCCAGTTTCCCCTCTATTAGCTCTTTTTCAATTACAAATCGCAGATACACATGAAGATTGTAGGTTACCTCGTCTGCCTCAACCCGGATATAGGAGGGTTCAACCTTGTTTATAATGCGTACAAACTCGTTTAATTCCATGCTGTCTAACTGATCTGGAAAGATTCCCTTGGCAATGGGAAGAAAATGGCTCCAAAAGGCCCTGCTTCTTCCAATTACATTTTCCCAAAATCTGGACTGAGATTCATGAATACCCAGGGAAACCGATTCTCCAAGAGGTGTTCCATACCATTCAGACGGTAGGTTTTGGCTATATATCCCGTGTCCTGCCTCGTGTAATATTCCAAAGAAGCCTTCAGTAAAGTCTTGTCTGTTCCATCTGGATGTTATTCTGCAATCCCCAGGGCCTATCTTGGTGGAAAACGGATGGACTACCGTATCCATGCGGCCTGCGCACATATCAAAACCTATTTTTACAGCAGCTATCTGGGCCAGGGTCTTCTGACCAGAGATAGGAAAGCTCCCCTTTAATGACTTCACGTCCCCTTGCCTGCTACATATTTCCTGCATCAAGGCCTTTAGGGGTGAGACCAGCCCAGAGAAAAGCTGCTCCAGTTCCTTAGTGGTAAGCCCTTGTTCATATTCATCAAGAAGGGCATCATATGGACTTTGGCTGAATCCAAGGTATTCGGCCTTTTGTCTGGAAAGGGAGACAAGTGTTTTAAAAAAGGGTAAAAATATAGAAAAGTTAGACTCCTTGCGCGCTCTCACCCACGCCTCATGAGCAAGTACGCTTTGTCGCGAAAGTTCTTCAACTAGAAGAGTAGGGA
>JAMOVK010000158.1 GCA_027067775.1 Deltaproteobacteria bacterium
GCCATGGGCCTTATCGAGGCTGGCATGAAAATATACAAAGAGATGGCAACCTTTGACCAGGCTGCAGTCAGCCCAGGAAATGAGGCTATTTAGTAAAAATGCAGATTGGCTAAGATCGCTCTTGGTCCTTGCCTCTCTTAGACTATTCACTATATCAAATTTGTTCCTCTAAAAGGGCTATCCAAAAATCTCTTTTATTGCAGCGGGTTATCAAAACATTTTACCGCTACACGCAACCTCGACAACTCAAGTCTAAGAATCGACATTTTTGTCGATATCTACACATCCAAAGCGGCTAACAATATGAATATTTCTGAATACTTCCTTGTTTTTCAATAGGATAAGCTTATGGTATCATTTTTGATAGACATGATACAGATGATAAGGCCATGAAGAAAAACAGGGAAAAAAAGATAATAGATTTAATATTCGAAATCGGGATCCTAGCGACAGTCGTATTTATTGCGTTACAGGCCCTTCCTGTTTCTGCTTCAGAACTTGTTGAAGGCAGAATACTTAAGATTCAGCCTGACTCTGGTATTGTAACCCTTTTGGATTTCTTTGATGGCACCAAAAAGGAAATCATTTTGCAAGACACAAAAGGCGTAAAAAAGAACAGCGCTGTAAGAATGTGGCTTTTAGATGAACAAGGTACCACATTGAAGGCCAAAAAAATCGAGCCACTTGAAAAATTTGATTCTACAGGCATGAAGAGAAGGCTCCGAAAGGCCCTTGGAGCTATGAAAGGACACGGATCCAAAAGACATGGACACAGAGGCAGGTGTGGCAGACGATAACCCAAAAAAGAGAACCGACCTGCCAAGCCTTTGGAAGGCCAATATCTATGCCTTCCTTGTCATTTTTTTGGTATCTGTAAGTGTCGCCCTATGGCAGACACGTTACATAAATCATGCCTTTTTACAGGATGCCCAAGATCATGCAAGGCTTGCAGCAGAAATAATCAGGATAAACGCCAACAATGCCGTTGAGGCAAAAAACACCAGCAGAAAAATCGTTGCTTCTTTTTTAAAGAGTCAGGCCCGGTTTATCAGATACCTTGAAAACGTTGAACCGTTTACTCCAGAAGAGATATGGGCCTTTACCAAAGAATCCGGACTGGCTGGAGTCAGTATAATTAACATGGCCAAAGATGAGGTGACTGAAAGTGAAAAGGACTGGCTAGGGTTACCCATTAAACCCCTTTGCAAATCAGCCAAAGGGCTAGTACAGCTTTCCGAGCAAAAACTTTTTATTTACGTTAGTCCTGAAGGTAAAGACAATATCTGCATCATCACTGGTATTGATGCAACTGATATTCTGGAGATACAGAGGAAAATTAGCTTAGAAAACACCCTTAAGGAGATTACTAAGCTGTCAGGTGTCAAATATGCAAAGGTTGTCTCCCGTGAGGAGGCGTGCAGACTAAAAAACGGATGGGGATGTCCTGAGACATGTAACAAGAGCAAAAACACCATTCTTTTAAACACTGATGACGGACCTGTGGTACAGGTAGAATTTGAGATATCAAAGGATCAGGTACTTCTGTTGGGCATGGACGCATCAAGGCTTAAGACAAAACAAAAACACATCTGGCACATGCTGCTACTTTTTTCTGTTATACTCTTCCTCACAGGTGGGCTTGTTACATATGTCCTTTACAGGCATCAGAAAAACTACATAAAAAAAATCAAGGCATTTGAAAAACAGCTCTTTATGGAAAAACATGAGGCAAGCCTTGGACGTTCAGCAGCTACCATAGCCCATGAGATAAGAAATCCCCTGAACGCTGTTTCCATGGGAATTCAAAGACTCATTATGAACGAAACAAAATTTGCCAAATCAGACGTTGCACTTTTAAAGTTGATGAAAAACGAGATTGCTAGAACGGAAACAATAGTCTCCGGTCTTCTGGAATATGCCAAGCCATCTAGAATAGATAAAAAGACTGTATGCCTAAAAGATATGTTAAGAGATGCACTCCTGTCTGCTCAGAGCAGAAAAAAGACAAAGGGCATATCGGTCAACATGAAAATATCTAAGAACCACAAGATAAAAGGTGATCCTAACCTTCTGCGACAACTCTTTGAAAACCTACTTGTTAACAGCTTGGAGGCCATGGATAAAGGAGGGAACCTGGATATTGAAGTTTTTCAGGCTGGACCAGAAACAGTGGTTATAAAAATTTCAAATGATGGCCAGATTCCAGATGAAAGGGACTTGTCAAAGCTTTTTGAGCCTTACTTTACAACCAAGACAAAAGGTACAGGCCTTGGGCTTGCAATCTGCAAAAAGATTGTAAAGGCCCATAATGGAGAGATTAATGCCAGAATAGAAAAAAACAGGCTCGTCATAGAGGTGACACTCTTTTCAGGTGATACAAATGAGTAAAATACTGTTAGTGGACGATGAACCTATTCAACGTCAAATCCTTAGAGACTTTCTTGAAGAACATGGTTTTCAGGTACTTGAAGCAGGTAACGGAAAGGAGGCCCTGTCTTTATTTGAAAATGAGTTTATACCATTAGTCCTTTTGGACCACAGAATGCCCGACATGAACGGAGATGAGGTACTTGAAAGGCTCAAACAGACAAATCCCATGATAAAGGTCATCATGATTACGGCCTACGGTGCGGTTGATACAGCCGTTAAGGTCATGAAACTTGGAGCCGTTGACTTTCTGGAGAAACCAGTCGACCTCCAGGAACTGTTAAAAAAGGTTGAAAAACATCTTGAAGAGATTGAAATAGAGGAAGACGTACAGGAGGTCTCGGAAAGTCTTCATGAACTGCCTGTAGACTTTGGGCTCTACGTAGGTAGCAGCCCCGCCTTAAAAGAAGCCATATCAATAGCCAGAAGAGTGGCTCCTACTTCATGGCCTGTACTCCTTTTTGGAGAGACAGGAACAGGAAAGGAACTAATGGCCCGTCTTATTCACGAACTCAGTCCTAGACGAGACAGGCCCTTTATAACAGTTAATTGTGCTGCTCTGCCAGAAAGCCTTTTTGAGAGCGAGCTCTTTGGCCATGTAAAAGGTGCCTTTACCGGGGCCCACAAAGATAAAAAGGGCATGTTCGCCATTGCAGATAAAGGAACCATCTTTCTCGACGAAATAGGAGAGATGCCTATCCAGCTACAGGCTAAGCTACTCAGGGTACTTCAAGAAGGCACAATCACCCCGGTTGGAGGTACCCAATCTCACAAGGTGGATGTCAGGGTGATTTCTGCAACAAACAGGAATCTCAAGGATATGATTAAACAGGGAACATTTAGAGAGGATCTGTATTACCGCTTGAATGTTTTTGAAATCGAACTCCCACCGTTACGCCAGAGGAAAGAAGACATTCCAGAGCTAGTTGAATTTTTTGTAAAAAAATATGCACCTAGACCTGTGACGGTTTCAGATGCTGCCATGGACAAACTTGTAAAATATCGCTGGCCAGGAAATGTACGGGAACTTGAACATACCATACAAAGGGTCGTGACACTGTGCCGTTCAAATACGATAAAGGCTTCAGACATTCACCTAGAAACAGTTGTTAAGGAAGAAGTCCCAGAAAATCTTCAGGCCAAATTAGAGGCAATAGAGAGACAAGAAATTACAAAGGCTCTTGAAAAGGCAAGATGGGTGCAGACAAAGGCTGCAGACCTTCTTGGAATCAGTGAAAGGGTGTTGAGGTACAAGATGAAGAAATATGACATTAAAAAACCATGATGCTAGTAGTTAACAAAGCTGTAAAAGTTTTTGTGCTCCAAAAGCAATAAGAAGTCCAAGAAAAAAGCTCATAAGTGTTCCAATGATGATATATTCTGCCTCCATTCGGTTCTCTCCATCCTTTATTTCACCAAAGCGTAAGATGGATTTGGCAGCAATGAGAAAGCCTGTTGCGCCTGGCTGTCCCGCCAGGATAAAAAGATAAATAAGGGCCCTTTCAAGCTGACCTATAAAACGTCCCCCATTTTCAAGGCCATTTCGTGGAGCAAAACCGTCTCTTTTTAACTGCAAGAGAAAAGGACGCACAGCCATCTCCATAATCATGGCCCCTGCCCTTACGGACAGGATAAATCCCCCTATAGTGATCACTGCTTTGAGATACCACAGGCCTATCTTATCTGACCACCACACTTTCGAACACATAGAAGGGCAATAACCAAGAAGTGCCCAGGAAATAAGAACCATGCTAAGAAGATGCGCTGCCTGATCCAGGAAAAAGAGGAAAAGCTCCTGTTTTTGCCAGAATCTTTTGGCAATCGCCTTTCCAAGGTCTATTAAAAAATGGGCCGCTGCAACCAATACCATTATTGGCCAACAGCCTGGAACACCAGTAACAACATAGGAAAGAAAACCCACTGTGGCAGAATGTTTTAAAAGTATCTTAAACTTATGCTTGTTCTGGACATCTTTTGTGGTCTGGAAAAGAAAATCTCCAAGTATATGCCCAAACACCAATGTAACAAGAAGAAAAAAGAAAGCTTTATCCATTGGAGGCCTCTAAACAAGCTTTAGAGCTTTAAGTATAGCAATACAAGTTAAATAGTATGTATTTTGTTCATGGCCTTTCTGAAAAAAGAAAGGCCCTTTTCAATACCATACCACCCTGCCCGAGAAAGGTGCTGTGCAACAGCCTGTTGACTGATACGCCCTCCTGGCCAAGAAGCGGCAATTTCTTCCTGACTTAGCCCCCTGATTGCACCTTTGATTGCCAAAGACTGTCTAGGCGTCCATCGTACCACGACTGTATCGCACAGATAAACAATAGTCTTTATGGCCCTTAAAAGGTTACAGTCAAGACTTTTTGGAAACACAAAGGCCATTCTGTGGTGACCCTTTATTTCTTTA
>JAMOVK010000159.1 GCA_027067775.1 Deltaproteobacteria bacterium
CTAGCCGAAGAGAACAAAAGCCTGTCCATGCTACTTCATGGCCTTGCTGAAACGGTTTCTACTCCTGAGATAAGAATGGATTGTTCTGAGGAACACAAGTTCGTGTTGGTTGACAAGGTCAAGGAATCTTTGAAGGCCGATGGATACGATGTAATAGATGTGGACGGGGCACGGGTGGTATTTGATGACGGCTGGGGGCTTATCCGGGCCTCAAATACCCAGCCTGTCATTGTGTTAAGATTTGAAGCAAACACCCCCGACAGGCTTAAGGAGATAAGAAACCTGATTGAGGGCAGACTAGAAGAGGTCAAAAAGGCGCTTGGCTAGTAAGAACAAAAGGACTGACACTGACTCTTTTCGAACCATTTTGGGATCTGTTGTTCCAGGCAGACGCTGGCATGTCTATTTCCCAAGACGAGTCATATGGCAAAAATGGGAAGAGATAGTAGGAAGGCCTGTGGCATCGGCTGCTCATCCCTGGTATTTCAAGGATCTTGACTGCCTGGTGATTGCTGTTTCAGATAGCATATGGATGCAACAGCTTTCATATGAGTCAGTATCTTTGGTGGAAAAAATCAATTCTGTATTGCCTGACCGTGCCCGCCTTTCTAGGCTCAAATTTGTAGTTGCCGATGTTGATTCGGTTCGAAAAATTACCAAACCCTTTGATACAAAGCGTAAAAATAGAAACAAAAAGGATGTGCATCTAAAGGGATCAACCAGTAAAAAGCTAACTGAAAAGGAACTTGAACTTCTTGAGTCAATCCAGGATCCGGAACTTAGACATCACCTGGAAAACATATTGAGACATCTACATTAGCAAGCAGTTTATCCCTGTGCTCTTAAAAAGATCACCTGATAGGTTGCACGAATTGAACCAAAAAGATCTCTGTAAATCTTGTCAGCCTCTTTTATGGTTCCTTTTGAGTAAAAAATCGGGCGAGCACCTGCTGGCGTAGCAGTTCCTGTCTTTTTTAATGCCAGCAGCAGTTCCATAAGATTTGGGTATTTTCTTTCTATAGTGACACTTTCTACATAAAAATCCTTCAATATATCCTTTAACAAGCCCTGTATTTCCGTCTTAGTAGGAAAGTCAGACGCTGGTAGAAAAAAATCCTTTTTTCCATAGAGGGTTTTTATAACCTGTTCCAGTTCTACTAAAGTCCTTTTTCCAAAAAGTGCACAGACAATATGACCATTTTGTGCCAGATGGTTTTTGCAAATACTCTCAAGGCTGCCGGGAAGATTCTGAAACCAGTGCATGCAGCTTGCAGATACTATCAGGTCGAACTTTGTTTCGGTTTTCAAACAGATATGCTCGCCGTCACAGCAAATAGGATAAAATTCTGTAGTAGTTTGCCGGAGATTTTCCTCGGCCTTGATCAACATGTCAAAAGAGAGGTCTATTCCCAGAATACGGTCGATATTCCTGCTGGCAACAAGCTGTTTGGTAAAATTACCTGTGCCACAGCCAATCTCCAGTACCCTTTTAAAGGCCCCTTGGGGCACAAGGGATAAGAGATGCAGGTTGACCTCTTTTTGCAGATGACTGAAGGTATCATAGGTGGCACTTGCCTTGGAAAAAGAGCGTTTGATAAGATCCTTTTTACAGTTTGTTGATTGCATCATAAAAGTCTTGTATCAAAAAAGGCGCATGTCCGCAGTCAAGTATCACTGTTTTCTGCTTGTTTTCTTTTGACAGTGCTGGCAGCCTGCCTATTGGGCAGATAGTGTCCCTTGTGCCGTGAATTATCAAAAGGTTTCTTATGTTTTCTATCCCTTGCGGCAAAGGGCGTGCAAGTATCTCTAAGCCTTCCACCAGACTTTCTTTTGTCCAAAAAGACAGACACAGGCCCTCCTGCTCTTTTTTAAACCGTTTGTATGCCTTGATATTGTCTTGAAAAACAGACATGTAAAACCCCTTAAGCGCCTTGTTCAGGTCTTTTTCAAGTTGTTCGTGTTTTTCAGCGATAACCTTTTTATCAAAGGGACTTGGCAGTGATACAAGCACGGTTTTTTTGAACAACTGTGGTGCAGCTAGAACGGTATCAAGGGCCAGTCTTGCCCCAAGGGACCACCCAAGCATGTTTAATTCTTTAGAGCTGTTTTTTTTGATTATTTGATTGACTTGATTAACTAAAAATAGAGGATTTAAAAGAGGCCTGCTGGGTATCACAAGATCAAAATTCAATAGTGCAGGATCAATTACAAAGGGATGGAAACCCCATCCTGGCAGGATCAAAAGTGCTCTTCCCGTACCCTTGTCAATATAAGTAAAAGGTTCCATCTATCCTTTAAAAAAGGTCAAAAGGCTTTCCTTTAGTATGGAGAGAACCTCTTCTCCATGGGATGCAGAAAGGGAGAAGCGTATTCTGGCACTGCCTTCTGGTACAGTAGGGGGCCTGATGGCCTTTGCCCATATCCCCTGGTTAAAGAGGTGGCGCTCAAGCTCTAGAGTCCTTTTCACATCTCCAATCAAAAGCGGTACTATCTGGGAACTGCCCAGGGTTTTAAGGCCGAGGTCATCCTTGATGAAACGGCGGAGATTTGAAGCCATGGACAAGAGTCTCTTTCTTTCCCCTTCAAGCTCTGGAAGCAGATCAAGGGCTGAAAGGTTTGATGCCAAAACAGAAGGTGGAAGACCTGTAGAATAGATCAGCCCCCTTGCCTTGTTTACGAGATAGTCTCTGATCCCTTTTGCACAACAGCAAAAGGCTCCATAGCCGCCAAGGGCTTTTCCAAATGTTCCAATTACCATGTCTGGTTTCTGGCTGCTGTCTTTTTCAACCAGTCCCTCACCGTGTTTTCCAAAAACGCCAACGGCATGGGCCTCATCCACAACAAGAACGGCACTAAAATTTTTTGTAATTTTAACGAGCTGCCCAACAGGGCACAGGTCACCATCCATAGAATAGACACTTTCAGCAACCACCAAAATCCTTTTGTATTTTTTGTACGATCTTTCAAGAAGCTGTACAAGATGGTCTGTGCTGTTGTGTCGAAATCTCTTGATTCTTGCCCTTGAAAGAAGCGCACCATCAACAATGCTTGCATGGCAAAGTCTGTCCAGAATGATGCAGTCTTCCGGCCCTGCGAGAGCGCTCATCACAGCCAGGTTGCAAAGATAGCCGCTTCCAAATACAAGCCCTGTCTCTGTAGATTTCAGATGTGCCAGAGCCCCTTCAAGTTTCCCATAGAGATCTAGGTTTCCGCTCATCAACCTTGATGCCCTGGCACCAAGGCCATACTGTTCAATGGCATCATGGGCAGCCCTTTTCAAAAAGGGATGGTGGCTTAGGCCAAGATAATCATTCGATGAAAGGTCTATAAACAGGTCATTGCCAATACGCACCTTTCCATGTCCAGCAGGCCTTGTATCTGTAAGGGTTCTAAACAGCCCCCTTTTTTTCAGGTCCTCTAGCTGGTCTAGAGGCCAATAGTCACCCATAAGATCGGTCAGACAGAAGGATCTCGAGCCGTTCCAGCACCCTTTCCACGCTGTCAGAGGTGTCAAGCTGGACTATCTGATCTGCCTCTGACGATTGAGGAGGCCTAAAAATTGTTTGCTGCTTTTCAAAAATCTCCTTCCTGCCATCAGAAACGGTATCAGAACTTTCCAGACGCTTTGACATGCGTTTTATGGCAATCTCATCTGGACAGGTGCAATGGATGAAGACCAGTTTTGCTCCGCATGCCTTTGCAAGCCCTGCAATTTGTTCCCTCTTTTCTTTGTCTAGGTAAGTGGCGTCAACTATGGCGTCCTTTCCAATTATCAACTCCTGTCCTGCAAGTCTGGAAAGGGCCCTGTAGGTCTTTTCAGTAAAGGTTGGACTGTATATTCCTTGACCAAAAGGCTCTAGTCTTTTTTCGTGGGCAGGAATACCTGTAACCAGCTCCTTTCTTACAATATCCGAGTTGAACCATGAGATTTTCTTTTTCTCGGCAAAGGCCCTTGCAATGGTGGACTTGCCAGTACCGGAAAGGCCAAGGAATACGTAAAGAGTCGGTGTCGACTTGATCCCTCCTGCATATCTTAGCGCAAGCTGGAAGTAACGTTTGGCCATTTTCAGGGAAGTTTCTCTTGTCTCTTTATCGACTTCAGGTGATGCCCAGGTAAAGCATCCTATTTTGCCCCGCACGTAGGCCCTGTAGCATTTGTAAAAATCAAGCAGCAGACACAGGTCTTCATCCTTCATTTCTGTCCTGAATTTTTCTATAAAATATGCCGACAGATCACAAAGACCGAGAAAATCAAGATCCATGGCAAGAAACGCTACATCCACTGCAACGTCTCCATATCTGAATCGTTCGTTAAATTCTATGCAGTCAAATATGTAGATTTTGTTTTTTTCTCTGTCAAAACATATATTTGCAGAATACAGGTCCCCATGACCTTCTACAATCCATCCCTGTCTTTGACGTTTTTCAAACAGGGCCTGATTCCTGGAAAGAAAATCTCTGGTATAGGTCCTTATCTGCTCAAAGGTATCTTTTGAAAGGGCTTTGTTAATGAATGATTCTGTCTGTATAAAATTCTCTTCACAGTTTTCACGCACAACATCAATACTGCCAAGATAGAGCTTGTCTTCCTTGGCTTTTGCCTTTTCATAAAACGGGGCCAGGATATGACATATTTCCTCTATGTCTCTTTTGGTAACCTCATCCCTGTTGATTAACGCAGACATAAGACCATCATCCGGCATCCTTTTCATCTTTACTGCCCATTCTACCGGTTGACCATCGCCGTTTACATGGAAGGCTTGACCA
>JAMOVK010000160.1 GCA_027067775.1 Deltaproteobacteria bacterium
TGTTGGATTAAGATTTATCAATATTCCTTTACCTAAAGGTGCAAAGGTTGTCTCGTCATATCTTCAGTTCCAAGTGGATGAAAAAAGCAAAGGTCCTTCCTCGCTTTTGATAACAGGGCAGGCAAGCACCAACGCCCAGGCCTTCTCCAAGACTTCTTTTGATATATCTGGCCGTGCTGCAACCAGAAACAAGATATCCTGGAGCCCCAGAGAATGGACTCTAATAGGTGAAAGATCTTATGAACAAAGAAGTCCAGACCTAAGCCCGATTTTAAATGAGATTATTGCTCAAAAAAACTGGACACCAGGCAATGCCATCGTATTTATCATAACCGGTTCTGGCACCAGAACTGCTGAGGCCTTTCACACAAGGCCGCCAATTCTGCATGTAGAATACATAAAATATGCTCATGAAAATTTTGCCGGCTCTGATTTTAATTGTAATCTAAGAACCGACCTATCACTTGAATGGCCTGCACTTGATAACAAACCAGACTACCTTTCAGCCATTACGGATCACGCCTTTGGCACAGCAATAACACGCATAGTGGCAGATCCGGACTCTCCTATAATAACCAGAGATGGCTCTATCATAGGCAACTGGCCTGAAAAGCAGGAAAGACACGGCTATTCAAAGCGACAGCCTTGGAATGCGGATGAGTCTCTTATATTCCTAGACAGATGTGACAATCTATTTCTTGACGGCAGGACCTACAGACCACTTTTTAAAAGAAGTCGGCTGCCAGGACGTGTCCGCTGGAGTTATACCAGGCCTACCATAATGCATTTTGTGTCGAGTGATGGCGTTGGCGACTGGGATGTCCTAAATGACTCTGTTAAGATAAAGGTTCCACTTAACAACTATTCAGGATGTTCCTTTGGCAACGGTGAAGGCAACTTTGCCTGGGATGAGGCAAGGGTGGCAATTCTGGCAACAAGAAAAAGCGATGGACACAAGGTAATCTTTGTGGTGAATATAAAAATAGGAGAAAAAGGTCCTGACATTGATGTTAACAACTACACAAAGATCAGTAACTGTACAATTTCACCCTACGGCAACTACCTTGTTATTGTAGGAGATTTTGGTCAAGGAAGTGACAGGGTCCAGGTACGAAAGGTATCCGATGGTTCAATTATATTTACAGAAAGAGCAAAGGGGCTTCCAAGCCATTTTGATACCCAGATTGATCAGAACGGTGACGAAATAATTGCAGGGGTTGCCAAATCTGGTCCCTATTCAGGAAAGGTGATAAAACGCAGGCTTTCAGATGGAAAAGTCACCCTTGTCTGTAACCACAAATATGCATCTCATACGTCTGGACGCGCTATTCAGCGCCCTGGTTGGGTTTATGTTACCTACCAAAATAGGAAAGAAAAATATCCCCCATATCTGAATGAGGTTGTTGCTGTAAAATTAGACGGATCCAGAACAGAACGAATCTGTCATCTGCATTCTATGAAACCAAGCAAGGGGGATGCTCTGTATAAAAAGAGATACCTGTTTGAGTCTCACGCAGTACCGTCACCAAGTGGACTCAGGGTACTTTGGGCAAGCGACTGGGATTCAAAAGATTGGCCGGTTCAGGCATATGTTGCAGACTTTAGAGACAGGAAGTCCGACAAATGAACTGTAGAGGCTTTCAAACTGAAAATTATTGCATCTACTAATCTTTGTCGTCCAAGACTGCCAGGAGATCAAGCACAGATATATTTTTTAGCAACTTGCCCGACTCGTCTACCACTGGCATTTCTTTAATGTTGTATTTCAAAGCGCGATCGAGAACCCTTTCAATATCCTCGTCTGGACTGGCATAGACAAGTCTTCTATCCACTATGTCTGACGCGCTCTTGCATGTAAGACATGACAAAAGTTCCCTTGTGCTAATTCTGGAAGAACAGCGCCTTTTGGCACTGATATTTTTTATTAATGCACCTATGGACAGCTCACCCAACACCCGTCCTTCCTTGTCTGTAACATAGATACTCCTTACCCCTGGATGCTCCCTGACTATCTTTTTTAGATCTTTTATAGGCATGTCCTGACTGACTGTTACATATTCATAGTTTGGCAAGCTATCCAAAACATTTACCAGCTTAACCATGGAAATCCTCCTAAAACTCTGGCACCTGTCCTGCTCTTTTGAGGCAATGATGCAAAAGTACAGGGGCTATGAACTCGTTTAAGATTACAGAGCCTATCATTCCGTTGACCACAATAGTTCCAACTTCTTCTGGCAAAAGATCCTGAGCCAACAGAACCAAACCTATAGTAACCCCAGCCTGGGGAAAAAGGGCCAGGCCGAGATATCTTTTTACAGTTTCAGGTGCCCTTGCAACCTTGGCCCCTACCCATACACCAATCTGCTTTCCTATCATTCTGACCACCAATAACACCAGGGCAAGAAGGCCTGCGGATTTTATTACTGCAAGATCCATATGGGCGCCAGCAAGGGTAAAAAAAAGACCAAAGACCGCATCCTCCAAGGGTTCCAAGACCCGGAAAAAACTCTGGTGTGCTGGTTTATGATTGACCACAACAAACCCTAGGGTCATGGCAGACAAAAGAGAAGAGGCATGCACCATTGCAGCTATTGCAGAAACGGACAACAGCACTCCAAGTACCACCATCAACATGGCCTCGGTTCTTTCTATTACCACACCTGTATAGACAAGCACAAGACCTGCAAGGACACCCAGTCCTACTGACACTCCTATCTCGTAAAAAGGAACCAAAAGAAGGTTGCGTCCTGCAAATTCCACTCCCAACATGGCCTGCACAACTGCACCTGCTATGGAAAAGAAGATGATGGTAAGAGCATCATCCAGGGCTATCACGCCTAGCAAGATATTAGTAAATTCACCTTTGGCCTTGACTTCGGAAATCACCGCAAGGACAGCACCTGGCGCTGTAGCAGCCGAAATTGCACCTATTATCAAGGATACAGAAAGCCAGATTGTCAAATTTGCAAAAGGGCCCGAAGAAAATCCAGGGAAAAATCTTAGGGTGGCAACCAACACCATAAATGTTACCCCAAAGGCCCCTAGTGCCTGAAACCAGGTTATATAACCGATTGTTCGTCCAAGCCCCTTAAGACTTCTAACATCCAGACTGCCACCCACATTGTAGGCTATAATGGACAGGGCAATATCATTTATAAAGTGTAGTCTATGGTTGACTGTCTCCACATGAAGAATGTGAAACACTGATGGACTAAATATTAAGCCAACAAGGAGATAGCCACTAATTCTAGGCAGAGATAACCGATTTGCCAAACGGCCTCCCCAATAACCAAAAAATAGTAACAGGCCCGTTGTAAGAAGTGGATTCTCTATCACTCTTGTCTCACAGTCTTCTAGCCCTTACGCACCAATGTAAGACTGGCAAAAACCTGCCTTTTGTCCAACAAATGAACAATCGCTTCAGTTATATCTTACACGATCCCGTATGAAAAAGGCCAGAATGGTGACAGATGCAGAATCTTTTGTTTCTCCTTTATCGAAATAGAAAAAATTTACCAGATTAGCATTTTAGCCGCGGGACAGCCTTGAAGGGCCTGGGCCTTGAGCTCTTTTTTCTGCAAATTTCTTTAGCTCAAATACCTTGGTTGGAATAAAAGAATCTTTTTGATCCATCCCTCTAGCTTCAATATGTGCAGATTTATTAGAGGCAGCGACTTTTTTCAAATCGGTGCTGGCCTCTAACAACTTCTGAAGACTTTCCAATAGACCATTTTCACCGTAAACCTGTTTCATCAGCATCTCATGAAACATGAAACAGGCCTCTAGGGCATTTTTGCACTTTTTGCGCTTCATATCCAGGGTCCACTGGAAACGCCTCAACCTTTCCTGCACATGTAGAGGATATTTGGAAATCTCCTCTTCAATTATTCTCTTGCGTTCCCTCTCAAAACTTTCTTGGTCAAGTTCATGAAGAATCTCAAAGCGATCCAGGATGTTGCCATCCTTGTTTGCCTTTCGCATCTCTTTCCTCCCCTTTAGCTTTCCTTAATGATAGCGCAAAAGATATTCCAGATCTCCAGTCATGGTGGCAATAAAATCTATTGCCAGACTTACCCAAAATAGGCCTTTGCCGTTTTTATAGGAAAACTTTTTCACACTCTGCAAGGATAAAAGAAAAATTTTTCCTCCCTGCTGCTGCCTAGGATACAAAGCCCCTTTTTATTTCTGATACCAATTCAATAAGATTCGGATTAGATGGTCTGAGCCTGGCTATGACATCTGCCTCCTTGAGGGCCCTGTCCATTTGACCGGCCTTAAAAGAATAATATGCCATAAGCGCACGCAGTGTCACGTTAAACGGTTCATGAACAAGCGCCCTTTCAAGACTTTCCATGGCCTCTTCCATCTGATCTAGACCAAACCTGCATACGGAAATAAGACTGTACGCATGGCTATCAGTCTTGTTGTACCGTATAAACAAGTCAAGAGCCTGCAAGGCCTGGGCGTAATCCCCTAGCTCTGTTAAAGCTACTGCCCTGTTGAACATGGCAATATCATCATCTTTTTTTTGCCAAATATCAGAGGCCTTTTTGAATTCACCCAGATAATACAGGCAGTGGGCCTTAAGCTCTGTTACTTTTTCCGGCTCAAGCCCCTTCCCTTCCAGGCCTGTTAAAATCTTCAGTGCATCATGATGTCTTCCTAAACCAAACAAACATACGGCCTTGTTTAGATCGACCGCATCCTTGAAGGATTCCTCCAGGTTCAAACTTCTTGAATCAATCGTTGTCAGGCGAGACAAAGCCTCTTCCATCTGTCCAAGAGCCATGAAGCAACAGGCGGCATTGTTAAGGGCATGGACAAAACCATCTTTTAGACGAAATGCCCTGTCAAAGGAGCGTAAGGCAGTAGAGAACTGGCCTGCTTCAACTAGGATGAGTCCTGTCTTAAACCAGGCATCAGCTACTTCAGGAGCCGTGGCACCAAGTACCACCTTGTCCTTTTCCGCAAGCCCTTTTTCCAGGTGAGTAAGCTCCGATATGAAAACAATAAGCTGGCGAAGGGAATCAGGAACATCAAAATTTTCAAGATTCAGGCTTACCTTCCTTGAAAAACTAGGTGTCAAAAGGCTCTGCTCCAACCGCGGTCTTATCTCTATAAGGTCAAAAGGCGAAAAATCCCTTTTACCATAGTTCCGGCTGTCCTGATTGTAAAATTCCTCCTTACTCCCGTCCTTTCCAAGCTCGAGGAAAAACCGCTGAAGCATCTTTGCAAGATCACCCTTCTCTGTTCCTGTGGAATCAGATCCGTGTTGCGAATGGTAAGAAGATTCTTGTTCAACAGCTTCTGAGTCAAGGGAAAGATCCTGTTCGGCAAAACCGGACTTGCACCTTTCAGCAAGCTTGGAAATTGCCTTTGCCGCCTGGGAATCGGGTCTAGAAATCATCACGTTCCTTAGTTTTACAAGCTCTTTGCAGACAACCTGATCCCTGGGGACGGCTCCCAGGTACCTGAGCTCTATATCAAGAAAATTGCGGCATATGTCTATAAGATTAGAGGCTATGGCACTACTATGTCTTAGAGAACGAACTGCATTCAGCACAAGACAGGGCTTGAACTCCTGACATATTCCCTGCACAATCGCCGCTGCCTCTCTGTCGACTTGGCATAACTGTTCCACAAGATCCCTGACAGAGGAACCTTGTTGCTGATTCTCTCCAAACTTGTGAGCCTCTATTATCTCAAGGGCAATGTGGCCCTGCTTAAAACTCCTTGTAAATATTCTGAAAAGTACGTTTTTTATAAATTCATAGGCATTAAGAACAGCTGTGGGTTCGGGATTGGTCACCACTATGCCAGATCTGGTTATAGAAAAAAAATCTATAACATTGTAGCTGGTACCAGCACCAAGGTCTAATACCACAAAATCAAACTCCAGCTTTTTAAGGGCCCTTAGTATCTTTAATTTCTGGAAATAGTAAAGATTTGCTATTCCGGGAATGAATCCGCTTCCAGGAATCAGGCTCAGATTTGGCACCTGGCACTTGATACTATAATCCACAAGATTACGAGAATCAGGACGAAAGATGAAATCTCCTATGCCACGTTCTGCAGTACGGAGTCCAAAAAAGGTATGAAGGTTGGCACCCCCAAGATCAAGGTCCACACAAACAGTTGATTGTCCCTTGAGTGCAAGGGCCGTTGCTATACCTGAAGATATAAGGCTTTTGCCTACTCCTCCCTTTCCACCACCAACTGCAATTATCACTGGATTTTTTCCCATCTTTATATTGTTCCCTGGCTGTCAGACCTTTTTATCCCAAATCACCTGAAATATACTACACTAGATTTGTCACTCTCTGTACCATTTTGATTTTTTCCTGCATTACCCTAAACAAGATTAATAACACGGTTTCAGTTCTTGACTCCAGATTAATACCTCATTAAATTAGAGGTCTTACTAGCCAAAAGGTTGTACCTGTTGGAGGGATGGCCGAGTGGTTTAAGGCGGCGGCCTTGAAAGCCGTTGTGCCCTCACGGGCACCGTGGGTTCGAATCCTACTCCCTCCGCCAAATTTTTAAGGAGAGGTGACCGAGAGGCTGAAGGTGCTCGCCTGCTAAGTGAGTGTACGCCGAAAGGTGTACCGTGGGTTCGAATCCCACCCTCTCCGCCATTTTTTAATTTTAAAATGTCCGGCAAAAGCCGGTTTTTTTATGGCTGCATACTCAAAATATTAAGCTGCCATGTATCCATTCCACAGGAGGACTTTCCGATATGATGCCAGACTTTCTTTTTACCTCTGAATCTGTTACCGAAGGACATCCAGACAAGGTTGCCGATCAGATTTCAGATGCAATCCTTGACGCCATTATTGCCAAGGATCCCTATGCAAAGGTGGCCTGTGAAACCCTGGTCACGACCGGGCTTGCCCTTATTGCCGGTGAGATCACCACTGAAAGCTACGTTGATATGCCCAAGGTAGTAAGGGGTACCATAAAGGAGATAGGCTATTCAGACTCAAGCATGGGATTCGACTGGCAGACCTGCGCAGTACTTATCAGCATTGACAAACAGTCGCCTGACATTGCAATGGGAGTTGACAGGGATGATGATATTGGAGCCGGCGATCAGGGACTCATGTTCGGTTATGCGTGTACCGAAACCCCTGATTTCATGCCCATGCCAATATGGTATGCCCATAAACTTGCCAAAAAGCTGGCAGAGGTCAGAAAAAGCGGGGTAATCCCCTTCTTGCGTCCAGATGGCAAATCCCAGGTGACAATAGAGTACAAGGACAGGAGGCCTGTTTCTGTCCACTCTGTTGTTATAGCTGCCCAGCACACCCCTGATGTTACCCATAAGGAGGTGGAAGAGGCTGTTATTGAGGAGGTCATTAAAAAGGTAGTAGAACCTGAACACCTTACATCAAACACAAAATACTTTATAAACAGCACAGGGCGATTTGTCGTAGGAGGTCCCCTTGCAGATTGTGGTGTCACAGGAAGAAAAATAATAGTAGACACCTATGGTGGAAGGGGCCACCACGGAGGCGGAGCCTTCTCCGGCAAGGATCCAACAAAGGTTGACCGCTCACCTTCCTATATGGCCAGGTATGTTGCAAAAAACATCGTTGCTGCCGGTCTGGCAGATGAGTGCGAGGTACAGGTTGCATATGCCATTGGCATAACCGAACCCCTTGCCATCAACGTGCGTACCTATGGCACAGAGAAAATCTCTCAGGACAGGATAGTAGAGCTTATAAAGAAAAATTTCAGTTTTAAGCCCAAGGACATAATAAACTATTTAGACCTCAGAAGGCCTATCTACAAAAAAACCGCGGCTTACGGCCACTTCGGCAGAATGGAGCCGGAATTTACCTGGGAAAAACTCGACATGGTCGACACCTTGAAGGAACAGGCAGGCCTGTAAGGATTGGAGGAAAAAATGAACTACCATATCAAAGACGAGGCATTAGCCGACTCTGGCAGACTAAGAATCGAATGGGCAGCCATGAGCATGGCTGTGTTAAATCTTATAAAAGAAAGATTTTCAAAGGAGCAGCCCCTTAAAGGCATCAGGATCGGTGCATGCCTTCATGTAACCACGGAAACAGCCGCGCTTATGCAAACACTTAAAGCAGGAGGGGCCGAAGTCTATCTTTGTGCCTCAAATCCCCTAAGTACGCAGGATGATGTCGCTGCTTCCCTGGTAGTGCATGATAAGATCCCGGTCTTTGCCATAAAGGGAGAAGACCATGACACCTATTATGAACATCTTAGGGCAGTAATAGCCGCAGACCCTCAGATTACAATGGATGACGGGGCCGATCTGGTATCCACCCTTCACACAGAGAGAAAAGATCTGCTAGACAAGATCATTGGCGGAACGGAGGAGACAACCACCGGCGTCATCAGGCTCAAGGCCATGGCCAAGGAAGGGGTGCTGCACTATCCCATCATTGCAGTAAACGATGCGGATACAAAACACCTTTTTGACAACCGTTACGGTACTGGTCAGTCAACCATAGACGGAATCATAAGGGCCACTAACAGACTCATTGCAGGTTCAATCTTTGTTGTGTGTGGATACGGATGGTGCGGAAAAGGTGTGGCCATGAGGGCCAAAGGTCATGGTGCCAGGGTTATTGTCACAGAGGTTGACCCAATCCGCGCCCTCGAAGCTGTTATGGACGGCTTTGAGGTCATGCCCATAGCAGAGGCAGCAGAAGTAGGTGATTTCTTTTGTACAGTAACAGGCAATATACACGTTATCAGGCAGGAGCACTTCCTTCGCATGAAAGATGGCGCCATTGTAGCCAACTCGGGACACTTCAATGTGGAACTTGATCTTGAAGCACTGGACAAGGTAACAAAGGCAAAGCGCACAATTAGGCCTTATGTTGAAGAATATCTGCTTGAAAACCAAAGGCGCGTCTACGTATTAGGTGAAGGGCGACTGATTAACCTTGCCGCAGCTGAAGGTCATCCTTCAAGTGTTATGGACATGAGCTTTGCCAACCAGGCCCTTTGTGCAGAGTATATGGTAAAAATGGGCAAAAAACTGGAAAAAAAGGTATATGGCGTACCTAAGGAAATAGACAAAGAGATTGCAAGGCTAAAACTCTCTTCAATGGACATATCCATTGACTCTCTTACAGAAGAACAAAAAAAGTATTTGTCTTCTTGGGAAATGGGAACGTAATACAAACTTATAAAAAGTAGACCCGTTTGGGGTTTACATGAATCGTATAAAAATATAAAAAGGCAGAAGTGAAACAGGCTTCTGCCTTTTTTGATTAAAAATTTGCTCAAGCAGCCATCATCATGAAGAACCCGAAAAAAAAGACCGCTAAACTGTGGGGAGGTAGGTTCCAGCAACCTACGGAAAAACTTGTAGAGGACTTTACCGAATCTGTAAGTTACGACAGGCGTCTGTACAGCCAGGACATCAGAGGAAGCATTGCTCACGCCAGGATGCTTGGACAAAAGGGCATAATTGCCCAAAAAGACAGTCAACTCATAATAGAAGGGCTTAAAAAGATCCTCAGGGATATTGAAGCTGGGGATTTTTCCTGGAAAAAGGATCTCGAAGATGTCCACATGAATATAGAAAAGGCCCTTACCGATCTTATTGGCCCTGCAGGAGGAAGGCTTCATACAGCCAGGTCCAGAAATGATCAGGTAGCCACTGACTTTAGGCTCTACGTAAGAGATGAAATATTCAAGATTGATCAACTCCTTGAAAGGCTCCAGAAGGCCTTTATCTCACAGGCCGAAACCCATATGGGGGTTATAATGCCTGGCTTTACCCACCTCCAAAAGGCCCAACCCGTTCTTTACTCTCATCATATGCTCGCCTACTTTGAGATGTTCAGACGGGACAGACAACGCCTAAAGGACTGTCTCAAACGTGTAAATGTCTGCCCTCTTGGAAGTGCTGCCCTTGCAGGCACAAGTTATCCCATAGACAGGGAAATGACGGCCAAGGAACTGGAATTTGAACAGGTAAGCGAAAACAGCATGGATGCAGTATCAGACCGGGACTTTGCCCTGGAGTTTCTCTTTTGTCTGTCAGTAATAATGATGCATCTGAGCAGGCTATCCGAAGAGCTTATCCTGTGGATGAGTTCTGAGTTTTCCTTTGTGGAACTTCCAGATGCATACTGTACAGGCTCAAGCATCATGCCACAAAAAAAGAATCCAGACGTGCCAGAGCTGGTCAGGGGAAAGACCGGAAGGGTTTATGGCAGCCTGATGGCACTACTTACCACCCTGAAAGGCCTGCCCCTCACCTATAACCGGGACCTGCAGGAAGACAAGGAGCAGCTGTTTGATGCTGCAGACACCACCTCGTCATCATTGGCAGTGATGGCGGGCCTGATCGAAAATATGCGTCCGGACACAAAGCGCATGGCCCAAGATACAGAAACAGGCTTTTTGACTGCCACTGATCTTGCAGACTATCTTGTAAAAAAGGGGCTGCCCTTCAGACAGGCCCACGAGGTAGTTGGCAAGGCAGTGGCTGACTGTATTGCAGAGGGAAAGGAACTTCATCAGCTGGAGTTTCACCAGCTGGAAAAACTGCATCCTCTTATTGAAAGGGATGTTTTGGAAATCATCGACGTGGAAGGTTCTGTTGCATCCAGGAGATGCAAAGGCGGCACAGGACATAAACCGGTGAAAGATGCGCTTAACAATGCCAAAAGATGGCTTAAGGAATTCAAGGTTTACCCATGAAAAAGATACCTCTTATCCTCTGCCTTTGTCTGATAACCGTCTCTTTTGTTCTTGAAGGCTGTGGACGTAAAAGGGCCCCTGTACCCCCGGGGACCCTCAGGCCAGAACGCATAAAGGACCTTTCGTATAAAATAGTCAAAGACGGGGCCATACTCAGCTGGAGTGTGCCGAGAAGAAATCATGATGGCAGTCCGCTTTCAAAAATAAAAGAGTTTCAATTATTTAAGGCTGAAATCCCTGTGGATTCAGCATGTCTTGAATGTCCTCCAGAATATAAAAAACCCATAATAATAAAATACGACAAAAAGCCAGAGCCTGGCAAAAAGATAGTCTATGAAGACACCACGGTCAGGAAGGGATTTTACTATACCTATCAGGTAAAAACGGTTAAAGGGCTCTTTAATGTATCTGACTTTTCAAACAAGGTCTCCTTTGCATGGCACAGTCCTCCAAAGGCCCCGGTAAACCTGTCTGCTAAGGTATTTGAAGATGGGGTAGAACTCAGTTGGCTTGCCCCATCAAGCTTTGAAGATGGTGAACCCCTTGACCAGCCGCTTTCCTACAGAATCTATAGACGTTTTGGTGACGAAAATGAGTGGCAACCCCTTCCAGGCACTACACATAAGAATCATTTTTTTGACAAGATAAGAAGGACCTATCGCACTGTTAGCTACAAGGTTGCTGCCATCTTTCACTATATAGATACAGATATTGAAGGAACAATGTCGCCGCCAGTGACGGTAAAGGCAAGGGGGCTTCAAAACATTCCGGCACCAGCCAACATATCGGTTGCTAAAACAAGGGATGGAATACGGATTAGCTGGAGCCCGGTTAGAAGACCGGGTATCATTGGGTATTATATATTTAGAAAGGACCCTTCTGGCATTATCATACAGCTAAATTCTTCTCCAGTTGCAACGTCCTTCTTTGTTGACAGAACCCTTCTTGACCCTGGTCGATATACCTATTGGGTTACTTCCATAGATGATTCCTATCCGCCAAATCAAAGCAGGCCATCGAAGACGGTTTCGATAGTTGTAAAATAGAAAGGACCTCTTGTTATGGACCCATTTGTTTACAAAAAAGGAGTATTGTACTGTGAAGACGTAAGCCTAGCAAAAATAGCCAAGAAAGTCGGTACTCCCTTTTACTGTTACTCATCAGCCCATCTGAAAAACCGTTTCAATGCATATAAAACGGGTTTTGGACCTAGAAAACATCTGATCTGTTTCGCAGTTAAGGCAAACAGTAATCTTGCAGTACTTTCATGCCTTGGGAACCTGGGAGCTGGTGCAGATATCGTTTCAGGCGGCGAACTGTATCGGGCATTAAAGGCAGGAATACCTGCCAACCGTATCGTATATTCCGGAGTAGGAAAGACCAAAGAAGAGATGGCCTATGCCCTTAAAAACTCGATTGCCATGTTCAACATAGAGTCTATGGAGGAACTGCAACAGCTTTCAAAGGTGGCAAAAAAGCTTGGGCAAAGGGCACCGATAGCCTTCAGGGTCAACCCCGATGTAGATCCAAAGACCCACCCGTATATTTCAACTGGCCTTAAAAAAAACAAGTTCGGGCTTTCCAGAGAGCAGGCCCTTGAAGCTTACGCCCTGGCCTTAAAGGATCCACATCTTTCCATAAAAGGTATCGACTGCCACATAGGTTCCCAGATCGTTGAACTTGACCCATTTATAGATGCCTTTAAAAGGCTAAAAGAACTTGTAGTGCAAATCGAAAAGATGGGTATAAGTCTTTCCTTCATAGACATAGGAGGTGGCCTTGGCATCTCCTATAAGGATGAAAATCCGCCTGCACCACAGACATACATTTCTGCCATAACAGACGAGGCAAAAGACCTGCCTCAGACAATTATTGTGGAGCCTGGGCGTTCGATATGCGGCAACGCCGGGGTACTTGTTACCAAGATCCTTTATGTAAAGGAAAATGACGCAAAAAGGTTTTATATAGTAGATGCTGGCATGAACGACCTTGGAAGACCGAGTCTCTACGATGCCTATCATGAGATAAAGCCTGTACAACAGACAGTCGCCCCCTCTTACAAGGAAACAGACGTGGTAGGACCCATCTGCGAAACTGGTGACTTTCTTGCCAGATCCAGACCCATGCCCGATCTTGCCTCAGGCTCTCTTCTTGCCGTACTCAGCGCAGGGGCCTATGGATTTACCATGTCATCAAACTATAACTCCCGTCCCAGAGTCCCGGAAGTGATGGTCTACGGCAACAGGTTTCATGTTGTAAGAAGGCGACAGACATGGCAGGACCTTGTAGCAGGAGAAAGCATACCTAAAGGAGAAAGCTGCTGAGATGAGAAAGGTTCCTTTCAAAAAGATGCATGGAAGTGGAAACGACTTTATCCTGATAGATAACAGACAAGGGATAATAGATCATAACGAGGCCCCGGAAGTAGCCAAAAAACTCTGCAAGAGAGGCTTTGGCATTGGTGCAGATGGGTTGATTCTCATTGAAAATTCCGGCAAGGCCGACTTCAAATGGCATTTTTTGAACGCAGATGGCAGTGTTGCCGAAATGTGTGGAAATGGAGGGCGCTGTGCTGCCAGGTTTGCCAACATGACTGGAATCTGTGGAAATCAACTGACCTTTGAAACCGCTGCAGGAATAATCAAGGCCACAGTCAAGGGGGATGTTGTCAAACTGCAACTGACACGACCTCAAAATATCAAAACCAACATGCTGCTACTTGTTGATGGCAAGGAGATCCATCTTGACTTTGCTGACACTGGAGTTCCCCATGCGGTAATCTATTGCAAGGAACTAGAAAAACTTAATGTACATGATTTTGGCAAAAAAATAAGATTTCACCCTGCCTTTCAACCTACAGGAACCAATGTCAACTTTGTTAAAATAGATGCTGAACATCTTATCAGGGTCCGGACCTATGAAAGAGGTGTTGAGGACGAGACCCACGCCTGTGGAACGGGTGCCACAGCAAGCGCCCTACTTGCAGGAATCAGAAAGATGGTCTCTTCACCTGTAGAGGTAATCACCTCTGGAGGTGAAAGACTTGTTGTACACTTTGACCTTGCCCGACCAGACGAAACATATCTGGAAGGTAAAGCCACTCTTGTATACTCTGGCATTACAGAAGAGATCCTTACCTGATAACCATAACAGCAGTTACTGTTTTATTACCCTTTCAGAAACCTAGAAAATATCCCAAAGGCCTGTTTTACAACAGGGCTGTCGTCTGGAAGACTAAGAAGCGATTCCTGGGCCATCTCTTTTTGAAAGACCTCATCACTTGCAGAGACATAACCGCCGAACACGAGATCTGTCTGTTCTACCGCCCTTTTCACGTGCTCATCCAAGGCCTGTGGCACCGGCTCGGGTACCCGATTAACAATCAGCACCTTCTTACCCACCTCTACTTGAAGGGCCTTTGTAAGGTCTGCTATTCGTGCCGCTGTAAGCACTCCGCGACTAGAAGGATCTGAAACAACAAACAGGGTATGAATGGTCCTGAGATTGAGACGAGACAGATGCTCCATTCCAGCCTCATTGTCTACCAAAAGATAGCGGTAATTTCTCGACAGCTTTTCCATAACCTGGGCCAGGATAGAGTTGGCCATACAATAACAGCCTGGGCCTTCTGGCTGCCCCATAACCAACAGATCAAAGCCTTTGGCTTCTATCACTGCCTGGTTGATATGTATTTCCATAAATTCATTTTTTGTCATACCCTGAGGAGTCTCTGTCTTCATCTTGTCCCTGATTTCTCCAAGGGTCACATCTACCTCTAGGCCAAGCAATTCGTTAAGATTCGCATTGGCATCTGCATCTACTGCAAGAACAGGGGTCATATTGGAATTAACCAAATATTTTATCAAAAGGGCTGTCAGGGTCGTTTTACCGGTTCCTCCCTTGCCAGCCATTGCTATTACATCTGCACCTGCTCGTTGAATCATTTGGACCTGCTCCTTTGAATAAACTAATGTTATTAAAAAGGTCTCTTTCTAAGGTCTCTTTCTAAGGTCTCTTTCTAAGGAAAATATACCATGTCTAACAAGATTCCTGAAAGAGGGTTAAAAAGATCTTTATATAACATACTTATCAATAAAAAGGGTGGAAATTATTCAAAAGCAAAACACTTATATAACTTGATTGGGGTGGGATCAACAGGATAAGACCTTACCTTCAAGATAAAAAGGCGAGTTTTCTTTATGACAGCTTGTCAGAATAGGCCTATGATAGACTTCTCCTACTAGATCTGCTCACATTCTTCAACCCTTTGGCTTTTCAGGATGAACAAATCATAATGGAGCTTCCAATACAAGAGCCTTACTGCATTTATAGGAAGAACAGCATCATAACCAGAAAGCTGGGCTATAAAATCCGCAAACAGAGCGATTACAGCCCCTGCAAGTAAGGTTGTCGGAAGAAGTACACAATGAATAATCTAATTTTTTAAGGGTTGCCTTTGATAGATATAAAACATGGGAATTTACGGAGTAAAATAACAGAATTCATCAAATAAATAATAAATAGGGCAAGGATAGGGGTTGATTAGACTTTTGGGAACAGAGCCTAGAGATTCCTGGTGAAGCGAAGCGGCTGAAACCTCCATTTAGCGAGCGTGAGCGAGCGGCTTTGGAGCGTTTCAGCGAAGCGAACCATAGAAGCTCTTGGCCCTGCTTTCCAGTCTAGAGAAGCTCTTCCTTGCCCTTTCCCATCCACCCGTTTGTCACAGATAAACTGGTTGCAAATATTATCCTTCAACCAGTTAATTCTTTTCTCTCGTTGGATTCGACAAACCTGTCGAGTAAAATCCAAAATTCGTCGACAAATTCATGATGCTTAAACCTCACCTCAGACAATAACCTACCGTTTTTAAAGCAAATTTTCCTATAAAAATACTTGGCACATCTTTTGATTAGAAATTGGGCAATAGGTTAGCCAAGTAAGACAAATTAGACAGATAAAAAGACAAAAAGGAGGATTTAACCTATGCAAATCTCAAAAACCATTGGAACTGCAGTCCTTACAACATGCATCATACTTGGTGCTAACACAACCTTTGCAGCCAGGCCAGGCCATGGAGTTGGTGGCAACTCTGGTCACGTTGCTATTACTGGTACAACATTGGCAACGCAGATCCCAGCTACCGAACTTGCCCAGGAAGAACAGGATGGGCTTATCAAAATGAGAGAAGAAGAGAAACTTGCCCGTGACGTTTACCTTTATTTGTATAATACATGGCAAAACCCTGTATTTTCAAACATCTCGAAATCAGAACAACGTCACATGGATGCAATAAAGACCCTTCTTGATAAATACGGACTGGAAGATCCTATAACAGGTATGGAGCCTGGCATGTTCAAGTCTGCAGAAATGCAGGAACTCTATAACAACCTTATTACCAAGGGTTCTATAAGCCTGCAAGATGCCCTTCAGGTAGGTGCGACAATAGAAGATCTTGACATAAAAGACCTAAAGGAACTTCTTGAAGCCACAGACAATGAAGATATACAGCTAGTCTATCAGAATCTTATGAAAGGCTCTAGAAATCACCTAAGGGCATTTGGCTCTCGGCTAAAGAACCTTGGTATTAGCTATCAGGCTCAGTTCCTATCCCAAGAAGAAGTCAACGAAATAATAAACAGCCCATGGGAAAGAGGTAGAATGGGCAAAGGTGGAAAGCATGTCTCATGGTCTCAAGCACATGGCAAGAGAGGCCATGGCCTTCATTTTAACATGGGACACGGGACAAACTTTGTGGATGTCAACGGAGACGGAATCTGCGACAACTTGAATAAGTAAGGCTAAAAATATCATCAATAACAGGGGGTTCTTGGAATCAGGAACCCCCTGTTTGACATGATTTTATTATTGATTCGTCAAAGTCTAACGTTTCTCCTTCCCTTTTGGCACAAAAAACTTGACATTATATAGCTATATGGCTATATGCCCAAGTATGACAAAAGGAAACGTTCAAAAAATGAGTAGACGCCTAAAGGCGATTGCAGACCCGACAAGAATAAAGATAATCACCCTTCTTTCAGAAAGACCATGCTGTGTGTGTGAGCTTACCCAGGTCTTGGGTCTTGCCCAACCTACAATCTCAAGACATTTAAGGCAGCTTGAGACAGAGGGTTTCATTTCTGGCAAAAGAGAAAAGGCCTGGATCATATACAGCCTTACCCCTCAAGAAGAATGCTGTAGACAGCTTCTTGACATTCTTATCAAAAGGGCCTGTCAAGATGACGAGGTCCTAAGTCTCATTGAAAAACTGAAAAAGGTTAAACGTCCTGCCCCTTCGGAGTCTTTCGTTTCTGCAACCATGATAGAGTCAAGCAAATGAAAAAGGTGCTCTTTTTGTGTACTCAAAATGCCTGCAGAAGTCAGATGGCTGAGGCAATAACAAATGCACGCCTTTTGGGAAAGGTGCAGGCATATTCGGCAGGAATCGAACCGTCCCGCGTTCATCCCCTTGCCCTAGAAACCTTAAACAGAATGGGCATAGACACACTCCATGCCTATTCCAAACATGTTGAGCTTTTTAAGGATAGGGATCTAGATCTGATAATAACCGTATGTGACAACGCCCAAAGCAGATGTCCCCATTGGCCATACAAAAGACAGGTTGTTCACTTTCCTTTAGATGATCCTGCCAAGGTTCAAGGCTCAAAGGAAGAACTCCTGGCTGCATTTGAAAAGACCGCCAACATCATAGAAAAGGAACTGATTCCCGTTGTCAAAAGAGAACTTGGCATAGAGGATGGATAAAAGATGCTTGAAATCTTTACCAAGATAGCGGACCTTGTAACCTTCAGCCTCTTTAAACTGCCCCCAAAGGGCCATCTTACAGAGGCGGTCCATTTCTTTGTCGAAGATACCACCAAGATCTTTTCTCTTCTTGTGACAATCATCTTTGTAGTGGCGATAATAAGAAGCTTTTTCCCTCCAGAAAGAACAAGACGTTTTCTTACCAACAAGAAGGTCATAGTCGCCCACATCCTTGCAGCCCTTTTAGGAGTGGTCACACCTTTTTGCTCCTGTTCCGCATGTCCACTCTTCATAGGTTTTGTTGAGGCAGGCATCCCCCTTGGGGTTACCTTTAGTTTTCTTATATCTTCTCCAATGGTAAACGAGGTGGCCCTTGTGCTGCTTTTTGGGCTATTTGGATGGGAAATTGCCGCCATATACCTATGCACCGGCCTGTTGGTAGCCATTGTTGCAGGCTTTGTCATAGGCAAACTGAACATGGAACGCTTTGTTGCGGACTATGTATGGGAAATAAGAATGGGACAGGCTGAAATTCCAGAAATGAGCTGGGAAGAACGATTCCAGTATGCCAAGGGATATGTAAGAGACATTCTGTCAAAGATCTGGATCTACGTTCTTGGAGGAATAGCAGTTGGAGCTCTGGTCCATGGGTATGTGCCCCAGGACTTTCTCCTAAAGTATGCAGGTCCGTCAAATCCGCTTGCAGTACCGATAGCAGTTTTGCTTGGGGTTCCTCTTTATAGCAATGCCGCCGGGGTGATCCCAATTGTACAGGCACTCATGGCAAAAGGACTGCCCCTTGGCACCACTCTGGCATTCATGATGGCAGTTACTGCCCTATCCTTTCCAGAGATGGTCATACTGTCCCAGGTACTGAAAAAAGAGCTCATTGCCACATTTGTAGCAATAGTAACAATGTCTATTATGGCAGTTGGATACATTTTCAATCTGCTAATATGACCAGAAAGGTTGAAATAATGGAAGAAATCGTCTGTTACTGTTTTGGATACACCAAAGAAGAGATAATAAAAGATACCCTTATCAATCCGGACCAGCCTGCCATCCTTAAAAGGATTCTTCTGGAAAAAAGGGCTGGTAACTGCAGATGC
>JAMOVK010000161.1 GCA_027067775.1 Deltaproteobacteria bacterium
CTGGTTTCATAGATTACAGATGCTACTTTGTGCTTTAGTGCTGTACAATCGCACCCTTAACTCCTCTACCTATACATTGTGGGTGGGCTGGACCCGATTTTGCAATGATGAGAACTAGCAATTGCACTTTGGATGGATGCCGGCATCTACTAACAAGTATTAACAAAGAATAGCAGGAGGAAAAAATGAGACAAAAGTGCTTTGTCTGTCTTGCAGGGACAGCCTCGTTACTATTAATCTTTTTTATGATACCAGTCATTGCTCTTTCAGCCACCCTAGAAGTACCCAAGCAGTATTCTACCATTGCCAAAGCTGTTGGTGCGGCTAAAGATGGGGATCTTATCCTTTTATCGCCAGGGAAATACAGTGCTGATCATTTGGACATACATAAACGTATTACTATTGCCTCTCTTTATTACACTACCAATGACGAACGTTACATCAAAAATACCATAATAAACAAAGGTTCCCATTGTCTGGATTTTAAAAGCGGATCCCAAGGCAGCAAAGTTATTGGTCTAACATTTACCAACACCAAGGATACCATCAACCCATACACCCATGTGGAAATAGTCCACAACAGGTTCATAGACTGCCCAGGGGACATCATTGACTACGAAGATGGTGGGGGAGGCTACTGTGCCTATAACTACTTTGACAATGCCAGTGATGACGCCATAGATCTTGATGACGCTGTAGATGTTGTAATCGAACATAATGTAATTATGAATTCGGGAGATGACGGAATTGAGGTTCGACTTCACCGCTACAGCGGCCCCACCCTCAACATCCATATCAGGTACAACGAGATAGGCTACAGTCATGAAGACGGTATACAGTTAATTGATTATGACGACGACTCTGACAGGGTTTTTTATATCCACCACAATCTGATTCACCACTCCTATAAGGCGGCTATTGGATGCATGCCAGACGGCAACACAAAGGAAAACTACAATGGCTCCTATATGGTGGAAAGGGTCTATCTCTACAACAACACATTGGCGGACAACCACTATGGCCTTACAGGAGGCGACAACATAATCGCCATCAACAATATCATTACAGGTACTGAAAGAAGGGCCATGTACAGGGTGGATGGAGATTCTATTGTGGACTACACCCTTTTTTATGACAACAACACAGACCATGAAAGCTGCAATCTGAAAAGTGGTGGGGTGTTTTTTTATGAGGACCCAAATTTTGATGAGGATTACAGGCTTAAAGAGGGAAGTGTTGCTATAGATGCAGGGGTGGCTCACTATTCATGGAACGGGGCAGAGATAAACGTAACAGACTATGAAGGCAATGCCCCAGATCTTGGAGCATTTGAAGCAAACACTAGCACATCCACCAAGAACAAGCCCCCTGTAGTTTCCGCCGGAGACAATCAGGTACTGAAGGCCCCAAAGACTACCACCACCCTAAATGGCTCGGTAAAAGATGATGGACTTCCAGAGTCTTCTCAGGTTGAGGTGGAGTGGAGCGTTGTGAGCAAGCCCCAAGGAGCGACTGTTACCTTTGAAAATATGTATGCGGCAAGCACCAATGCAACCTTTTCCCTTCAAGGGACCTATATGCTCAAGCTGACCGCCAGCGACGGGGAACTTTCATCTTCTGCCAACGTAGAGATAAAGGTGGTTCAGGACGGAGAGGGCAAAGCTTTTACCATTAAGGCCCCTGGAACCTTGTGGCTTGAGGCAGAGGACTATTCCTATCTGTACGAGGGGCAGAAGGTTGATGACGAGGATGCCGAAAACGGCCAGGCGGTGGAGTCTGTTTCCAGCACTGGTTTAGGCGCAACAGAACATTTTATTGTCACCACTGAGGAGGATCAGAAATATTTTATATGGCTGAGAATGCGGGCATCAGGCTCTGGAAACGACAGGCTTTTCGTCTCCTGGAACAACGGGAATGAGATTCCCGTGACTGTTAAGGGTGATGGGCAATACCACTGGGTGAAGATGGATGGTGGATTTTCATCTTCAGCTGGCTTTTATCCTCTGCGTGTCCGGGCTGCCAATTCAGGCACGCGCTGGGATAGGATAGTTGTAACAACCGATTCTGGTTTTGATCCACAGAGCAGCTACCAAAGTGTTGATGTGTATGTATCCAACGACAACGATGATGCGGAAGAACGCGAACACGGTTCAATGTATCTTGACAGTTCAGATCTTGAGATGGTCCAAGACCGCAGCCATCATCAGATTGTTGGGATTCGTTTTGCCAATGTCAACATTCCGCAGGGAGCCACGATAAAGGCTGCCTATGTTCAGTTTACAGTGGATGAGACAAGCGATGATCCAACTCAGCTTGAAATTCGGGGTCAGGCCTCTGACAATGCAGCCTCCTTTAGCCAGGCGCACTATGATATTTCATCCCGTACAACAACGAATGCCAAGGTTTCCTGGACTCCGGAAAGCTGGCTCAGGCGCGATGAGTCAGGCCCTGCCCAGAGGACTCCTGACATTAGTACCATTATTCAGGAGATTGTTGACAGGGCAGGCTGGCAGCAGGGGAATGGTCTTGCAATAATTGTAACTGGCTCTGGTAAAAGGGTGGCTGTTTCCCATGACAAAAATCCTAAGCAGGCCCCGATGCTTCATATTGAATATGAAAACGGGTCACAGGACGGGGCTACATATTCGCTGTCTGTTTCTGTCACTGAAGGAGGACATGTGAACAGGGAGCCGGACAAGTCCTCTTACGCAGCGGGTGCCAAGGTGGTTCTTACTGCCGTTGCCGATTCTGGTTACAGGTTCAATGGCTGGAGTGGTGATGTCAGTGGATCAGAAAATCCTATTACTGTGGTGATGGATGCAGATAAAAATATCACTGCTTCATTCGTTAAGGACACTGCAGATATACTCAGGGTGCCAGGCCAGTACGAAACAATCCAGGAGGCTGTAGACGCTGCTCAGGATGGTGATACAATACTTATTGCACCTGGCAGTTATGAGGCACACAATATAACAGTCACTAAAAGGCTGACCATTGGGTCTAACTATCTTTTAAGCGGTAATGTGGCAGATATTGAAAAGACAGTCATAAATGAAGGCAGCCACTGTTTCTTCTTTAAGAAAGGCTCGGAAGGAAGTACCATCACAGGACTTCGCTTTGTTTCAATGCGGGATCCTGTGGAGACAAAGGTGCATATAAATGTAGTCCATAACATTTTTTACGGATCCAAGCACGATGCCATAAGTTTTGATGCAGGAAGTGGGGGCTATTGTGCCTATAACAGAATCGAAAGATCAACGGACGACGGCATTGATATAGATGACAATGTTGATGTTACCATAGAGTCAAACACCATAGTTCATTCCAGAGACTGCGGTATAAGTATAGATCTTAATCGTTACTCCGGGCCAGTCTTGGAAACGGTCATTCGAGGCAACACCATTTCCGGAAACGCCAACAATGGCATATATCTGAAAGAAGCAGGTTCTGCAACAGATAGGAGGTTTCTGATATACAGGAACATAATAGACCACAACGGTGGTGTTGGTGTGCGGCTTGGCAGACATATTGAAAGCTCTGCATTGGCTGAAGAGGTTATCCTTTACAACAACACAATTTCTGACAACCGCCTTGGTGTAACAGGAGGCACAAACACGCTGGCCTTCAACAATATCATCACTGGAAACAGTGATGTTGGAATGTACAGGGTTACAGGGGATTCAGTTGTGGACTATACTCTCTTTTTCAATAACGGAATGGACCACGCAGATGTAAATCTCGCTAGCGGAGGCATGCTTTTATACGAAGATCCTAACATGACGTCCTCCTATATGTTGAAAGATGGCAGCGTCTGCATCGATGCTGGGGCCCTGTCCTACAGCTTGAACGGAGCCACATTAACAGTTGATGACTATAAGGGAAGCGCACCCGACATAGGTGCCATGGAATACGAACAGTAGTGTATAATCAATAAAAACAGGGCTGCCGTGATGGTAACCATTACGGCAGCCCTAATTTCTGATTAAGTTATAAAAAACGGTCCTTATAATTACACTAAAGCCACATTAATCTCTTGGTACCTGCATCATTCTTTCAACCGCTTTAAAGGCCTTTTCTCTTATTTTTTCCTCAACCTTGACTACTGGTTCTTCGTTTTCAAGTGCATTAAGAATCTGTTGAAGTCCGGTTTTTTTCATGTCTTTACAGATCATTTCCGTAGAGGCAGGGTAAAATTTTTTGTCTGGATTCTGTTTTTTCAACGGATGCAAGAGTCCAACCTCTGTAGCAACTATGTACTCTTCATAATCTGTCTCTGCAGCATATTTTAGCATTCCGCTTGTGCTTCGGACCACATGGGCAAGCTCTAACACCTCTTCAGGGCATTCAGGATGTGCCATTAATACTGCATCTGGATGTTCAGTCATGGCATGTTTTACTGCTTCAACAGTCAGTTCATCATGGATGGGACAGTAGCCGTTCCATGCGTGAACAATCTGGTCTGTGTGGCGACGTACCCAGGCGGCAAGGTTTTTGTCCGGGGTCATTATTACCTCAGGGGCCCTTGTCCATTTTACCACCTGTATGGCATTTGCTGATGTGCAGCAGATGTCACTTTCCGCCTTGACCTCTGCGCTTGAGTTTACATAGGTGACCACAGGAACCCCTGGATGCTCTTTTTTGAATTGTCTTAATTGCTGGGCAGTAAGCATGTCTGCCATGGCACATCCAGCATCTTCAACCGGGATAATAACCTTCTTGTCCGGACATACAATGCTTGCAGCCTCTGCCATGAAGTGCACGCCGCAGAAGACAATAATATCTGCATCGGTTTTTGATGCCTGGATACTAAGGGCAAGGGAGTCTCCTGTAAGATCGGCAAGATCCTGCACTTCTGAAATCTGGTAGTTGTGGGCAAGAATGATTGCATTTTTCTTTTTGGCAAGTTCCCTGATCTGCCGTGTAAGTTCTTTTGCGCTTTTCATTGACATACCTCTATCCAGCGTTAAATATTTCCACCCCCTTGGGTGGCACAAAATGGAACAGTTCAGGTGAGATTCCCTGATTGACCTTGATGTCATTAAAGTAGATAACGGTTCTGCTGCCCATCTGATCTTCAATCTCGGTCTTTTTTACCAAGAAGGTGTTTTTGTCAACTGTGAGCTTTAGACTTTTAAGCTGGGGTATGGGCTCTTTTGGCTCAAGCCTAAGCACCCAACCCTCTTTGGTCAAAGAGCATCCAATTACCTTGAAATCACGTCTGATGTCTCCTTTTCCAAAAAAAAATGCCTTGCTTATCTTTGTTGACAAAAACTGCTTCCTAGAAATTACACTCACCTGATTTGCCTCTATTTCATAGACATAAACCCTTGTCCCGCTAGTGACTATTAACTGTTTGTCAGGTTTTTCATAGTCCCATCTCATAAGGTAGGGTCTTTTGAAATATACTCTGCCAGAGGCCTTAACGATTTCAGTGTCTCCAGGGATGCTGGTTTCCTGGATAAATCGGGCGCTTATGTCTGTGGTGGATTCGTATTTTTTCTGTAACCTGTCTATTACAAAACTGCAAATTCCCTTTTTTGAAGAAAGGTTAGGTTTGTTTGGGCTTGATGAGCCATAGACAGTGTTAGAATATTGGGTAAGTAGAATAAATATGAAAATTAAGCCAACATGTTTTTTAAGATAGTTTTTCATGAACAGTTTTTATCCCTTTTTAAGGCTCAAGAAGTTTTAATCCAAGATCCACGTCCAGTTTTCTAAAGGCCCGAGAACCTTCTAATTCAAATACAATGATCTCAACAATATGCCATGTCTTCACACCCTTTCTTATGCAGCCGGTTATTGTCTCTGTTCCTCTACCGCAGGCAAGGTGCATGTGGACAAGGGGTCTTCCATTTTCGTCTGGAAAGATGGTTCCGGTCCCGACAATTTCACTGGCATCGGCAAGAATCGCTTCCTGGGGCTTTATAGGTCTTTGCCCCCGCGACTCTTTAGGTCCAACCACCAAAACGCTGCCTTTGTCTGCACCACCGACAGCTATGACAGCAGCAGCCTTTATTTGTTCCTTTGCTGCCAGTTGTTCAAGACATTCATTTATTATGTCCCCATCTTCCAGCCGTACCACAAAGATTCTTTTAAGGTTTCCTGTTGAATATTTCATGTCAAGTTCCGGAGAAAAATATTCAGGTCATGTTGAAAGGTCATCATATACTTGTCAAACATTTTGTGCTGCCCATTATATAATGACCATACTCTAAATGATTCTTATTTTACACCAAAGAATAACCAGGCCAAAAGGAAAGGATAAAGATTTTCATTGTGCTTAATAAGCTTGTGAAAGACATTGTCTTTTGATACAAAATTTAAATAAAGGAGCAATTCTTAAGTTGTTTGGCTCTTCCATTATATTCCCGGGTTGGGCCAACTTTATACAAAACAAAAAAGGAGGGTCCAGCATGGGAATTCGGATCTGTTTTATTGTTTTCTTGTTCTATTGTTTTGTTGGTAACAGTGTTGCCTATAATGGTTTTTCCGGTTGGTGGTTTGTGGAGGGAAGAGGCGGCACAGGTGTATCTGTGGAGATGCAAGGGGAAAACACCTTTGTTGCTATTTTTGACTTTAACGATTTTTCTCCATTTTGGATTAGTAGTTTTGGTAAGGTTCAAGAAATGTTGATAGAGCGTGGGAAACCTGCAGGTCTTTTTTATATGGGTAATGTATATCTTTTTAACGGCTGGCCGCTTGGAACCTCTTATGTACAACCAAAGACATGGGTGATTGGTGATATGCTAATTGAGTTTCTATCTGCCTCTGAGGCCAACTTGGAATATGTGATAAGTAAGGAATTTACCACCAGTGGAGAAGAAGAAAGTGTAAAGGTGCATCTGGTTAAGTTTATGCCAACTCTCTTTAAGGGTAGCAGTGATTCTAGAGATGTAAATGGTTGGTGGTATGATCATGCCTTTAATGGTATGGGGTTTTTTACAGAGGCCTATGGAGATACCATCTTTATGGCATGGTATCACTACGCTGAAAATAATGGTCCTACTTGGCTTAGTTGTTATGCTCCATTTACACCAGAGGATAATCAATTTACCTGCACCATGCAGCAGTGGCAGGGAGGCTCTACCATGGGAGCAAGCAACTATATAGCACCAAGGCCACAAAATTTGGAAGATGCGGTATTCAAGCTTACAGGAGAGGGAAGGGCAGAATTGACTTGGAAGGGTACAACCTATCATCTAGAAAGGTTTATCTTTTCGAAATGATATAAGTTTTTTCGTAGCCCTATTAAGATTCTAGGGCTATTATTTGATCAGCAATAAGGCATGTGAGCTGTGGTTTCAGCCATGTGCCTTTTTTATTAGAGAAATTTTGCAGCATAAAGACTTAAATATGGTGTTTTTAAAGGCTTTTATGATCAAAGACGCGTGATCGGGTACTTGTTATGGATATTCATATAATCAGGTCTGTTGTCGTTGCCGCTGTTCTTGGCTTTATGATTGGTATGCAGCGTTCCATCTATCATCTTGGTCGTGATGAAAAGAGTTTTGCCGGTTCAAGGACCTTTTCCATCATTGCCCTTGCCGGGTACATGTCGGGCCTTATCAACAAAAGTTATTCAGGGATAGCCCTGATGGCCGGTCTTGTAACTGGTTTCATAATACTTATGGCCTACTACTTTAAGGTCTCACGCAGTCTGGATGAGGAAACCCAGGAAATAGACCTTGGCAGCACAACACATTTTGCTGCCATTGCCACCTTTCTTTTGGGGCTTCTTGTAAGCCTTGGCCTAGAAAAGGTGGCAGTCTTTGCAGGGGTGCTAATTATTGTCCTTCTGGAGATAAAGCCAAAGCTTAGAAAAATGGAGGCGAGGATCACATCCCAGGATATCAACGCAGCAGTTCTGTTGCTTGCCATGACCTTTCTTGTGCTACCAATCCTGCCTAACCGCATGATTGGCCCTTATCAGCTTTTTAATCCGTACAAGACATGGCTCATGGCAGTGATAATCTCTGCAATATCCTTTGTGGGATATGCAGCTATAAAGGTATTTGGACACAAAAGGGGGCTTTTCCTTACCGGCGCCCTTGGTGGCATGATATCTTCAACTGCCGTTACCGTCTCGCTTTCAAAGATAGCAGGTGTCAAGAGGCAGATCACCATACACGTTGCAGGGGCCATTGCCATTGCATGCACCTTCATGTTTTTGCGGGTGCTGGTGCTCCTGTTCATAGTGAACCCAGCCCTTGCAGAAAAGACCCTTATTCCCTTTTTGGCAGCAACCTTTGCAGGGCTAGGTTATACCTACTATCTCTTTAAAAAGGCACCTCGTATCGAACTGGCCCTGTCAGATACCTTTGCCAAAAATCCCCTTCAACTAAGCGAGGCAGTAAAGTTCGGAATCCTCTTTGGCATAGTATATGGGGCAAGCGCCTTTGTAAGGGCCAGATATGGAGATGTTGGGGTATACGTTGTATCGTTTCTTTCTGGGCTTACAGATGTTGATGCCATCACACTTTCCCTTGCAGAGCTTGCAAAACAGGGCATGCTTGCGCCAGTTGTCTCTGCCCTGGGAATAATCACTGCCTCAGTGGTGAACTCCTTTGTAAAGCTTTTCATTGCAACATGGCAGGGAGGAAGAAGACTCGGAGTACTTCTTCTTATCTATTTTTTAATTACCCTTGGTGCCCTTGGCGCAGGGCTTTGGATAGTTGGTCTGCGGCCAGCTTGATAATAATTTTTGCGTTTTAAGGCAGGCGAGAAAGCCCTACAAAACAGCCTCCATTGTCTTCGGCTAGATGACGCATAAGAGCAGCAAAGCGTGCAATATTTGGGGATGACGGCGCCTCCTTTATCAGTACAGGAAAGCCTATGGCATGAATCCTGACCCTTCTTTTTCCCCTGTATGGCCTATTTATGCTGTTTATTTCATCTATCACGGCCTGAATGGAACCCCTTGAAAAGTCGTCTCCAAGAACATAAAGGGATATGTTCTTGTCGGGGGAATAAAAAGTCCTTATGGCCTTAGTTATACCTTCTACTGGGCTTGAATTGGAAAAGGGCGCCCATGAAGAAAGGCGTGAAAGGATGACGCGTCTTCTTCCAGGTGTGTCTGGAATCCATCTTCCTGCATACTGATGAAACATGTACTCACCCATGTCGTTCATGACCTGGATTCCTTGTACCCTGGGATATATGCTGAGGATTTCCTTCATCTTTTTTCTTACAAGTGGCCATGCAAATCTCAGCATGGAGCCCGATGTGTCTATTACAAAGATTATGTACTGACTGTCCACAGGCACTCCGGCGATTAAAGATTTTGGGTGAAACCGGACAGGGTTTCTGGCCTGAAGCCTCTTTATCTCCTCTGTAAGCTTCTGTCTTGCCTCTTTAAGTTGCCTTGCGATGATTTTTCGTGCCTCCTGATCTGTTCGAGCAGCATGGAACCTGGCTTTTACCATGTTGAGTTCCGACTCGAGATTTGCCACCTTCTCCTTTAGCCTGGACAACTGGGTCAGTTTTGTACGAAGCTCCACATCTGCCTGCCTTGCCTCTCCCTCCAACTTGACAAGCTGTTTCTCCAGGACCTCTATCTTTGCCTTTAGTTCCAGCGTCATCTGTTTTGTAACCCTTGGTTCAGAGAACTGTGAGATGACCAGAAGGAGCACAATGGCGCCGAAACCGCAGGAGACCACATCCAGAAATGAAAGGCTGAATATTTCTGTTGCCCTATGTTTTTTTATGCGTTTTGTCATGGCCAGTCTCTGCTTGGGGTAAGAAAGGCCCCTTTGGTTTTCACCGCAAGTTTCCAGAATAGCGAAGGGGCCATAGGATCGCCTTCAAGGGGAAAGAGCAGGGTGTTGACAGGAATATTTGCAGGCAGTCTCGAAACGGCCCTTTTGAACAGTCGCACCCTTTCATCAGAAGTGACCCGGCCCTTTGAAGGGCGGGAGGCCCCTACTGTTGGAAGTCCGTCTGTAATAAGTATGATGTTATCAGGCAGGGGAGACAGCCTGGCAGCAGCAGAAAATGCCTTGTATAGGCTTGTTCCCCTGTCTGGCACAGCTGCTGTTAGTTCAGAGACCATCTTTCTAAGGGCCGAAGTGTGTGAAACCTTGACCCACCCTGATGCGGAATCGCCAAGAAATTTTAGCCTATCGTTAAAGAGCGCCACCTTTAGTTCGGATTCTTGTGGCAGATTTGCAATAAGCCATTTTACCGTGCGGATAACCCTGCGCCATTTTTTTGAGCCGATACGCTGAGATACAGGCAGATTCTTCAGCCTGACAATGGAGACGATGGAGCTTGCCAGCATGGAGGCCGAACTGTCAACAAGGATCAGGATCCTTTTACCTCCGAGCCTAAGACCAGTAAGGTACTGTCTGTATCCCTGTCCCATAAGGCCAAGGGCCTGTCTGCCCCGAGAGTTGTCAAGTTTTTGCAAGGCAAGCCTTCTTTTTCGTTCCTGATCAAGGCGTTTTAGGTCTGACTCTAGCTGTCTTCGATCCTTAATCTGTGAAAGTGAAACATTCAGATAGCTAGCGGTCTCCCTTTCTGTCTTTTTGATCTTGTTTAGTACCATCTCTGATCTGCCCTGCAGCTTGGTCACCTGTCTTTCTATTTCTTCCAGGGAGTTAAGCTTTCTTGCAAGGAGCATTTTTTGATCTTCTACTTCCTGCTTAAGCCTTTTCACTGTGGCAAGAAGTTCTTTGTGTTTCTGGCCCCTTTCCCTTACGGTGTTGCTGCTGACAATGAGTACAAGAAGCACTACTGCGCCAAAACCGCAAAACATGATATCTAGGAACGAAAGGTTAAATAGGGAAAGAGAGTTTCTGTCCTTTTTGTAGGCCATCTTGCAGGCAAAAATCTATTCTTTTTCAGTTCGCAATATTGGTAACAGGTGTACGCAGCCTTGAGATAAGATGCTGATCACAGTACTGTTCGGTATCTAGCACGAGGCGTTCCTGCATGAGTTGAAGCTGGTGGATGAAAAACATGAGGACAATTGACAGCACCAGGGCGATGAATGTTGAATTAAAGGCAACTCCAAGGTTCTGGGTCACTCCAGTGATATCCCCTTCAACTGCCCTGTTTGCCTGGGAAAGGGCTGCACCTATGCCTCTTACCGTACCAATAAAGCCCACCGATGGGATAGCCCATGCAATATATCTTATTATGGAAAGCTCTGAATCCTGCCTTTCGCCTTCTGATGCGCACACATCCCGTACGGCAGTAGCAGCATCATGTACGTTTCTTGTCGCTGCGAACCTCAGTATCCCTGTTTTCATGGCCCTTGGCAGGAGATAGTTGCTGGCATTTCCTAGGGCTTTATCAAGTCGCTCGAGAAGCTCTCTTGTGTCTTCAGGGCCAATTGGGAGGTCTTCTGGCAGTCTTAGCAGATCCTTTGCAAGGAGCTTCTGCTGTCTGTAAATACCTGCTGCTTTCCAGGCCATGATTGCAGTGGCCCAAAGCATGAGTATTATGCAGGCCTCCTGTTCGTAGTCCTTTAAAACTACATAAAAGTTTTGCTTTGCTGCATGGTTTTCTTGATCTTTTTTGAGCTCCTGCTGTTTTGTCATAAAGGCCTCTGCCTCTGGTCTTATTACAGTCACATAGGTGGCATGTACCAGAATAAATATTAAGAGAAGGGAAAATACCTGAAAAAGAAGCTCTGTTGCCCCGTCTGTCTTCATTCGCGATCTCCTTTTTGATCAGATGTCAGTGGGAAAGGCTACGGCCTGGTCCGCCTTTATTTTTTCGGCAGGAATAAAAGTTTGTCGTTTTTCCTGTTTTTTTGCTGCATTGTCCTGCCTTGAAGTGGATGCCTTTATTTTTTTGCCTGAAAAAACAGTGGCTGGAAAAAGGAATATTCCAGCAAGAAAAATGGACAAAGCGGTCCTAATTATTTTTTCGCTCACGTCCTTGCCTCCTAGTTAGATGTTGCATACCTTGCCACCCTGAATCCTATATAATCTGTTCCTTTCCTCGAGTAACCACGATAGCTCAGGCGCAGCCTGGTAATTGTGGCATCTCGCCAGCTAGCCCCTCTAACCACGTGATGGGTGCCTGTCCTGGGTCCAAGGGGATCTATCTTTTGGGGTGACCCAAGGGGCGAGTAGATGTCGTTACACCACTCTGCAACGTTTCCCCCAATATCAAAAAGGCCTCCTGGCCCTGGTGCAAAGCTTCCGACTGGTGCTGTTACGGGAAAGGAGTCATTGTAGTTAGTAATAATTACAGGAAGAAGGTCCCTTGCTGATTCATCTGCGTAGTTGCCAGTGGTGCGCCTGGGAGGGAAATCCTGCCCCCAGGGGAACCTTTCTATGTTACGTCTCATAAAAACACGGGCCACAAAGGCCCACTCTGCCTCTGTTGGAAGCCTAAAACCCGTATTTGCAGGAGAGACTGGGACCATTCTTCCCGCCTTTTCTACATAAAAGGCAGGAAGGCCGCTCTTTTCAGACAACCAGTTGCAGTATCTGGCAGCATCATCCCATGAGACATTGACAGCAGGCTGGCTGTTACCGTTAAGGCTGTAGGTTGACACAGAACCTGAGGAATGGCCGGGCCTGAATTTTCTGAATTCATCATTTGTCACCTCTTTAAGCCCTATGTAAAAGCTCCGTTTTAGGACCACTTTCCTTTGCACCTCATTGGTGCGTCGCCCCTGTTCTCTGCGGGATGAACCCATAAGAAACGCATGGGGATGCACAAGCACCATTCCGGAGATCTTTCTGGTACTTGTTTTTTTACTGTTATTTTTTGGGCCCGGTTTTTCTTTTAGCCTGAAATTGACTATCCTTTTTTCTCCAGGCAGAAGGTTTATGTTTAGGCGTTTTTCCTCAAACCCTTTAACCTTTGCCAGTATGGTGTGTTTTCTGGCAAGAAGCGTAAAGGGGCCAATATTTTTTTTCTGTAGTCTGCCGTCTATGTAAAGCCTGAGATTTTCTGGATAGCTTGTGACAAACAGTGTGGCAAATTGGGGCTTGAGCCTGTAAGAGAACCTTTTTTTCTCACCTGGCCCAAGCTTCACCTTGGTCTCAATGCGCTGGTAGCCTGGTACACTTATGGTTATGGCGTGAGTAGTGTTGGAAGAAAGCCCAATTGTCAAGGGTGTCTTTCCTGCATAAACCCCATCAAGTCTAACTCCGGCCTTGTGGGGAATGGAGTCAATGACAGCAGTAGCAGACTTTTTTGCAGTCACAGGCTTTAAGGAAGCCCTGGTTTTGTCCTTAAATGGTTTAGGGTTAAGAGAAAAGCTGAAGGTCTGTCTTTCACCCATGCCCTGGACATGAACGTTTTTTCTAAGCGTGTTGTATCCATCAAGGTCTAGGACAAGGGTGTGATTGCCAGATTCAACCTCTACATTGATTAGAGGGGTTTTCCCTGCATGTTTTGAATCAATTGTCACATCTGCCCCTGGAGGACTGGAGGCAATCTTCACGATGCCAGGTAATGGAGACAAGGTAAAATGATAGGTGCCTTGTCCTTTGCCAACAGAGATTTTTTTGGAAACGGGTCTGTAGCCCTTCTTTTCTGCATGGAATTCATAGGTTCCCGGAATGGCGAGGTATCTTCCCCTGAATTCAAACACAGGAAAGCTTCCCTTTAGTCTTGCAACATCGGGCTTCGGGCTCACTGTGATATTTATGCTATCAGCGCTTAGGAGAAAAAGGGCAACTGCCAAAAGCAGAAAAAGTGAAAGACAGGTCAAGATCTTTTTCCATATGGGAGCAGCAGCCTTCCTTTGCCCTTTATCAACTTCTGGAAGTTTTTTCCCTTTGTGTTTTTCAGCTCCCTGGTCTTGCGTTGCAAGGACCTTTTTTGCTCTGTTTCTTGGTAACTTGTTTATAGGCGTTGCCTCTATTGTTACAAGATCTCTGGAAACGAAATAGGTAATGACATAATTATCAATTCTGGTGATGTCACCTGATTTGATCCAGACAGAAGAGGTTACCTTTTGGCCATTGTGAAATATGGCTTCCCCTTGCGATACAGGCTGTAGATAGAGATGCCCCCTTTTTTCACCTATGAGAAACAGCGTCCTGTCTGTCCCGGGAAGTCTAACAGTGCATGCCTCCTCGCCTCCTACCAAAAGGGGAAATGGAAAAGCTTTAGGGCCAACAGTCTTTTTATCAATAACTATTTCAAAGAATCTTGGCACCTTGGATCCTTTCCATGCATTTGATCTTAACGGTTGATTTGTCCGGCGCTGAAAGGGTATCTACATGTTCGCCTACTTTTTCTTTTTGCTCAATGCCATTCGGGGCCCTGTTATGTCCTGTGTCCTTAAGCATGTCTGGCAGATGGATAATCACGTAGATACACATTGCAAGCAGTATGAAAAGGGCAAAGATAACAATTGGCTTTAGATAGTTGACTTTGCCTTTTTTAGGTCTTTTTTCAGGCGGTTCTAGGACAGAAGTGTTGCCAGTCATCTGGAAGTGTTGGCAGTCTTTTTGTCCTGATTTTTACTGTTAGAGACAGCCTCTGTTATCCTTTCCGGTAAAGGCTCTGTCTCTGGACCAATGATTTCTGGAAGTTCTCTGTTTGGTTCACTTTCCTGACTGTATATGTCTGAAAGGAGTCTACGCCACTTGGCATACTGCTCTTTGGCAGTACCTGTAAGCCTCAGGGTATCTCCCTTGATCTGCACGAGAAGGGGACGGGCGTCAGAGGACAGGGACTCACCAAGCTCTTTTATGGCCTCTTCATTCATTTTGGCATCCTTTCGCATCTGGTGACCAGAGTATATTGCTGCCACACCACCTGCTGCTAGGATTTCCCTTATGGGCGCAACAGCCCTGTAAGTATCATCGCCCCCTACGGTTCCAAGGAGCACAGAACCCACTATGGCCGCAAATCCCATGACCTGGGTTGCAAGGGCCCTGTTTTTTATCTCCCGTATGGTCTCAAGTTCTTCTGAACGGAACTTTCTCCAGTTATGATAGGGTGACCACAGTCTTGTATAATAACCATCATAATAAGACGTAAGAACATCCATGAGCATCTCGTCCCGGGCACGTATTAAGCGGACTCTTTTTAGCATTTGGTCGTTTTCTGCCGGAAAGGCTGCAAGGTGGTATCGGCCTTTGGAGTCCTTGAGAAGATAATGTGAAAACGGCTCCTTGGCCATGGATGCAGCAAAACGCATCTCCGAGGTGTTGTGAATGGCAACAAGCTGCTGGCTGTTAAGGGAGTTTCTAAATTTTACTAGATCATTTGAAATGGCATTAAAGAGATCCTGAAAGGCGTCTTGTTTTTCTATCTTTGCCTTTTCCCGTTCCTGTTTTGTAGAGGTTTCCTCATAGGTCCTGTCGATCCATGTTCGTCCTGTGGCATCTTCTGCGTGTATGTACAGGACAAGTTTTTCACCGTCCGAGTATTCTATGCGACCTGATACGACAAGATCCTCCATAACCTGACCTTGTGGAACCACCCACACAGAGCCCCAGAAGCCCGAGTGCTGAAGGGTATCCTTGAGGTGAACTGCGTAAAATACGGCCTCGGCTTGGCGGATCTCCTCAGAAAGCCCCATGCGTTCATCTTTGTCTTCAGGAAGAGAGCCTGGATCAAACACCTTTATGGCCACGTTAAGAAGCTGATCTTCAGGGAGCTGTCTTGATGCGAGTGCTGGAGGCACATCCTTATTCACTGTGACCACGTTTTTCCTTGCACAGCTACACATGCAAAGGAGCAAGAGTGTCAAAAAGAGCAGCCAGTATGGTTTCCGGCCATTTTTATGCCAACACGGGGCTTTCTTAAGAGGCATCAGCGGCCCTCCTTGTATTTCCTGTATTCTTCCCACAGCCTTTTTCTAAGCTCGGGGTCTCTCTCTTTTTCCGCGGCCTCCCTGAGTTGCCTAGCAACAATGTCATCATCCTTAGCCAACGCGGAAGTCCCTTGAGCTGTTTGTCCCTTATTGGTCTTGCCGGCCACCATGGCACCAGACGTCTCTTTTTTATTCTGTCCTTTCTCCATGCCATTTTGAGTAATAGCCCCCTGCTTTTCAGCTCCTTCCTTGCCTTTTGTGTGCGATTCTTCGCTTGAGCCTTTTTCATCGCCCTGAATGGCTTCGGACATGGCAGTCCTTTCTTCTTCTTCTGCCTGCATATGTTCCTGCTCAGCCTTTTTCTGCTCTTCTAGAAGTATCTCGTCAAATTCACCAAGGGATTCTACCAGGGCTGCCTCTGCATCCTTTTTGTGGGAAGGTTGCCTTAATGTGGCAAGATTTGGAACAGGAGGAAGCACAGGGGGGCAAGGTAGGCCCTTGGTTGCCCATGTTCCGCAGGCCAGGCTTGCATTGGCACAGAGCTCGCCTATACGTTTTTCAAGATAAGAGATGAACTGTCTGCCTGCCGGATCGTTGTCTTTGTGTCCCTTAAGATCCTTCATCACCTGAATTTTTGCATGATGGAGGATACCTATTTCTTTACGAATAAGATCGAGCCCTTTGCAGTCCGAGGCATAAGAGGAGGCCTGGGAGAAGAAAAAGAAGGATATGAGAAGATAAAGGGCAGCCAAAAGACAGCATATCCATGCAGGAAGACTTGCACCAGTTCTCTTTAAAAAAACAAACCATATCTCTTTGTAACTCATGGCAATAAAAAATACCAACAAATGGCTTTTCCAAATGTATATTACGACCTATCCACCTTGTTTCACCTCTATTCTAACGAATATTCTGTAGGATGTCTTGGAAAAATTGACAGATTGAGACTAAAATGTTAACTGAATCTCCCAGTGCCGGAGTGGTGGAACTGGTAGACGCGCTGGACTCAAAATCCAGTGGGCCTTGCGCCCGTGCGAGTTCGACTCTCGCCTCCGGCACCATGATTTTGTTTATTTTCCTTTTAAATTCTTTAGAGCTTTCCAATTTCGCTGGATTCTCCATTTTAAATTAGAATTGTTTAGAGTAGGTCAGAAAGACCTATGTGGTTTGTACTATCGGACTAGAGTAAAGTTCGCTTCTCCAGCTTTTGATCGCCACGTTTTGCATCTTAACTATCAACCTGTTGGAGCTGACAAAACCGAAATCTGCTTTCAGGCTTTCCTCTCCAGAGTTTGAGCTGATCTGGTGTGGCAGCTTAACTTTGCTCCGTTGTCAGTGATTTGTTAGTAAGAAGTTTTATAAGATACAAAAGTTCCTTGGACAAAGAGGCTTTATGAAAAAAAAGGAGAGTTTTTTAGTACAAATCATCAAGGATGAGCAAACAGGTATGACTTCTCTCAGAGGACTTATTGTCCAGATTAGAACAGGTATTTCAAAATATTTTGAAACACCTGATGAGCTCAAAAAGATTATCATTCAGTTTTTGGTAGCTAATAAAAAGAAAATTAAAAAATAGTTATCTATCAATATTTTGAGCTCGGGGCTTTTTGTCAGTGGTTTGTCAGTGGAGCGTTTTAGATTTGGAAATAAAAATAAGGTCCAAATCTGGAGGCAACGTGAAATATTTTTTAGCTTTCTTTTTTATTGTTTTTTCAGGAATAATAAACCCTGCTCTTTGCTCCAATGTAACGCTATCAAACACTGATCCTTTTAGGGCCTTGTATCTGTGGACAGAAAAGGAAAGGCAAAGAGCGGAAGAAGACGCAAGATACAGATACTACGACTACTGGGCCTACAGAAACAGACTCCTGCCTGACTACTACAACGCATATATCTTCTGGCTGAACATGGAACAGACGAGAAGGTGGCTGGAAGACCCAGACAAACATCCCCTTCCCCCGCCTCCGCCCGTTCCCCCATATTCTCTCTGGTACTATCCCATGCCAGCCCCGGGCTGGATGCCCTATGTGCCCCCGCCATACACCTTCCCCTACTGGGGATCGCCATACCAATACCCGTATCCTTACGGTAGGGGCAGAGGACACGTTCACAAAAAGGCAAAGGAGAAACACAGATGAGACGTTTTTTAAATTGTTCAAACCATCTCATACTTCTCTTAGGCGTCATCTTCCTGAGCTCCTGCGCAAGCCAGCAGTATATGACGACCTTCACGCCTGGCCAGGAGCCCCCACGCCACTTGGACATGAACTATACTGGCCCAAAGGCCAACATCGCAGTAGGTGACTTCCGGGTTAAGGCCTCCAGGGCCTCCGTTTACATCGGAGACGGTCTCAGGGAAATGCTCGAGACCGCACTTTTCGAATCTGGCCGTTTCAACACCCTGGACAGGCTTGATCCAAAGGGCCTTGCAGCAGAGCAGGCACTGAGTTACTCCAAGATGGCCCGTCCCGGCTCCCCGAAACTTGGCCGCCAGATGGCAGTTGCAAGGCTTCTCGTGTATGGAGCGGTAACGGAGTTCGAGCCTGAGGCCAGCGGTGGGGGTATAAGCGCCATGATGCCGGGAGTGCCCGTTTCAGCCAACATGGCAGGAAAGAATGCCCACGTGGCCATAGACATAAGGGTGGTTGATACTGCGACCGGAGTCGTTGTGGCAGCAAGGAGGATTGCAGGCTCGGCAGCCTCCTACATGGCAAACGCATCCACCAGGCTTTTCGAAGGCAAATACACAATGCCGGTGAGCCTTGGCGCATACAAGAACACCCCAATGGAACTCGCCATAAGAGACTGTATCTACAGGGCCGTCGTCTATCTGTGCAATGCTATACCGAAGAAGTATTTCACTGAATATCGATAGTCTCTCCCGTTCGGGACGTCTTTACAGGCCCGTTTGCACCATCGGATGATTTTCTTCATTCATCCTTGGAATGTTCCTCTGCCTTTTGTCAGTGGTTTGTCAGTGAGATGATTAAAAAATTATTTATAAAAACATCTCGATAAAGCGGGGAAATAAAAGATGTATGTGACCATTCGCAATCTTTCAATAATACTTATTCTTACCTTTTCCCTTTCCTTTGTGGCATCTGGAGCTTCAGGCCAGGACAAGGAAAAAAAGGCATCTGCTGTCCGAAGGATCTCTAGTAACAACAAACAGCTTTTGTCTATGACCGAAAGAGAGATTGCCTTTCATCATCAGCTCGAAAGGGCCCGGGCAGAAATACGCGATTTCAAAAAGGCCCTGAGATCGAAAAACCCTGAACGCATAAAGGAATGCGTTTTCAGGAT
>JAMOVK010000162.1 GCA_027067775.1 Deltaproteobacteria bacterium
CAATCCTTGGAAGCACCATATTTTTTAAGGCAACTATGATACCATTCAACATGCATACAAAGAGGAGACCGGCAAGAGGAGACACTGCCATGACTCCGGCAAATCCAGCATGCTCATAGGCAAAGATGGTAGCCACCAGGCCAGGAAATGCCGCTGCCACTGGAATAAGGGCAATGGTAGCCATGCCTGCCAGATAAAGCAGCCTCAAAAGGCCCTTTGCCCTCTTTCTGGAACCAAAATCGTCCTTAGAGATCCTGCTTCGACATACAGGCCCTGCCTCAGTTGCCGGGCTACCCTTCCAGTAGGTCCTGGAAGGAATGGTATTTCCAGAACCCAACAGGGACTGATCCCCCAGAGAGGAGCCATCTTCCATGGTTGAATTGGGCATTAGCACAGAGTTTGAACCTATGACGCAATCCTTGCCAATGGTCACAGGCCCCATGAGTAGCCTGTTTCGTTCTGCCGAGTAGCAGAAAATGTGACTACCAGTATTGATTGCACTCCTGTCCCCAATGGTTACTAGATGTGGTACATGAAGAAGCGGGGAGGCAATTGTGACATCCCGTCCGATTTTTGCCCCTAACATCCGATAATAGCCTGCAAGAAGGGGTGTGCCCGAAAGGACGAAAAGAAAGGGTGTGGCAAATGCCAGCGCCTTGTCAACAAGCCAGAATTTCATAAAGGTCTTGCCCCATAGGGGGTGTGTCCCTGGCCTTAGGTTATGAAGCAAAAGCCTATTTAGAATCACTGGCAATGCTAGGGAGATGACAAAAATTCCCAACAGACCAGAAACCGACAATCCAGCCAAAAGCCCTAGGTTAGGGTGACTCCATGAAACATGTCTGTTCAAATAGTCCAAAAGGTATAAGCCAGGCAGTGCATAGCAGGCAGTAAAGAGACATATTGCAACAAACTGTCCAAGGCCGCACAACCAGATCTTTTTGTTGGAGATTGAGTGGAAGCTGTGAACACTGTCCACCTCTTCTGCATCCACTTCCCTTACTGATGAAGCTGCCAGTGAATCCAGGTAGGCTGCCAATTTTTTTATTGTGGGGAAGCGATATATGTCCCTAAGTGCCAGGGCCTCCATTCCAGAAATGCGCCTAAGCCTCGAGACAAGCTGGGCGGCTATGAGGGAATGGGCCCCAAGATCAACAAAAAGGTGATCATCTATGGAAATCTCTTCCAGGTTCATGAGACTGCAAAGTTCCTTGGCAATCAACTTCTCTGTCTCTGTCTTTGGGGGAGTAACAGGGCCACTACTAGCGGACAGCCTAGGCCCCTTTGGTGCAGGAAGGGCCTTGCGGTCCACCTTTCCGCTTGGTAGCTCGGGAATCTGCTCAAGCCTTTCCCAAAAAGAAGGTATCATATAGGCAGGAAGCCTCTTCTTTAGGCGTGCCATTACCTCCTTGATGTCAAGCTCCTCGATCCCTTCCTTCAATTCATAATATGCCACCAGCTCCTTTGTCCCAGGAGCAACCTCAAATGGAGCTACAACCGCCCTCTTCACCCCAGGGGACTCCATAATGACCGATTCGATTTCAGAAAGTTCGATACGATACCCCCTAATCTTTACCTGGGTATCTATGCGGCCAAGGTATTCTATTTCGCCATCCTGATTTATACGTCCTAGATCACCTGTTCGATATATCCTTCCCGAGGGGTTGTCAGGGGTGTTGAACCTGTCTTCGATGAAAGACTCCTTGGTCTTCTCTTCCAGATTCACATAGCCTCGAGCCAGTCCAATCCCTGCTATGCAAATCTCTCCGACCTCACCATCAGGAACCCGGTTGCCCTCTTCGTCCAGGATGTAGACGGTGTAGGTGGGCAAGGGCTTGCCAATGGTTACGGGTTTTCCTGGCTTGAGCTCTGTGTAGGTTGCCGTTACCGTTGTTTCAGTAGGGCCATAGGTGTTGAGGATCCTTCGACCAGGTTTCCACCACCTCTTTACAAGACTTGGAGAACAGGGCTCTCCTCCCACCATCAATGTCCGCAGGGTAGGAATGTCCTTGTCTATGGTGGCAAGGAGAGTAGGAACACAGCAAAAGACAGTTACCTTGTTTTCAATGAGAAAATCCGCAAGATCATTGCCAATCCTACGCTCATCACTAGGCCCAACCACTATTGTGGCCCCATGTGTGAGGCCAAGCCAGATTTCCTCAACGGAAAAATCAAAGGCTATGGTCATGCCCTGATATATTCTGTCTGTATCCCTAATGTCGTAAATCTTTGCTGCAACCCGAACAAAATTACAGATTGCCGGATGCTCGATGGCCACCCCCTTTGGCCTGCCCGTGGAGCCGGAAGTGTAGATTATGTAACAAAGATTGTCTGTTGTGGGGGATACCAGCTCCTGAAGGTTTGGGCGACCCCTGTCTTGGGATTCAATCTCTTCCCTTTTTTCATCCAGACAGATTACATTGCACGAAAGCCCATCGGTGAGATGTCGAAGCCTTGAGGTGGTAATCAGGGCAGATAACCGGGCATCCTTGGAGATGAACTCTATGCGCTCCTTGGGAAAACCAGGGTCCAGGGGCACATAGGCGGCCTTTGCCTTGAGTATTGCAATCAGGGATACATAGGTATCTACATCCCTGTGTAGTAAAATCCCTACTCTTTGGCCAGGGACCACACCCTGTTTCAAAAGGAATCTGGCCAGCTGATTTGCCCGCTCTTCCAGTTCCTTGTAGGTGATTTCGGTCTTTTCATGGATTATTGCCGTCTTTTTAGAGTACTTTTCAGCGCATCTTTCAAACAGAGACTCAAGACGCTCCTGATGGAAAAGCCACTCCTCAAGCAGGGAGTGGGCGTGAGACTCTGCATCCTCATGGGAGATTCTTTTCCCAGTGCTGGCATGCAATACTAACATTTTTTTTCCTCCATTCCCTTTGGGACCTTTAATTGAAATGTTGAGATCCCTTTTTACTTGAGAACGAATGGAGGAAGGAAATATTCCTGACTTTTTGATGTTTAAAGAAAAAATCGCGGGATAATGCTGAAGATCCGAATAAAAAAGGGCCCCAGCCCGAAGGATGGGACCCTGTGGTGGTTGGGCCTTAGCCCGGATTTCCTTAGTTGCTGCTATTCATAAAGGGGTTCATTTCGTAGTTATCACAAATTCCGTCCCCATCCACGTCGACAAAGTTGTGCATACCGAGCCTCTGGTATGCATTCCTTGTCTGGAAGCAATCGCAGATGGAATCTTCGTTCTCATCTACGCATGGTCCAACGCCCAGAGACCTGAACATCTCGGAATCCTGAACCATGTCACAGATGCCATCGCCATTTTCATCTACAAATTGCATGCCAGTTAATCTCATGTAGGCACGTGGATTGACAAATGGATCCTGGGAAATGTCAACATCAAAGGGACCATAGTGCTGTGGTCCAAGACCCATGCGGAGATTCCGTCCGCAGGTATCGTTGACATCATCCATGCAGGTGGTGCGAACCATTGCCTGGTTGCAGGCCTGGGTCATGTTGCCGGCCCGAATCATCCGATGGTGATAATTTCGTTTCTGATATATTGCATGGTCATTCATGGAACCCATAGTTCCAGGAGCAGCCTGCACGGGAACAGTAACCATAAAGACTATTACCAGTGCCAAACCTCCGAAAAGTGCCTTTTTAATCATTTTCTGACCTCCTTTTATTGTTTCTGCCCGGCCGGGTCATCATATGTTCAAAAGCGCGCTTAACCTAAAAACGAATCAAAAAAGAAAAAATTCCCTTTTTTTATTAACCCTTCAAAACTGGTCTTGGGCGTGTAACCATTACTTTTCGATACATTACAACCTGAAAAATCTGCGTTAATGCCTTGTGTCTGTGGCGTGAAACAGAGGGTTAAAACATAGGGCGAACCTTCTAGCTCAAAGTATTCATAGAGAAAATTTACTGTTTCTATTGGCTTGAGATTTTCAAGAAAACGACTGTTGAGAATATTTTTTTCAAGGTCAACCACAAGGGTCTGAAAGTCCATAGAAAGGCCCTTTCCTAACAGCTTTGAGTAGGCCTCTTTAACGGTCCAGATTATGATGGTCTTCTTTGTCTTTGCACGGCCCTGAAAGGTTTTAAGATAATCCTGTTCCTCAGGCGCAAGGGCCGCATCTATATCTATATTCTCTTTTGGAATTAGCTCCACATCTAGGCCGACGTGGAATTGACTTGATGCTGCCACGCACACAAGTCCATGGGTGTGGGAGATGCTAAAGGAAATATCTTGACAGTTTCCTTCATCGTGCTGCAGCCGTGGCCTGCCATATGAATCTGTGTGAAGGTGCCACTTCCTATTTTTACACTCATTTCCCGCAACCCTGTTTAGGACCTTTCTTAAAAGCACCCTTCCCCAAAGAAAGGATTTCTGCCTCTGTTTATTTCGTATATCTAATAACTGGGCCCTCTCATCAGGGCTGATGAGATTGATTAAATATTCGTAACCAGCTGATATGTCTGCTGGAATTTTACTGTATCCTAGTACAATATCTGTCTTTTGCATAAGCCCGGTCTCTGGTATCACCTGTGGTTTCGCTATGAACATAACGGGCGTAGTGCACCTTTTATTCCACCAAATCAAAAATTCTTTCCAGCTATCT
>JAMOVK010000163.1 GCA_027067775.1 Deltaproteobacteria bacterium
TTTCCCAAAATCCGTCAAACCTGCCACAGGCTACATAGGCAAGATCAATGGCTGCAGCACCTGCCCTTCTGATACCCTGTGCCCTTGTTATCATGGCCTTAAGGGCATCAATAACCTCGTCCGGATACTCATGTACATCGTATGGAAAACCGGTTGCGACAAGAGATCTTGACAGGGTGCTTTCTTCAGAAACCCTTATCTTTTCACCATTTAAATAACTTCCCTTATCTTTAACCGCCCAGAATAACTCTTTCAAAATAGGGATGTATATACAACCAAACCTGGTCTCATATACACCTTTTTTTACCTCGGCATAGGCAACAGAAGGAGCAAAAAAGGGAAAACCATGGGCAAAGTTGGTTGTTCCATCTAGCGGATCCACTATCCAGAAAGTTCCATCCCTCAGACTAAGGTCTTGGGCGCTCTCTTCTGCCATTATCTGACCTTCTCCAAGGCCGTCAAGGGACTTTTTAAGTATTTCCTCAGACTTGTAGTCTGCCTCTGTTACCAGATCGATCTCGCCCTTGAATTCCACATGATGGGGCAGGCCGTAAAGGGACTTGATAACATTTCCTGCCTCATAAACAGCCTCTATCGCCTTAATCACAATCGTACCCAGTTCATGACCACCTACTTCCATGGCCATATGTCTTATATCTTCTATCATTTGTCTTTCCTTGTTGACCTGTTTACAGATGGGTTAAAGTATCCAAATTTTAAAAAAGGAAATCTGCTTTTCAGTGTTTCGACCATGTTTTTTATGCCTATTGGATCTTTTGTTTCGCTAAATCCTATTGATTCTAGATACCAATCAGGATCAATATTGTGATTCCTCAACTGGATAAGATCAAGACCATTTTTCTCAATCAAAACACAGAGTTTTTCCAAGTGATCAGGGGCGTCTGTAAGACCTGGCATTATAAAAAGATTAAGAGATACATGAAGACCAGCCTCCTTGGCTATCCTCCAAGATTCTATCACATGGTTAAAATCATATCCTTTTGGCCTGTAATAGGCCGTGTAATAGTTAAAATCCACACTGTTCATGCTGATTCGAATACTGTCAAGACCCTTTTGTGCCAAAAGCTTTACAGCGTCTGGAATGCTGGCATTTGTATTGAGATTTATCGTTCCAGCCCTAAACTCCTTTCTTATAAGATCAATAGAAGAGGCTAAAAGCTCTTTTTGCATGATTGGTTCACCTTCGCATCCTTGACCAAAACTTACAATGCCATCTTCTACTTTTCTCAGGTGAATAATAGCTGTTTCCTTGATCTCTCGAGCCGAAGGCGTAAAGGTTATACGTTCCTGAGTGGCTGGCGGTCCTCCAGGAGGCTGATAAGAGAGACAACCGAGACACCTTGCATTGCAAACGGGAGAGGATGGCAACGGGGCCTCGTACCTTTCTAGGAAAAAATTTTTGGCTGCAGGACATCCGTAAGTTAGGCTGCATTTACCAAGGTGTTGAATCAGCCTGTTTTTTTTATACCTTTTAAGTCTGTTAAGCGTCTTTTTTCTTACCTCTGCCTGGTTAAACCCCTTTATGTCTTGCCTTCTGTCTTTGTCACTTCTAAAGGCCGGCACCCAAAACCTGCCCTTCCACCAGCCAACAGCGGTATAAGCAAAAAGGGGCAAGGGATTTTGTGATTCCCTCTTGTATGCGGCAAGGGCTGTCTGGGTATATGCAGGAGCCATAAAAGCGGCCACTGCCTGCACCCTTTGGCCAGAGATCTCCGTATCAAAGACGACAAAATCTTTCTGATACGGATCCCACGCTATTGGAACTGCATCAGGGATAACAAAAAGTTCACTGCCTGGCGGCAAAGGAATCAGGTCTTCGAGGTTGGGTTGAAAAAATCCATTGCCAGACCTTCCCGCCATCCCAAGGCCTGGATAGTCGAAGATCTCTCCCTTTCTATTTGCGTATAACAGGCGTGGATAGTCCATCTATTTCTTGTTTGTCATGGTGACTTGTCTTATTTATAGTGTCATGGCATCAAATCAGGGCCTATCAACTTTTTGACTTGTAAATCAGACGGCATATGAAAGCTATCCGGATAAAAGACATATTTATATTAATAACAGCCTCCATTGGCCTTATTTTGACCACCATTCAGATATTAATGCATCTAAAGGGTCAAGAACTGTGCTTTAACCAGGGATGCAGGATTGTAGAAAACGTCCTAAGCATCAATCCTCTTTTGGTAAATGGACTTGGCACCCTGTTTTTTTCCACTGTCATTTTACTGGTTTTTTTAACAAGAAAAAGGAAAGATCTGCTGTTTCTTTTTGATCTTTTGATTCTCTGTGCCATGGTGGCTGAGGGAATATTGTTGAGCATCCAACTATTTGTTGCCCATACCTTTTGTTCCTACTGTCTTATAATTGCATCCATGATTATATTAATAAGCCTATTTTACAAAGCCAGAACCACCATATTTGGCATGGCATTTATTACTGTGGAACTGGCACTTTTTTCCTTTATAGACCTGTCATTTTCAACCAGACAGTCAGTAAATCTAAACCAAGGGACCTATGCAGTAAAGACCTGCTCAAACCCTAGGTCTGTGGCATATCTTATATTCTCTCAAAACTGTCCGCATTGCAAAAAGGTGCTATCAAGCCTGCAGGGTTGTGTAAAATGCGAGATCCATTTCAATCCCATATCGAAAATCAACAAGGAGATCCTTCCAGGTCTGATACCAATAGAGGGTTACAAACCTGAAGTCAACGTCCTAGCCCTGCACATATTTGATATAAACTCTGTACCAGTATTAATTAATAGAACAGATGACGGGTATAAAATAATAAAAGGTGATGAAAACATACTAAAATTTATAAAAAATCAGTGTTTTTGCCCTGGTTCTGGAATTGTTCAACTGCCTTTTATAGAACAGGCGCCCCTTTTTGACTCCCAAGAAGGGGTATGTTCTCTCAAGGAAGAATGCAAGTGATAGTAGTCAGAGAAAAAAAAGAGATAAGACAAAACGTTGATAGATGGAAAAAACAGGGGTTAAAGGTTGGATTCGTCCCCACCATGGGTTTTTTCCACAAGGGACATCTCAGCCTAATGAAAAAATCTCTTAAAATGTCAGACAGAACGGTTGTTTCCATATTTGTAAATCCTACCCAATTTGGCCCAAATGAAGACTTTGATAAATATCCTAGAGACATAGAAAGAGACATTAAACTTGCTGAAGAGACAGGAGTTCACGCAGTTTTTATACCTACCGTGAAAGAAATGTATTCTGGAAATTCCAAGACCTGGGTAACGGTAGAAGATCTTTCAAAGAACCTCTGTGGTAAGTCAAGGCCCGGTCACTTTAAAGGAGTTGCAACAGTGGTGGCAAAACTGTTCAACATTGTTCAGCCTGATGTTGCCATATTTGGTCAAAAGGACTTTCAACAGCTCTGTATAATAAAACAGATGGTAAAAGACCTTGATTTTCCTATTCAGATTGTGGGCGCACCCATTTATCGTGAAAAAGATGGGCTTGCCATGAGCTCAAGAAATGCATATTTGACAGATGAAGAAAGACATAGCGCCACTTGTCTTTTTAAGGCATTAAAAATGGCAAAAGATCTCATTGACAGGGATGAGGTAGAACGAGCAAAAGATCTTTTCAGCATCATCAAATCGTTTATAGAGACCTTTCCATTTACAAAGATAGACTATATATTTATTGGAGATCCTGAAAGCCTGGAACCTGTCGATGAACTGAAAAAACCCCTGCTTATTGCACTTGCCGTTTATCTTGGAAAAACAAGACTTATTGACAACATATTGATTAATTAAAAGAAATTTTATAAATCGAAGCCATGTTTAGGTATATGCTCAAATCAAAAATACACAGGGCAACGGTCACCCAGACCGAGCTCCAATACGAAGGCAGTCTGACCCTTGACAGTAATCTTATGGAGGCAGCAGACATTTTGCCAAATGAAAAAGTGATGGTCTACAACATCAGTAATGGTGAACGTTTTGATACCTATGTAATAAAAGGGAAAAAAGGAAGTGGTACTGTCTGTGTAAATGGTGCTGCAGCAAGAAAGGCGTGCAAGGGAGACCTTATAATCATTGTAACCTATGCCCTGTATACGGAAGATGAGGTCAAGAAACACAGAGCAAAACTCATCCTTTTAAATCCTGATAACACTATTAAGGTTATAAAGGATTCTCCTGTGAATGAGGTAGATGTCTAAAGCGCCTAAAATCCTTGTAGTAAGCCTTGGATGCCCTAAAAATCTAACAGATACTGAACATATCTTAGCGGTACTTGAAAGATCCTTTGGTGTCCTTTCTTTTACACAAAACCCTGAAGAGGCTGACATCTTTCTTGTAAACACATGTGCCTTTATAGAAAGAGCAGTAAAAGAATCTATAGACTCTATATTAGAGCTGTCATATCGAAAAAAAGATCACCAAAAACTTATTGTATTTGGATGCCTTCCGCTGAGGTATGGATCAAAACTCCAAGGCCTTCTTCCTGAGGTTGATAAATTTATTTTCCACGTGGAACCCTCTTTAATAGCAAACTCTATTTTAGATTATCTTGGTGTGAAAAAGGGGAATATTGTCAATGACCATGACAGAATAGTAACAGGAAGTCCTTGGCATGTTTATGTCAAAATATCCGACGGTTGCCCCAACAGGTGTACCTATTGCCTCATTCCAAGGATCAGGGGCGATCTTAGGTGTAGATCCCCCAAATCAATTATAGATGAGATAAATATTGCAGTTGAAAAGGGAGCTATAGAGGTCACCCTTGTTGCACAGGATCTTACTACATATAAAAAAGATGGAGTAAATCTAACAGGTCTTGTTGAAAAAATACTTAAAGATACCAACGTCTCTTGGCTGAGATTGATGTACATGTATCCAAATGGAATCACAGATGAAATTCTGAAACTTATTAGATCAGAAGAGAGAATCTGCAACTATCTCGACATCCCAATTCAACACGCTAGCGACAAGATCCTTAAAAGGATGGGTAGAAAGTATTCAGGTGTTGAATTGGAAAAAACCATGGAAAACATAAAAAGGTTTCTTCCTGAGGCCTCTTTAAGAACTACCGTGATGGTTGGCTTTCCTGGTGAAGAAGAAAAAGATTTTCATATTCTCCAAGATTTCATTCAAAGATGGCAATTCCATCATCTTGGATGTTTTGTTTACTGCGATGAGGAAGAAATCTATTCCAGACGGTTTGATGGAAAGGTTGATAAAGAGATTGGCAAGCAAAGAAAAGATCAAATCCTTTCCATTCAAAGGGAGATATCTTTGTCAATAAACAAGACTTTTGTGGGAAGACGGTTACAGGTACTGGTTGATGGATACTGTCCAGAATCTGAATTGCTTCTTTGTTCAAGAACCAAATTCCAGGCGCCAGAGGTTGATGGCACAACCTATATCAATAAGGGAATATCAAAACCAGGCGCATTGGAAACGATCAAGATAACCGAGGCATTTGAGTACGATCTGGTGGGAGAGCTTGTCTAGTATTGAAAATCTGTGTTAGCCTTCAAACCTTTCCCTCAGTTACAAGGCGTGCAAAGTGCTCAAAACTTCTGTCCCAAGTCTTTTCGGCCTCATCAGGAAAACAGCATCCGGGTAACTGGCGCATCTTCAGGTGATACTTGAGACATTCACAGCATATTCCCTTTCTCGGACATGGTTCATAGGTACAGTTACATCTGGTTAGATTTTTTTCCCTTTGACATTTCATAAGCTGCGAGCCTCCAAAATAAATCCTACCCTATATATCAAGTTCCTGAACCTCTAGGGCATGGGTCTGGATAAACTGTCTCCTTGGCTCTATCTTTTCTCCCATAAGGGTAGTAAAGAGGTTTTCGGCCTCATCAGCGTCCTTTATGGAAACCTTTAACATTGTCCTTTTTTCTGGATTCATTGTGGTTTCCCACAGCTGATCAGGATTCATCTCCCCAAGGCCTTTGTATCGCTGGATATTAAGTCCCTTTCTACCTTCCTGGCGAAAAAATTCTATCAGTTCGTAAAAATCCTTGCAGGTCTTAATGTGTTTGTCTTCTTTATATATTTCTATCTCTGTGTTAAATATGTGTCTGATATTTGAATAATTTTTAAGAACCCTTTTGAATTCTGGACTCTTAAAAAATTGTGGTGATATCTCCATATTAAGATATGCAAGGCCTTTGGCAGCTATATGAAATCTGTAACCAGGTGTTTCCGAATCTGACGGAGTTATAGGGCCTATAACAAATCCTTTTTCTTTCAAATAGTTGGCCAGATTCTTTACGTTTTCTTCAGAGGAAAAAAATTCCTTGTCTTTGATATCAAAACCGAGAATGGCATAACAAAGCTCCTTCCAGCAACCCTTTATACTTAATTCCTCTACAGACTTGTTAAACTCTGAGATCTGATTTAGCAATTTCTTGAGCTTTTCACCCTGAAAGGTGGTGTCCCATCCCTTGGGTCTGAGCTTTATAGCCTTTGTTGCCCTGTCAAAGAGAAACAGATCCATCTCTTTTTCATCTTTCAGATAAAGTTCCTTTTTCTTGCCAAAGGCTACGCGAAAAAGAGGTGGCTGGGCAATGTATAGATGTCCATTTTCAATAAGTTGTAACATCTGTCTGTAAAAGAAGGTTAATAAAAGGGTTCTGATATGTGCCCCATCAACATCAGCATCTGTCATTATTATAATTTTATGGTATCTAAGCTTGGTGGGATCAAAGTCATCTATTCCTATTCCTGTTCCAAGCGCTGCTATAAGATTTTTTATCTCTTCACTGGCAAGCATTTTGTCATATCTGGCCTTTTCCACGTTCATTATCTTACCTCTAAGAGGCAAGATTGCTTGAAAGGCCCTGTCTCTTCCCTGTTTGGCGCTTCCGCCAGCAGAGTCACCCTCTACTATAAATATTTCTCTTCTTGCTGGGTCCTTTTCTTGACACTCTGCAAGTTTTCCAGCCATCATGATTTCTTGGGACTGCCCTTTTTTTCTTGTTAACTCCTTGGCACGTTTTGCAGCTTCTCTTGCTCTTGCTGCATCTACTGCCTTTGCAAGTATCTTTTTTGCAACTGATGGATTTTCCTCAAGATACGTTGACAGTTGTTCCTGAACAATAGAGGCTACAATAAATTGAACCTCACTATTTCCAAGTTTGGTCTTTGTTTGACCTTCAAACTGTGGATTAGGTACCCTGGTCGATATTACACAGGTAAGACCTTCTCTTACATCTTCTCCAGAAAGCCGTTCTTTAAGTTTCTTGGGAATAATGTCTTCACTGGCGTACTTGTTTATACACTTGGTAAGGGCCTGACGAAAGCCTGTTACGTGTGTTCCTCCTTCTTTTGTTCGTATGTTGTTTACGTAACTGAGTATTCTCTCCGTGTACCCAGTGTTGTATTGAAAGGCTACTTCTACTTGAACATCGTTTTTTTCTCCAGATATGTAAATGGGTTCTTTATGTATAACGTCTTTGTTTTTGTTCAGGTACAGAACAAACTCTATTATTCCGCCCTTAAAATGAAAGACATCTTCTCTTCCGGTATTTTCATCTGATATTTTTATGGTAATGTTGGGATTTAGAAATGCCAATTCTCTCATCCGAGATACCAGAATTTCATAATCAAATTGGCATGTCTCTTTAAATATCTCAGGATCTGGCTTGAATCTTATTTTTGTTCCGGTCTTGTTGGTCTTGCCTACAACTTCCAGTGGTCCGGTTGGTTCGCCCCTTCGATATGTCTGACGATAGATTTTATTATTTCTATAGACTTCTACCTCAAGATATTCTGAAAGGGCATTTACCACAGAAATCCCTACACCATGGAGGCCTCCTGAAACCTTGTATGTCTGATGATCAAATTTTCCCCCAGCATGAAGTCTTGTCATAACAAGTTCCAAGGCAGAGATGCCCTCGGTTGGATGGATATCTACAGGTATTCCCCTTCCATTGTCTATTACTGTTACGCTACCATCTTCGTGAAGGATTACCTCTATTTTTGTGCAATAACCTGCTAGAGCCTCATCTATGCTGTTATCGACTACTTCATAGACCAGATGATGAAGTCCTTCGATACTGGTATTTCCTATGTACATGGCAGGACGCTTTCGTACTGCTGAGAGTCCTGATAAAACCTTTATCTGTTCCGCGCTGTATTTAGTTTCGTTCATGTTGGTTGGAGTATCTCCTATAAATGTGAAAGTATTTGTTACTCGTCTTCAAGGCTCATGGGCATAATGAGGGCAGTAAATCCTTTATCATCCTCCCCTTCAACAATAACTGGTGAGTCTTCATCGTTAAAAACCATTTCAACTAAATCCGATTTCATTACCTGCAGAACTTCTATAAGATATCTTGCATTTATAGCAAGTTCAAAGGGTTCACCTGAATAGGATATTTCAATATTTTCCTCTGCCTGGCCTATCTTTTTATCAAGGGATTCCATTTTCATAAGACCTGGAGATACAGAGATCTTGATTCCCTTAAAAGAAGGATCTTGAATAACAATAGATATTCTCTTAAGTGCAGAAAGAACAGTTTTTCTATTGAAAAATAGAGATCTGTTTTTTTCTTTAGGAATTATTGCATTATAGTCAGGAAAGGTGCCTTCTATCAACCTTATAATCATCTGATCTGAGACTGTTTGGATATAAAGAAATTTTTCATCTGCTGTTAAAAGTACCTCTTCGTTTACATCTGCCAATTTTCTAAGTTCGTTTGCACCCTTTCTAAGAATTATTACAGAAAATTTTTCATCCTTTTCGTAGGATTGATCTATCGTGTTTTCCGCAAGATTTAATCTATGTCCGTCAGAACTGACCATTCTTATCAAGGTCTTAGAATCATCGGTCCTTTGTATTTCCATCAAGATTCCAGAAAGGGCGTATTTTCTATCATCATAGGATACAGAAAATATGGTTTTATCTATGAGATCCTTTAAAACTTTACCTGGTATGGATAAGAGATTTTTTTGCGGAAAATCTCTGAACTTTGGAAATTCATCTGGTGCAAGACCTGCTATAGTATATTCTGCCTTGTCACCAACAGGGATTTTAAGCCAGTAGTTATCAAGTTCTTCAAGAATGATCTGAGGTTCGGAGATTTCTTTTATTATTTCATAAAGTTTTCTCGCGTTTATTGTAAGGCTGCCCTCTTCTTGGATCTGTGCAGGAATGATGGTCCTAAAAGATATCTCAAGATCCGTAGCCTCTACTATCAGCTGACCATCTTTGGTGTAAATAAGGACATTGTTTATTATAGTCATAATAGTTTTCTTATCTACAATTGGAAGGGCCTTGGAAAGTGCTGATATTAGGTGTTCTTTTTCCGCAATGATCTTTAACATTATTTTCTTCCTCTATTTCTAAAAATAAGATTATAAATAAGGGCTAATGAAATCTTGAAAAGATGTTTATGACAATGAAAATATAACAAAAATTTTCATATTGGAACCTTTAAAAGACATAAATTTTTCACAAGTTTGAACAAAAAGAAAATTTTTTTGAATTTTAAAAAAGTTTTTAACTTTTGTTTCAATAGGGTCGATAAGATATGGTCAATCAATTAAAGGGAATTAGGAATGCTTTATCAAAAAAGATAAAGACACATGGATCTATTTCTTTTCGTGATTTCATGGAGATGTGTCTTTATGAAGAAAATTTTGGCTATTATTCACAAGAACAGATTAAAATAGGAAAGAATGGAGATTTTGTAACCGCGCCCCATACAAGCAAGCTTTTTGGTTATCTCTTGTCTGTTCAGATTAAAGAATTTTTTGATATTTTAGAGAAGGATTCGAGTCTAAATATTTGTGAATTTGGAGCAGGGACAGGTGTTCTTGCAAAAGACATCATGGAATTTTTCATGAATTTTTATCCTGATATTTATAAAAGGTTACAATACACAGTTGTAGAACCCATATCCAAAAGAAGACAGATTCTTGGAGAGAAATTTATTGATTTTAAAGATCATTTTAAAGTGATTGAAGATTTTAAAGACACCAAAGGCTTTAAGGGCGTTGTAGTGGCAAACGAGCTGTTTGATGCCTTTCCTGTACATCTTGTTGAAAAAGTAGATCAGGATTTTTTTGAGATATTTGTTGGACTTAATGAAAGTGGCGACCTGAAAGAAGAAAGAGTTGAAGTTTCAGGTTCAGACAGGGAATTGAGAGAATATATAGATAGGTATCTCAAAAAATTACCAGATAACTATCGAACTGAAGTAAATTTGGATATGAAAAAGTGGATCAGGAATTTTTCATCAGATTTTAAAAGGGGATTTTGTCTCATTATTGATTATGGATATCCGCGAGATGACTATTATGCTGACTTCAGAAATAGGGGGACCCTGCTTGGTTATACAAGGCAAAGGGTAACAGAAGATTTTTTCAGGTATCCAGGACTAATAGATATGACAGCACATGTGAATTTTTCAGACGCTGCCGGATGGTTTCAAGATGCAGGGTTTAGATGTGAGGGTTTTTGTCCGCAGTGGGCGTTTCTTGGTGGCCTTGATATAGAGCAGACCATTGAAAAGGCCTTTGGAAGCCTTGAGCCTTTCTCTCCCGTTCTTGCAGGGGTAAAATCCCTTATATTTCCCCAGGGCATGGGTGAAAGCCACAAGGTGTTAGTGGTTTCCAAAGATGTAGAGCCAAAACCAAAGCTAAAGGGTTTTAAAATGAAGAATGATCTGGCAAGGTTGAAATAAATGGGCCTTTTTAAGAAAAGATTGATAATTTTTGACTGCGATGGGGTATTGTTTAATTCTTTTGAAGCCAACAAGGCATTTTACAATAAAATAGCCACCATGGCAGGACGTGCTCCGCTTACCCCGGACGAGATGGCCTTTTGCCATATGCATACGGCTTTTGATTCCATCAATTTTTTATTTAAGGATTATCCAGAACTTATTCAAAAGGCCTTTGATGTGTATGATGCAATAGATTATTCAGATTTTTTAAAGTTTATGAAAATGGAGTCAGGGATGAGTGAGACCGTGACGCTTTTAAAAAAAGACAGGTTTACTGCAATATCTACCAACAGGAGCACCACCATGCCACGGCTCAGGGAACTCTACGGACTTGACGAGCTTTTTAATGAGATAGTCTGTGCATTAGATGTGAAAAGGCCCAAACCAGATCCTGAAGGTGTTAATCTTATATTTGACAGGCTTGGCTGTACAGCAGAAGATGCTGTATACGTGGGAGATTCTAAGGTTGACGAAGATACTGCCAAGGCAGCATCCATTCCTTTAATAGCATACAAGAATAAGAAACTTGAAACTCCCTACCATGCTGAAAGCTTTAAAGATATAGAAAGATTACTTACTGAAAATAATGGATAACGGATAGATCTGTATGAAAGAAATAATAACCAACCATTCCTATATGCTACCAATCTTTGCGTATCTGTTGGGTTCTGTTCCGTTTGGACTCATCTTTTCCAGGTTAAAAGGGGTGGATCCAAGAAGACATGGCAGTGGAAACATAGGTGCTACAAACATAGCAAGGGTTCTTGGCAAGAAATGGGGTATAGTCACTTTAGTATGCGATACCGTAAAAGGTTTTTTACCTGTAATCATTGCAATTAAAACCGGGCAACCCTCGCTTATTGTGGCCCTTACAGGTCTTTTAGCCGTTGTAGGTCACTGTTATTCCATTTTCTTGTTTTTTAATGGGGGAAAAGGGGTTGCAACCGCCCTTGGAGTCTTTCTTGCAATCTCTCCAATATCGGTTGCTCTTGCTGCTGTGGTATTTGGCCTTGCTGTCTACAATACCAGGTATGTTTCTGTTGGTTCTTTGGCTGCAGTTGCCACCATGCCCCTTCTGATTTTTTTTCTAAAAGGCGACTCATTTCTTGAGGCCATGTCATGGAGTATCTGTTTTGTAGTTTGGATAAGGCATAAGGACAACATAGCACGACTAATAAAGGGTGAAGAAAAGCGGATTAGTTTTGGATCCCAAGGGCCTTGATCTTTCTGTAAAGGTGTCTCCTTTCTATGCCTATTGATTCTGCAGTTCTTTTTATGTTTCCACCAAATTCTGCAAGTTTTTTTTCCAAATAGGCCTTTTCAAATATGGATCGAGCCGTTTTAAAATCCGGGCATGAAAAACATGCGGCCTCGTCTTCACAAACCAAAGGCATTCCTGAAAGGTCATGAGATGATAAAAAATGTTTTGGCAGTTCTTTTTTGGTGATAACGTCACCTTTTGATAGGATAACAAGTCGTTCTATAAGGTTTCTAAGCTCCCTGATATTTCCAGGCCAGTCGTAGTTGAACAAAGCCTTTATTGCATCTTCTTCCATTTTTATAGAACCCTTGGAAAATTCCTGAAGGAATTCTTTTACAAGAAGAGGAATATCTTCTTTTCTTTCTCTAAGAGGGGGAACCTCAATGGGTATCACGTTGAGTCTGAAATAGAGATCTTCTCTAAAATTCCCCTTTTTTATCTCCTCTTCCAGATTTTTATTGGTTGCTGCTATTATCCTAACGTCAACAGATATAGTTTTTGACCCACCGACCCTTTCAAACTTTTGTTCCTGGATTATTCTCAGTATCTTTGCCTGGGTCTTTAAGGCCATGTCACCTATTTCGTCGAGAAAGAGGGTGCCACCGTTTGCAAGGTCAAATTTTCCCCTTTTCATGGACAGGGCACCAGTAAATGCACCTTTTTCATGACCAAAAAGCTCACTTTCTATTAGCTCGTCAGGAATTGCAGCACAGTTGACTTCGATCATCGGTTTATGGCTTCTTTTGCTAAGCCTATGGATGGTTTGCGCGACTATCTCCTTTCCCGTACCATTTTCGCCCTGGATGAGTATCCATGCATCCGTAGGGGCAACTATGCGAATCTGTTCCTTCAGCTGCCTTATTTTTTTGCTTTCACCGGTTATGTTTACAATCTTGCTGTTTTTTTCTCTTAAAAGTCTGTTTTCTTCCTGTAGCTGTCTGAATTTTAAAGCATTTTCAATGGATATTAGAAGGGGTTCTATGGAAAGGGGTTTTTCTATAAAGTCGTGGGCACCTAGTTTGGTGGCCCTTACTGCGGTTTCTATATTTCCATGACCAGACATTATGATAACAGGCAGAAACGGCCAGGATTCCTTTATCTTTTTGAGTACCTCTATCCCATCTAAATCTGGCATCCAGATATCAAGGAGAACCAGATCAACAGGTTCACCGGAATCAAGGATTTCAAGACACTTTTTGCCCCCATCTGCCGTTTTTACACCATATCCTTCATCAGACAGTATATCCCCAATGGAATCCAGTATGGATTCCTCATCGTCAACTATGAGTATGGTCTGTTTTGTCATTTGATAATGAGGAAGATGACACTTTAGTAGAATCTACTCTACATTGAATTTAATATAAAATATCACTCCAGACGGTTTATTCAACTCTATTTCAATTGATGCATCATGGGCATCAACTATTGATTTTACTATGGCAAGCCCAAGGCCTGTACCACCCTTTTTTCTTGAAAAGTAGGGATCAAAGACCTTTTGGATATCCGCCTTTGATATTCCCCTTCCGTTATCTGCTATCTCAACCACAGCTTTTCCTATATCAGAATCCTTGTAGCATCTTATTGAGACATTTGATGCCTTTCCTGCAGAAATAGAGTTGTCTATTATGTTTATAAGGACCCTTTTTATCTGCTCGGAATCAATCATAAGACTTGGAAAGTCTTTACCAATTTCGGTAGAGACCTTTATTAGCGGCCTATAGATTTCTTCTATCTCCTTTATTATAGGTTCCAGATCCTGCCTTTTAAGTGCTGGTGCAGGCATCCTTGCAAACCTTGAAAACTCGTTCACCAGTTTTTTTAGTTCGTCTGTCTGGTTGATTATGGTATCTGTGCATCTTTTAAAGACTTCTTGATCTTTGTCGCGAAACCTGTTGCCAAATTTTCTTTTGAGTCTCTGTGCAGATAGCTGTATTGGGGTAAGGGGATTTTTGATCTCATGGGCTATTCTTCTGGCAACCTCACGCCATGCGGCGAGTCTTTGTATCTTCTCTAGTTCTGTAAGGTCGTCAAAGACTATCAATACACCAGAAACCCTGCCGTTTTGATCCCTTAACAAAGAAAAGCTGATAATCAAGGATTTTGACGTACCTGCCACGTTTATACGAAAAGATTTTTTTATGCTTTTTCTGTCAGAGGCCACAAGTTCTTGTGGAAGCCTTTCAAGTTCAGAAAAATCATCTCCATGAATTAACTCTTTGTAATCCTTTCCTATAAGCTCAGAGGCATCCTTTTCAAGTATCTGGCATGCAGATCTGTTAATGGTGGTTATCTTCCCCTTTGGATCCAGGCTTATAACCCCTGCCGTTACATTTTCAAGAAGCATTTCTATGTATGCCTTCCCGTGTTCGAGTTCCGAATAGCTTTTCAAAAGGCGTCTTGATGCCTCCTCCGCCTTTCTTCTTGCCTCCTTTAGATCCTTTGTCATGGTGTTAAATGCCCTTACAAGCCCGCTTAGTTCATCTCCGCCTTTGGTCTCCAGTCTGAAGTTAAGATCACCCTGGGCTATCCTGTGGGTAGCATCCGCAAGCATCATGACGGGTTCGGTTATGCTTTTTGAAAGTTTAAGAGCAAACCAAATGGAAACGAATATGATGAGAAGGGTTATAAGAAACAGGGTTGACAACAGGCTTGTTTTTAGAGGTGTCTGAAAAAGCCTTAGCTGTTTGTATTCTTCAAAACCCTGTTTTACTGCCTCAAGCTGGTTCATTATGTCTTGCCCAATGATTCTGCCCACAACTATATAACCGATGCTTAAGGATTCCTGAGTCCGTATCTGTCTCGCTACCATTATCAAGGTGCCGGCAGTTACATTTCTTGAAGTGACAATATATTTTTTTTGGGAAAGTTCCCTTAGCAACCGTTTATTTAACGGGGGTATGTCTTCTGTTATGGGAAGCCATGTCTTTTGCCATACAATGTTTCCAAAGGGATCAAATACACACACATAGTTTATGGGCAGCTTTCTTATGCAGGCGGTTGCAGGATCTCCAATTGCCGCAGGACTGAAAAGATCGTTTATGCATTTTTCGTCTAAAAAACCGGTGGGACCGGTGTTACACCTTGAAGCAATCTGCCTAGAAATCAGCTCTTCAAGGCCTGAAAGCTGATTGACTTGATCCTTGTAAAAATTTCTTCCTATGGATATGGCCTGTTCCAGGCTTCGTTCTATCTTGATGTCAAACCAGTAGGCCAAGCTGGTCTGCAAGAACTGAAAGGATATGAAAAAGAGCAAGATAGTGGGAAGAAGCGATATTATAACAAAGGCTATAGTGAGCTTTGTCTTGAGTTTTGCTCCAAGGAGGTGGGCCCGTTCCTCAAACAGTAGCTTGACAAGATTTCTTATTACAAGAAAGCTAAGAACAAGGATAAGAAGCAGATTTATATTGATAACGGCAAATATGAGAACATTGCTGTATTTTGGAAGGGGCCGTATGAAGGCCACAAGCTTATATTCTATTATTGCAAAGACCAGCAGCAAAAGGGCTATTACTGCTGCAATGATCCTCTCTCTATTTTTCTTTTCTTTAAAAAGTGAATTCAAACTCATAGGTCTTTGACGAAAAGCCAAAAGATGAGAAAATCTTTACCAGTTTGGAGAAAGGCATAGAAGACTGCCCCTTTTCACAGCGTGCCTTTATCTCAATGGTGTATTTTTTTCCTTTCTCAAGTTTCTCAAGGGGAACGAGGGCTACCCTGCGGATGGAAAATAGGAACTTTTTAGCGTTTTCTAGCCTGTCCAGAGATACCATTCTAGTAGTAGGATAGTCAAAATAGATAAAGAACCTGTTTCTAAGGTTATCAAAACTTATAGTCCGTCTGAGCTCTATAGATTTGAGTTCATCATCCCACAAAAACCCCTTTTTCTTCAGGACTATGTTAAAGATATATCTGACAGGAACTCCACTTCTGATCAGCTCTTCCATGGCAGGGGGCATACCGTTAACAAGGTCAAAAGATATAAACAACCGTTTTTGATTTATTGTCAGGGCTACGTTTGAAATTTGGGGCTTTAATCCCTCTTCAGCCAGGCAGGGGTTAAGAAGAGAAAAAAAAACTGGAACCACAAAAGGCAGCATAAAAGACCTTTAAACAGGCACCTAAGGTACCATCTGTGATATTCTTTATGTTTATGCTGCATCAAAACGCTATTCCTTCTGTGCTACTTTTTCCTCTCAAGCACATACATTGCAAGGACTTTCATATTAGTCTTGATCATGGAATCAGGAAAGATATCAAGATTTTCACAGGCAAGATCTACCAGATTTCGGGCCTTTTTTATTGTGTATTGGATTCCTCCTGTCTCCAAAAGGAGCTGTCTTGCCCAGTGAAAGTCAGATGTAGAGGCATAGCCTTGGCACAACATGTTCATGAGCCTATCCCTGCTTTTTCTTGGGGCCCTTTCAAGGGCAACAACAATGGGAAGAGTCAACTTTCCTTCTGCCAGGTCTGTACCTATGGCCTTTCCGAATTCATTTGAGTCCCCAGTGTAGTCCAAGACATCGTCTACCATTTGGAAGGCCTGACCAATATAAAGCCCGTAGTTGCTAAGGGCCTCTATCTCGTCGAGGCTTCCTCCAGCCATTATTGCACCAATGCGGCAAGATGTAGATATGAGAGCAGCAGTCTTTCTGTATATGACATCAAGGTATGTCTTTTCATCAAAGCTTGGCACCTTGGCATGCAGGAGTTGTATTATTTCTCCTTCTGACATAAGGGCAACGGTCTTTGATATGGCCCTGGCTATGCGAATGTCTTCAAATCTGGTAGCAAGCTCTATGGCCCTTGCATATAAAAAGTCTCCTACAAGAACCGCTGCACTGTTTCCCCATATTTTGTATGCCGGGGTCTTGCCCCTTCTCATCTCCCCTGCATCTACCACATCGTCATGAAGAAGACTGGCGGCATGTAGGTATTCTGGCACAGCAGACAGGTCATATATGTCTTCAGAATTATAACTGCACAACTTGGCAGAGCAGACCGTTAGAAGAGGCCTTAATCTTTTTCCACCTGCAAAGATTATGTGGCTGCTTACCTGATTGACAAAAGAGATGTGAGAGGCAAAATGTCTTTTTAGTGTGGTTTCTATTTTGACAAAATCGGGCTGAAAAAAGTCCATTACCTCTTTCAAGGACTTTTTTGAGCCGGTTATTTCACCAAGTTTTAAGGCCAATAGAAGACTCCGCTAAAAAGATTTCATACGAAATAACATAAAATGTTGGGCTTATACAATATCAGGCCATAAAAAATTTTCATCAACTTAACACATGATTTTCTAAAAAGACTCCTTTAATATCATAACATGCCAGATAAAAAAATATTTTTTCACATGTTTTTTCTTTCTAGTTAGGGTTAATTATGTCTGTTCCATCAAAAAATATGACGCCCATGTTAAAACAGTACCTGGATATAAAAAAACAGTATCCAGGATGTATCCTGTTCTACAGAATGGGAGACTTTTATGAGATGTTTTTCGAAGATGCAGTGATTGCATCAAGAATTCTTCAGATAACCCTTACTTCTAGAGACAAGAATAAAGAAAACCCCATACCCATGTGTGGGATTCCATTTCATGCTGCTGAGGGATACATAGCAAAGCTAGTGGCTGCTGGTAAAAAGGTGGCAATCTGTGAACAGGTAGAGGATCCGAGGAAGGCCAAGGGTATTGTCAAAAGAGAAGTGATCAGGGTTGTCACTCCTGGCCTGCTTACTATAGATGGAGGTCTTTCGTCCAAAGATAACAATTTTATCTCATCTCTGCTTACTGATTCTAAGGGTAAAAGTATAGCCATTGCGAGCCTGGATATAACTACTGGAGAGTTTAAGGTCACAACCACAAAAAACGAGGAGGCAGCCCTCGGGGAGCTTTTTAGAATACAGCCAAGAGAGCTTCTTTTGCCCAAGACCGTTAAGGAAACAGAGCTTTTTTCAAGGATTAGACAGGCAATTGGCGATGTTTTTATAAGTTGGCAGCCACAGGAAGTCTTTGAAACAAAAAGGGCAGAGCTGGCGCTTAAAGAGCATTTTGACGTGCTTACACTGGAGGGTTTTGGTCTTTCTGGTGATGATATAGCTATTGGAGCAGCAGGGGCATTGCTTGTTTACTGTCTAGAGACCCACCAGGGCAGCATACATCATGTCCAGGTACTTTCGCCTTATCATCTAGACAGTTACATGAAGATGGACGAGTCTACTGTAAGGAATCTAGAGCTTGTTCGTAACTGTCTAGATGGAAAACCAAGGGGCTCTGTCTTGTCGGTGATAGACCGGACCGTAACGGCCATGGGAGGAAGACTACTTAAGAGATGGCTTCTGTATCCACTGCTAGATGTCTGTCAGATTGAAAAACGTCTTGATGCCGTTGAGACCCTTTACAACATGCCGGAGGAGAGGGCAGAGCTCACGGCCCTGTTAAAAAAGGTCTACGATTTGGAAAGGCTTATTGGCAAGGTAGTTATGGAGACAGCCGGACCAAGAGATCTTTTGGCCTTAAGGGATTCATTTAGGCAGATGCCAGATATACGAAGCAGGCTTTCTTCCATTTTTACATCAAAAGACAAAAAAGATTCTTTGCTCCTAAAGGAAATATTTTCACAGATTGACCCCCTTGAAGACGTGCATCAATTGATAGACAAGTCTATAAGAGATGATGCTCCTGCCTTGCTGAGGGATGGAAGTGTAATAAAGGAGGGTTTTAATAAAGAATTAGACG
>JAMOVK010000164.1 GCA_027067775.1 Deltaproteobacteria bacterium
GTGGTGCCTTTTGGCGACAAGATAGTTATAGGCGGCAAGGAAATCATTCTTCAGGTGTCTGATGTGAACATAGGGTTTCTCTATGTTCTTGCACTTGGTGCTATAGCTGTCTACGGCATGGTAATCGGGGGTTGGGCCTCAAACAGTAAATATTCTATTCTTGGCGGACTCAGGGCTACCGCTCAGCTCATCTCTTATGAAGTGCCCATGGGGCTGGCCCTTCTTACAATAGTGTTACTTTATGGCACCTTTAGCCTTAGGGAAATAGTCTTGCAGCAGCAGGGTACTTTTCTAGGTTTTCTGCCAAACTGGGGATTCTTCAAGCAGCCTCTCGGATTCATCATTTTTCTTGTGGCTGCCTATGCCGAGGCCAACAGGGTACCCTTTGACTTGCCAGAGTGTGAAAGTGAATTGGTCACGGGTTATCACACTGAATACGGTTCTATGCGGCTGGGACTCTATCTGTTCGGTGAATATGTAAATCTTGGCACCTTGGCTGCCATAACAGTCAGTCTCTTTTTTGGTGGCTGGGGGCTTCCTTATGTGGACATGAGCAAGTTTCTTGGCCCTGTTTCCTATGGTATCGCATCGTTCATGGTCTTTTTTATCAAACAGGCCTTTTTTCTCTTTCTGTTTGTATGGGTGCGGTGGACAGTGCCTAGATTTAGATATGACCAGCTTATGGGTCTTGGTTGGAAGGCTCTTATTCCCTTGGGTCTGGCAAATCTGTTCATTACTGCCTTGCTGGTTCAGTTGACTATATAACTTTGGAGCTTAGAACTATGCCCAGAAGACCTGTTGTTAAAAAAGAGTATACCTTAGGTGAAAGGGTTTACCTAGTTGAGATAGCCAAAGGCTTGAGGCTTACTTGGAAACATTTTGTCTTTAATGTCAGGGCATCCTTTAGAAAAGGGCCTCATACAGTACCTACATGCTGGCAATATCCAGAAGATAGACGCGAGATAGCCCCCATCTTTCGCGGAGCGCACATGTTACAGCTAAACGATAAAGGTCAGGAGCTGTGTGTTGGGTGTGGAATGTGTGCAAGGGCCTGTCCTGCTAAGTGTATTACGGTTAAAAGGGGTAAGCCGGCAGAAGGGGAAGAAGACAAATATGCAGGCAAGACCATGTGTATCTCTTTTGAGATAGACATGCTCAGATGTATTTTCTGTGGTCTGTGTGAAAAATCTTGCCCCAAAAATGCCATTGTTCTTGGACAGGATTACGAGTTGGCAGAGTATTCTCCTGATTCTTGTATATATGATAAAGACAGGCTGATTGCCAATTTTCATAGGGCCAAGGCTGAAGGCAAGCTTAAGCCTCCACCTGCCCCAATTCCCATAGATGCTCCACCTGTTAAGAAAAAGGTTAGCGATAAGGCAAAAACGCCAAAAGGCAAGGCCTCAACCTCAAAAGAGGTGTCCAAGCCAAGGGCTAAGGCAGGGAAAAAGTCAACAGGAAAGGAAGGAACAAAGGACTAGGTCAAAAAGTGCAAGCGAGAACTGTTTGGAGATAGGTGATACCATGGATTATTATTTTTTACTCTTTGCCATAATGGCTGTAGGTGCTGGAATCTTTACCATCACTGTGAGGGATGCCTTACCAAGTGCTCTTGGACTGCTAACCGTGTTCATAGCACTTGCCGCCCTTTATCTTCATCTTAATGCCCCGCTTATCGCCATTTTTCAGGTATCTATCTATGCTGGAGCCATACTGGTTTTGGTTGTGTTTGTAATAATGCTTCTGATAACCCCTGATGAGGAGCTAGAGAGCAGGCAGAAAAACATATCTTACAGGACACTTGGTGCAATTCTCGGGGTCTATCTCTCTGTGCTTCTTGTAATAGGCATAAAGGGAATAGATCAGATAATCGTGCAAAAAGGGTTGCCAGACGGTTTTGGTCATCCCTCTTTGATAGGAACACTATTTTTTAAGAAGTACATACTTCATTTTGAGATGGCATCAGTTCTACTTCTAGTTGCCCTTATTGCAGCAATCTATCTAGCAAAGAAGAAAAATATATAAGGTAAAGATTATGGCAGGAATAAACGAATATATAATTCTGGCTTGTATACTGTTTGGACTTGGTGTCATCGGGTTTCTTACCAGAAGGAATGCTCTTATCTTGTTTATGTCAGTAGAACTTATGCTGAACTCCATTAACCTTATGCTAGTTACCTTTTCTGCATCTCGTGCTGATATGGGTGGACAGGTTATGGTGCTTTTTATCTTTGCAGTTGCTGCTGCTGAGGTAGCAGTTGGATTGGCAATATTGATTTGTCTATTCAAGCACATGAAGTCTGTAGATATTAACAAGTTTGATTTGCTCAAATGGTAAACAGGTCTTTCGCCAATAAGGAGAGGAAAAGGGTTTAATTATGGATAAATACATATTTCTCATACCGCTTTTTCCCCTGGTGGGTTTTTTGATAAACGGGCTCTTTGGTAAGAGGCTTGGCAAGGGTGTTGTCTCCTTTATAGGATGTATGACCATTGCCTTTTCGTTTTTAGTGGCCCTTTTTATCTGGAAAGACCTTCTCAGTTTGGAACCAGAGCAGCGGGTTTTTACCCAGACCTTGTGGGAGTGGATGAGCGTTGGCGGTCTTAAGGTGGATATAAGTTTTCTTATTGATCCTCTGTCCATGCTAATGATCCTGGTAGTGACAGGAGTTGGTTTTCTCATTCATGTTTATAGTACCGGCTACATGTATGAAGATGAGTCCTATTGGCGTTATTTCGCCTATTTAAATATGTTTGTCTTTTTCATGGCCATGCTGGTGCTTGGAGGCAATTATCTTGTAATGTTTGTGGGTTGGGAAGGTGTTGGACTTGCTTCTTATCTGCTCATCGGGTTCTGGTATCAGGAGATGGACAACGCTGTGGCTGGGAAAAAGGCCTTTGTTGTCAACAGAATTGGAGACTTTGGTTTTGTTTTGGGTCTCTTCCTGATGTTTTGGACCTTTGGTTCCTTGTCTTATCAAGATGTGTTTCCTAGGGCACTGGAGCTATTTGAGCATGGTGGCCTATCTTTTAATTCCCCGGTCCTGGTTGCCATTTGTCTGCTCTTGTTTGTGGGAGCCACTGGTAAATCTGCTCAGATACCCCTCTATGTCTGGTTGCCTGATGCCATGGCTGGTCCTACCCCAGTCTCCGCCTTGATCCATGCAGCAACCATGGTGACAGCCGGCGTATATATGGTTGCCAGAACAAATGTCCTCTATACCTTGGCTCCCACAGCCCTGCTTGTAGTGGCCTCCATTGCTGCAGCTACCGCCTTTTTTGCAGCAACCATGGGTGTGCTTCAAAACGATATCAAAAAGGTTTTGGCATATTCAACGGTCAGTCAGCTTGGATACATGTTTATAGGTGTTGGCGTAACGGCTTACTGGGCGGGCATCTTTCATCTTATGACCCATGCATTTTTCAAGGCCTGCCTGTTTCTTTGCTCAGGTTCTGTTATCCATGCCATGGGTGGGGATCAGGATATGCGGCACATGGGTGGCCTGGCTAAAAAAATGCCAATCACCTATATCACCATGCTGGTGGCCACGTTGGCTATTGCTGGCCTGCCTCCCTTTGCGGGATTTTTCAGTAAAGATGAGATTCTCGGCAAGGCCTTTTCCTTTGCGTACTATCCAGTGGCTGGAAAGATAATCTGGTTTATTGGTACTGTTGGAGCCGGCATCACGGCATTTTATATGTTCAGGCTGATCTTTATGACCTTTCACGGGGAATTTAGGGGAACTGAGGAACAAAGACATCATTTGCACGAGTCTCCCCCCACCATGACGGTGCCGCTTATCATACTGGCGACATTGTCAATAGTAGGCGGCTGGCTTGGAATACCAGAGATTATAGGACGAGCATTGGGGCATGTGCCAAATCTTGTAGAGGGTTTTCTAGAGCCTGTTTTTGAGCACTCCCACAATATATTGTCGGCCCATGCTCCCCATGTGCATGTGTCCGAGGCAGTAGAGTGGACCCTTATGAGTACCTCTGTGGTGGTTGCAATTATCGGTATTTCACTTGCCTATTACATCTATATGGTCCATGGCAAGGATCTTCCACAAAAACTTGCTGAAAAATACGCATTTCATTACCAGGTTATCTATAACAAGTACTATGTAGATGAAATCTACGAGTTTTTGATTGTTCTACCCATTTATTACCTGAGTGTCTTTTTCTGGAAGGTTGTCGATGCATTCTTTATAGACGGAATTGGAGTCAACGGGCCGGCATGGCTTGTAAAACGTTTGTCTTCAGGAGCTAGATTGGTGCAAAATGGCTATGTTCAGACTTATGGCACCTTTATGCTGATAGGGCTTATAAGTATTCTTTGCTTCTTTATATATAGGTAAAGGAGTTGTAACCGGGGCTTTTCCTATTTTGAAGGAGATTAGGTAAAAAGTATGAGGAGACAGGGAATCCTATGAATGAACCCATTTTGACATATGTCACCTTTCTTCCACTGTTGGGCTTGATATTTATTTTGCCAATCCCTCAAAAAAGTGAAAGTGGAAAGAATGTTATCAGAGGGATAGCTTTTCTTATAAGTATCTTTACCTTTTGGGCCTCTTTAAGAATATATGGAGCCTTTGATGCATCAATAGCCGGGTTTCAGCTTGTAGAAGATCATGTTTGGATTGGCAGTTATGGTATCCATTACAAGCTTGGAATAGATGGTTTATCCCTTTGGCTTGTCTTGCTTACTACGTTTATTACACCTCTCACCATTCTTTCCACATGGAGGGCAATTGACAAAAGGGTCAAGGAGTTCCAAGTCTCCTTGCTTGTACTTGAAACGGCCATGCTGGGAACCTTTATGGCCTTGGATTTGTTCTTGTTTTATGTATTTTGGGAACTGATGCTGATTCCCATGTATCTCATTATTGGTGTATGGGGTGGAGAAAGAAGGATATACGCTGCAATTAAGTTTTTTCTCTATACCGCAGTTGGTTCATTGCTGATGCTTGTTTGTATCATCGGGCTTGTCTATTTCCATCATAATCATTCAGGCCATCTGACCTTTGACCTGTTGCAACTGTATGGAACTCCCATACCTCGTAACTACGAGATCCTGTTTTTCGCAGCCTTCGCCCTGGCTTTTGCCATAAAGGTGCCGATGTTCCCCTTTCATACCTGGCTTCCAGATGCCCATGTTGAGGCTCCAACAGCCGGTTCTGTGATCCTTGCCGGCATACTTCTCAAGATGGGAACCTATGGATTTTTCCGTTTTGCCATGCCTCTTTTCCCTCAAGGATCGGATTACTTTGCGCCCCTTATAATACTTCTTTCTGTAATAGGCATAATATATGGGGCCCTTGTGGCCATGGTGCAGCCGGATATCAAAAAACTTGTAGCCTATTCCTCAGTATCACACTTAGGATACTGCATGTTAGGCCTGTACGTTCTGACTAGGCAGGGTGTTGAAGGTTCTGTGCTGCAGATGATAAATCATGGTATTTCTACTGGTGCCCTGTTCCTTTTGGTAGGTATTATTTATGAGAGAAGACACACCCGCTTGATCAAAGAGTACGGAGGAATTGCCAGGATTGTACCTGTATATTCCACCATATTCTTGATTGTTACCCTTTCATCCATAGGTTTTCCTACAACCAATGGCTTTATAGGTGAATTCCTTATTCTTCTCGGCGCCTTTAAGGTTAACAAGTTGGCTGCTGTCCTGGCGGCAACTGGCGTAATACTTGGAGCGGTGTACATGTTATGGATGGTCCAAAGGGTATTCTACGGGCAGGTACGCAATCCCAAAAACCTTCATCTAAAGGATATGAACCTGAGAGAAGTGGCCTATATGGTGCCACTGTTAATATTGATTTTTTGGATAGGGCTGTATCCAAACTTTTTTCTAAGCAAGATGCATGCTTCGGTAGATCATTTTATTTCTCAGGTAAAGGTAGAACAGGTTGAGAAAACGTCCCATGTTGCTTTAGCCCAATCCATTCGGGAAGCTGCTTTATCAGCATCTAAGGCCAAGGAGTAGACAGAATGAATGAGATAAACCTTTCCTTTGACTTTTATCATCTATGGGAAGTATGTGGTGGCCAGTTGATACTTATTGTGGCAGGGCTTTTGCTCATGATTATAGACATGTTACTCCTTGATAAGGATGCAGAGACAAGGGGTAAATATATAGGCTGGCTTACCGTATTCATCTTTGTAGCGACACTTGGCCACATGGTTTACAGGCAGTGGGATATCCATGACATTGTATTTATGGGGGTTTTTTCAGCAGACAAGTTTAGCGTTTTTATTTCCATTGTGATGGTCTTTTCTGGGTTTTTGGCTGCTTTGATGAGCATGGGATACCTTAGAAACAATGCCCTCATGAAAGGTGAATACTATATCTTGTTGATTTATGCTGTAGCAGGAGCCATAGGATTAGTACAGTCGGTAGACCTGCTTATGATGTTTATAACGTTGGAGGTCATGTCTCTGGCAGTTTATGCCCTGGCTGCCTTTATCAAGGAGAGTCCTTTTAGCCAGGAGGGAGCGCTGAAATATTTTCTCTTAGGCAGTTTTGGGTCTGCGTTTTTCCTGTTTGGAGTGGCGTTGATCTACGGTCTGACAGGCTCTGTCAATATAACATCCATAGCCCTGGCCATATCTGGAGGTTTGTATCAGAGTCTGCCTCTTTTAGTTGGTTTTGCCATGATACTGGTTGGCTTTTTCTTTAAAATGGCCATGGTGCCTTTTCACATGTGGACTCCAGATGTATACGAGGGAGCACCATCGGTGGTGACAGGATTTATGGCAACTGCAGTAAAGGCGGCAGCCTTTGGAGTATGTATAAAGGTGCTTTATGTATCCTTTGGCCCTATACTGGCCAACAGTGGTCAGCCTGACTTTGCCTCCACTGTTAGTCTTTCTGCATTGGCTCCATACTGGAAACCCGTGGTGTGGTGGCTTGCATTACTCAGCATGTTTTTTGGAAATTTAATTGCTGTATCCCAGACCAATATAAAGAGGATGCTGGCCTATTCTTCCATTGCCCATGCAGGCTATATGTCCCTTGGAATATTGGCGGCAAATGGGGATGGAAGGATGGGTGTGCTTTTCTACCTTTTTGCCTATACCCTTATGAATATAGGTGCCTTTGGAGTAGTGTATATTATTGATGGCAAAGAACGGACAGCTCAGAATTTGGAAGATTATAGGGGTCTTGGATACAAATACCCTGCACTCGGGTTTTTGATGGGTCTTTTTTTGGTAGCCATGGCTGGTCTACCTCCGACTGCTGGTTTTGTTGCAAAATTTTATGTCTTTTACGCTGCAATCAAAGAAGGCTATTTTCTTTTGGCTGCACTTGGTATTTTAACTAGCGTAATAGGAGCATATTACTATCTGCGGGTTATTTACATGATGTACATGAAAGAGGAGATAAAAGAGGTTGTAAGAGGTCCTGTTGCAGCCCCAACCGTGATAGCCCTTGTCATTACTGCCCTTGGAGTACTTTATTTAGGGATACTGCCGGAAAAGTTGGCTAACATCGCCAATGTGGCGCAACAAGGCCTTTCTGTCATTTTCTAAGAGGGGTGTCTATATCAACGGATTCTGTTGAAACCCTTACTGTTTGCATGCACCTTTTATCAAATGCCTGTAAAGGTTGTCATAGCCTTTGACCAATCCGATCAAGATTGCCCTGCAGTAGGTATTTTGACTGTTGTATGCCATTGTAATTATTCCCCCTAAAAGATGAAGGGGATTGGTATAATGAGCTATTAAATTTTTGATATTCTTGTGCCTGTTCATTTCTGTTCTATTCTTTAATATTTTTTAATCCCTTTTAATTTTTTCGGCCAAAAATATTTTTTTCTCAAAAAGCTCTGTTGCATCCATTGAAGGTTTTACATATTTTCAGGATAGTAGAATTGCAACAGATACTTAGACTACCATTGAAGATGATCAGATATGGAACAGCGGTTTATTAACATTGTTAATGCCAGAGAACACAATCTTAAAAACGTCTCGGTAAAACTTCCTATCGGAAGGATTACTCTAGTAGCAGGGGATTCTGGATCTGGCAAATCAACCTTGGCCTTTGATATCCTCTATGCAGAGGCCAGGCGGAAATATCTGGAGGCCCTATCCCTGGACGGAGAGATGTTGCCTGCCCCCAAAGTAAGCAAAGTTGAACCCGCATTGGCTGCTGTGGCCTTGAAACAGAATCTGTTCAACAGAAATCCCAGATCTTTGGTTTCTACATCCACTGGTATAGGCAATATTATTAGGTCCGTTTTCGAATTGGCAGGAAAACATCACTGTCCTGTTTGCGGTGCTGGCATAGACGTCCGAAGTCTTCATCAGGTCCTGGAGGAACTGAAATATTTCGGGTCAGGGACACGTATAGTAATAAAGGCCTTCATCGGGCGGATTTTTAATGATGAGCGTCACGTCATTTTGAAAAGACTAAAAAGATATTTAAGCAGGGGCTTCCTTCGTTTTGAAGCAGATGGTAGGCAAGGATATTTGGAAGATCTGGATGTGGAAAACGAGCCCCTTTCAGGTGATGTATTTCTTGTAATAGATAGGCTCATTAAAAAGCCAGGTGCAAGCATAAGGTTGGCAGATTCTCTTAGACAAGCGGTTGCAGTAGGTAACGGGGTAGTGGAGGTTGATATATTTTTTACAAAAACAGGGGGTGAAAGGCAGGGCAAAGTAATTCGTTTTGCAGAGACTCCATACTGTTTTGAATGTGGTTTTGGTGATAGGGGTTCGCAGAAGGTATTGAGGAAGGGTTCCAAAGACAGGGAAAAGTCAGATAACATTGTTAAGAAGATATCGGGACTTAGTGTTCAAGATATCTTGGGGCTAAGTATTGAAAAGCTACTTCCTGAGATAAAGGGCTGGATCCTCAGCTGGCAGGATCAGAATGCGCCAGAGTTGGTCGCTGCAACCACTGCCTGTAATGAAATTTTAATGCGTTTAAAAGTCTTTAAGGAAATGGGGCTTGGATATGTCCGCCTGAATACTCCTGTGCCCCATTTATCATGTGGTGAACAGAGAAAATTACAGCTTGCTTCTGTTTTATTCCAGAAACTTACAGGACTCCTGTTTGTAATCGATGAGCCTTTATCCTGTCTGGACGAATCAGAACGACAGGTAGTGCGTGAAAAGATTAAGGCTCTGAAAGACCAGGGAAATACAATAGTGGTAGTGGAGCACGACAGGGTTTTTCAGCAAAGTTATGCAGATTGGATAATAATGCTAGGGCCCGGCGCCGGGGAGCGTGGCGGAGAGATTATTTTTCAGGGTCCTCCTAGCATGGCCGCTCCATCATTAACTGGTGATTTGTCTTCAGGAGTTGGCCAGGAAATACGTCACCCGGCAAGGACTTCAACCATTAAGACGGCTCAGAAAAAAGATAAAAAAAGCATTTTTGATGCAGAGGTTAACATAAGACTCCTTCAAAATAGAAATCTTAAAGAGGACAGCATAACTTTACCAGCAGAAGGAATAGTTGGAATTTGTGGACCATCCGGTTCTGGAAAGACTGCCTTGGCCAATGCTATTTTTTATGGACTGACAGGACAGGGACAAAAGAAGGGCACAAGATCTGCCAGGATAGTAGGCAGTGAATTGAAGGGTTCCTATCAGAAATTAGGCTGGAATCGTGTTCTTTTTATGGATGAGAATCTTCCAAGGGGCTCTAGTGTTTCCGTTATAGCCACATTTGTCGGGATATACAGTCATATAGCAACCTTGTTGTCACGGACTCCAGAGGCCAGAGCGAGAGGCATAACCAGAAGTCTTCTGAGCCTATCAAAGAAAGGTGGTCGGTGTGAAAAGTGTAAGGGAACCGGAAGGCTGATCATTGAGCCTGAATTTCTTCAACCAGTGGAATATGTATGTGATGCATGTAAGGGAAAACGTTATTCTCCAGAGGTCTTAACCATTGAATATAAGGGTGCAAGTATTGGTGATCTGATGGAAATGACGGTAAGTGATGCCATTGATTTCTTTAAAAACATCAAAAGCGTTAGACTGCCTCTTGAGGCGCTGGAGCGCATTGGTCTGGGCTATTTAAGACTGGGACAAACGGTCTCGAGTTTGTCTGGTGGAGAGAGACAGAGGCTAAAATTAGGTTCTATAATTGCTAAAAGCAAGAGAATGCGGGAGTTTATCATCCTTGATAATGTAAGCAGAGGACTCAGCAAAAAGGATATAACGAACATTTTACGTCTGTTTAACGAACTGGCAGTGTCGGGTCATTTTCTTGTTTTGGTGGATAATCAAGAGATAATACTTGAGAATTGTACCTGGTTAATAAAAATGGGACCTGGTAGTGGGCCAAGGGGTGGCAGGATTGTTAGTCAAGGTTACAATTATTCTTCTCAAGAGCAATTTGGTATGTCTGCACAGGATCTTTAGTCAAGTCTCAGTGGATATCAGGAGTCGGTGTCTTTTTTATGCTCTCCCATTCGTTTTCTTGTTAGAAGCATTTGAAACAGCATAAGAAAAAAGGCAAGAGGAACAGACGAAATACCTACAAAGATACCAAGAATAGAAAAGGAACCTGGAAATTTTTTGAGAAAGGTTACTAGAATTATTCCGGCCAGTACCAGTCTTGCAAGGACTCCTATGTAATAGACTGCCGCAGTGTTGTATTTTACGATCCTATGGGTATCACGAAAAACTCCAAAAAGGTTGATGTTTGCAATAATTCCACCAAGGAGTATGCCTTTCACCCCTTGTGGAGTCCACCATAAGTTGGCTGCTGCTATCTCTAACGCCAGCATAGCCCAGCACGTCAGTATAAAGCGTTTTCCTAGGTTTTTATCTAGCTTACCCTGCCAAATTAACATCTAGCTTTTCTTTTCGTGCTCGGATTCAATAGCTTTTGAACGACGCTCTTCATCTTTTTTCATCCTTCCACCAAGTACAAACAGGTTTCTGATCCCTCCTGCAAGGCCAAAAAAGAAAAAGATTATTGTCATCCATGGATGTGTTTTACCATGAAATACATCCATGTCCAGCCAGTAGCCAAACCATACACCTGCAAAGGTGGAAAAAACCATGGCAGAAGCCATATATGATACACGGCTCAACTGTTTGAGCATGTGAAGCAGATGTTCTTTAGTTTCTGGTTCCATAGACAAAGGCAATAAAAAAAGCGGTGATGTTCTTTCACCGCCAGATTTAAACAAACGAATGTTTTAAAGCTGCCTGGCAAATAACCAGGCAGCCCATTTTCTTATTTATCCTAAGAATGGATTTGCATACAGAGCGATCAAACCAATAACCAGAGCATAAATGGTAAAGGTTTCAATAAGAGCAAAGGTAATGAACATGGAAACCGTCAGCTTTCCAGCTAGTTCAGGGTTTCTAGCAGTACTTTCCAAGAGACCGCGTGCACACTGGCCCATTCCAGCACCACATCCACCACCAGCACCACCTACTGCAAGGCCTGCTGCTACAAGTGAAGCTGCCATGATCAAAGGTGCATTGGCACTAGCCCCACCCTCACCTGCTGCAAGAGCAACAGCGCTCATTGCCAATACAAACAACAGACTCAGTCCAGAAATGATTAGGCTTTTTCTTTTCATCAAACTCCTCCTTTTTATAATTAGTTTTAAAATTTAATGTGCGTCTCCCATTGCCTCTGCACAATATGTTACAGGCAAAACAACAAATATGAAAGCCTGTAGCAAACAAACTAGGACTCCAAGTAACATAATTGGTAGCGGGGCCAGATAAGGTCCTGCCATGGTAAAGAGCAGCCCCAGCAACATCTCTTTGGACATCATGTTACCAAAAAGACGAATGGAAAGCGAGGCGATACGTCCTGCATGGCTAAATGTCTCAACTATTAGAAAAAACGGAGCCATTACCTTGATGGGGCCCATAAAGTGTTTGATATATTTCCATCCATGAAACCGGATACCAAGTGCATGATAGGTGACAATAGCTATAAGGGTACAGCCTAGGGTAACATTGAGATTGGCTGTAGGGGACATAAAACCTGGGATTAACCCCATGTAGTTGGAAATTAAGATCAGGAAGCCAAAGGTCGCAACCATAGGGTATATGATCATGGCCTTGTCTCTGCCACCAACCTGTTCTATTACAAAATCTTCCAGTCCTCCCACATACATCTCCATAACGTTTTGTACGCCTTTAGGAATCAGCCGCATCTTGCTTGTGGCAGCCTTGGCAATCAGCAGACATATGGCCATGGCAAGGTAACTGTACTGCATGTGAGGTGCCAGGATCTGTGCCAACGCACTATCTCCTCCGTAGGCAGGTAGACCTAGAGCGCTTAAAATAATAGGTAAAAAAAGTAACGGATGTTCCATGGCTATGAAGCCTCCTCCATTATTGAATTATAAACTCATGGATTAACAATTTCTGATTCATCGACGGCTTAAGACCATCTTGATGCTGTTTTATGCCCCTATCCCTAGTTAGATATTTTCATTTTCAGTCTTGCCAGTTTAAGCCTGGCCTTACTGAATCAGCCCTCATTTTTTGAAAATAAAACACCTCTACGAGGACCTTTATTTGAGTTCAAGTTATTATCACAAGGCTTGTTATGTGTCAATAGCAAATAGTCAGCCTGTGCCATTTAACTGAATAAAAAATCAGAAACTCCGATAGCTTCCGGACACTTTATCAGAAATCCCTAAAAATGTATTTCTAGTGAAATATGTGAATTAAATTCGTCATTTTAGTAAAATTCGTGATCCTGTTTTCTGTTTGTGCTCAATTTCAAACCATTTTCCCTTCTAAAGGGTTATATCCTTAACCTGAAATGTGCTTGTTGGCTGCCAATCGGCATTTTTAAATCATAATGAGTTACAGGCAATTGAAATTTGTCTGTAACATTGCCTTGGCTTTTTGGGAGTCAAATAATAAGTAATCATTTCAGATCCTTGAATGTTAGATCTGTAGCCTCCAAGGCAATTTCAAGGTCATCTAAACTGTGAGCCAGGGAAACAAAGGCGGCCTCGAATTGTGAAGGGGCGAGATAGACCCCGTTTTTCAGCATCTTTCTGAAATATTCAGCATAAAGTTTTGTATCTGAACTTGAAGCATCGTCAAAGTTCCTGACTTTTTTTTCAATTCCAAAAAAGCAGGTCATCATTGAGCCTATATTTTGTATGGTACATTTTACCCCGTATTTTTTGGCAAGTACCTTTAGTTCCTCTACCAGATAGTCCATTTTTTCTTCTAGTTTTTTATAGATGCCTGGCCTGGAAAGTATTTCCAAGGTCTTTATGCCAGCAGCTGTAGCTATTGGATTGCCAGACAGAGTTCCTGCCTGGTATACAGGACCGTCTGGTGCTATGTAATTCATTATATCTGTTCTGCCGCCATAGGCCCCTACAGGCAGACCGCCTCCTATGATCTTGCCAAGACATGTAAGGTCGGGCAATACATCGAAATATTCCTGTGCTCCACCACGCCCAAGCCTAAAGCCTGTGATTACCTCGTCAAATATAAGAATAATTCCTCTGTCTTGGGTGATTTTTCTGAGAAAAGGAAGAAAATCGTCATCAGGAAGTACAACTCCCATGTTTGCAGGAACAGGCTCAACGATGATGCAGGCCACATCATCCCCTTCCTTGTCTAAGACCTGGCTCAAAAGGTCCTTGTCATTAAAGGGTATGGCAATGGTGTTTTGTACGATTTCTTCCGGTACTCCCGGGCTTCCGGGTATACCAAGAGTGGCTACTCCAGAGCCAGCCTTTACCAGAAAGGAATCCGCATGCCCGTGGTAACAGCCGTTGAATTTGACTATTTTTTTTCTGTTGGTAAAACCCCGGGCCAGACGAACTGCGCTCATCGTTGCTTCGGTGCCAGAGTTTACAAGTCGTACCTTTTCAATGGAAGGCACTGCATCAACGATCATCTCAGCAATCCTAACCTCATTCCATGTAGGGATACCAAAACTGGTGCCCCTTTCTGTCTCCTTTCTTATAGCTGCCATTACCTCAGGGTGACAGTGGCCAAGAATAAGCGGACCCCATGAACAGACAAAGTCCAGGTAAGTGTTGCCATCTACATCCCAGATCCAGCTTCCGCTGCCTGACTCCACAAAAATCGGGTCGGTTCCAACAGATTTGCACGCCCTTACCGGGCTGTTTACTCCCCCTGGTATCAAGGTTTTTGCCTTTTCAAAAAATTTTTCAGAAAGCAGATTTGGCTGCATATTTTTACCTTCTCCTTTTTTCTGTTAGATTTAACAATAAGATTGCTTTATTTTTGTAACCTATGTCACTCTACCCTGACAACGATTCCAATTTCAACTCCAGATTTGTGGCCTGTTATGTGATTTCTGCTGTTTTTTTATTAATCATGCCACTAGCAGGAATGACAATAAAAGGCTTTGCTGTCAGCCAGTTTTTGGAATTTCCTCCCCTTACAAGATACGTCATCCATGCACCCAAAAATGATTTCGTCTTTTTACTGGGATTGACTTTGTCTGTTGCCTTTTTGGCTCCCTTGATCATAAGGTTTTTTAGATACTTACGCGTTTGTCCACCTATTCCGGTTCTGGGTACCTTCCCAATCTGGGGTATGGCAGGAGGAGCTATCTTGATTACTTCTTGGGCAATCTCTTGGAATATTGTAAAGGTCCCCTATTCGATTCGCATGTGGAGTTTTACTCCTCTTTGGACAGGGTTTGTTATCTTTTTAAACGCCCTTTCCAAGTGGAGGATTGGCACATGCCTGCTTGAACGTCAACCTGTACCGTTTATGTTGCTTTTTGTGATCAGCTGTCTCTTTTGGTGGTATTTTGAATTTCTGAACCGTTTTGTTCAAAACTGGTATTATGTTGGTATTTCGCACATAGGAGCCTTTAGATATACTGTAATGGCCTCTTTGTCTTTTTCGACAGTGCTTCCAGCTGTCATTTCAGTAAATGAGCTTTTGAAATGTACCTGTATCTTTGAGAGGGCCTTTGATAATCCCTCATGGAGGCTTCAACCTGGAAAGGGATTTGCTATTGGGATGCTTGCCTTTTCAGGAATATGCCTTTTACTCATAGGGGTGCTGCCAGATTACCTTTTCCCGTTCTTATGGATATCCCCCCTTTTGATAGTTTGTAGCATGAAAATGATTTTCGGTTTGGAAAATCTTGTTGAATTTGTTGCGCAGGGGAAGCTTGGAGCAATTGCAAGACTGGCAGCGAGTGGGCTTTTATGCGGCTTTTTCTGGGAGATGTGGAATTTCTGGAGCTATCCCAAATGGGTCTACTCCATACCCTACGTGGGGCATTTAAAGATATTTGAAATGCCCCTTCTTGGATACCTTGGTTATCTGCCTTTTGGGCTTGAATGTGCTGCAATTTCAGCCATAGTGATTCCATTAAAAGAGATTGTCCATAATCCCTTTATGGATCTATCAGGCTCTTCTTAAGGACGGACTATCTAATACATGCAGCCAAGACCTGTTTCATATCGGTTTCGCCCAACAGCACCTTTTTGATGCCATCTTGTTTTAATGTAGTCATGCCGTTGGCAAGTCCGTAATCCCTGATTTCCATTACAGGTTTTTTGGCCTGGATAAGTTTTCTCAAACCATCATCACTTACCAGTAATTCATGTATTGCCATTCTACCTTTATAACCTATGTTATTGCAGGATGGACAACCCTTTGGTCTATAAAGGGTAATTTCCTGGAAATCCGATTCCAAAAGAGGTCTTGATGGGTTTTTCCCATATTCATAAAGAATTCGTTCTTTTTCTTCATCGTCTGGTTCGTAGGCCTCTTTACATTTTGGACATAGCTTTTTGACAAGTCTTTGAGCCAGAACGCACAGAAGGGCATCTGCAAAGTTAAAAGGATCCATGCCCATTCCCAGGAGCCTTGTAACAGTCTCTGGAGCAGAGTTGGTGTGGAGAGTGGAAAAGACCAGGTGACCTGTTAATGATGCCTCAATGACAGTATTTGCTGTCTCTTCATCCCTAGTCTCACCAACCATTATCACGTCTGGGTCAGCTCTTAGAAAGGCTCTCAGAACTCTTGCAAAGGTCAATCCGATGCTTGGCTTGACCTGAACCTGGCGTAACCCTTCCTGGACAATTTCTACCGGATCTTCTGCAGTCCATATCTTTTTTTCCGGTCTGTTTATATGACCAAGGGCAGCATGTAGGGTAGTGGTCTTACCAGAACCGGTTGGACCGACTACAAGGATCAGGCCATAGGGCATTTCTATACATTTTTTTAGATTTTTGAGATTTTCTTCTAAAAGTCCTATTCTATCTAGTGGCATAGCCTCGGAGGAGGCAAGAATACGAAGTACCACGTCTTCATTGCCTTCAGTGGTTGGCAGTGTGGCAACACGCAATTCTATGGTCTTGCCACTTCTCATTTTGAACTTGATTTTGCCATCCTGCGGCAGCCTCTTTTCTGCAATATCGAGGTTTGCCATTATCTTGATCCTCGAGACAAGGGCCTTTTTGTAGTTAAAAGGTATGGTCTGGTACTTTAGGCAGTCACCGTCTATCCGAAATCTGATTAATGCTCCGCGTTTGCCTGTAAGGCTTTCAATGTGAATGTCAGAGGCATTTCTTGCAAATGCGTCTTCAATAATTTTGTTGGCCATTTGCACAACGACGCTGTCTGCGTCAGAGGCAAGGCCATCGTCTTCGTCAAGCTCTTCGTCTTCCTCTTCTACAAGCTCCAACTGCTCAAAGACGTCGTCTCCTCCCTGGCCCATGTTGTATTTGCCAAAAAAGTAGTCAATGAATCTGTCAATATCCTCTTTCAGGGCCACGGCATATTCAAAATTTTTTGCCTTTAACACCCTCTGGATATTGTCTATCTTGCTGAGATCATGAGGGTTATCTACCGCAACCAGTAAGGTATTTCTTTCTTCCTTGACTGGGGCACAGGGAGTGGTACGGAAAAAATGTTCCTTTATGCCAGAGATGCACTTTGGGGTGGTTCCTACTTCCAGTTCATTGAACTCGATAAAAGGACACCTGTAGTATTCAGAAAGGGAGTTGCCAATCTCGTCCTTTTCTATGCCAAACTGGTTCATCAAGATGGTCTCGATGGGTTTTTTTGACTGTCTTGCTATCTCTTTGGCCCGTTCTAGTTGCTCTTCTTTTAGAAGGTTACTCCTTATCAGATAGTAAAATCTGCCATATTTTTGAGCAGTCTGATTTAAACTATCCAGTTTTGTTTTGGCGTTTCGAAAGTTTTCATTGATCTTGACTAGAGTTTCTAGTACAGAAACCGCCTTTGTCACAGAACCTGTGCGTTCATAGGTGAGAGCAAGCTGATACAAGGCCTCTTGTCTCATGTCGTCTGGAAGTTCCAGGTCCTCTAGACCCTTTTCCAAGTATTCAATGGCATCAAAGGGCATGTCAAGTTTGAGATAGAGCTTTCCCATCTTTATCTGCACAAGTCCCTTTTTGTAGCCAGATTGTTCTAGCAGACGAAGGTCCTCCAGGGCCTCGGAAAAGAAACCGGCCTCAATGAGGCCCAGGCAGTTTTCAAACTCTTGTTGAAACTTGTCTTCACTGGGTTTTTCTAGGTGTTTTTCTTTTTCACCTTCGGCCTCGTCTACACAGCTACTGGCTGAGAGTTCTTCCAGCTTTTTTTCTATTCGTTCTCTCAGCTCATCAGAAAGCTCCTCCCCGGCAGCCTGAAGGAGTTCTTTGAGGATATTTTCAGCCTCTTCATAAAGGCCATGGTTCAGGTATAACTCTGCTTCTTCTATCTTGTATTCTATATCTTCCGTAGACAGAACCTGCTGGCCTGCATTCAGTTCCAGATCTAACATGATCCCCCCTACCTATTGACCGACTCCGCAGTAATTATAGCGATTTTGTTACCATTTATTTCAATTTCACCCGCAAAGGAGCCACTGGTACTTTCCTGGCATTTGGCATTTTGAGGTATATTTATGGCTATGGGAGACTCCTTGGTCCGCAGTACTGCACCTTTTTCTCCATCGAATAGTACGATGATGTAAAAGTTGGCTGCGGTTGTCAGCTCCATGTCTTCAAGTCGTTTAACAACAGGAAATTCCATTTTTGAAAGCTCTGCTTCTGACATTTTTGCCAATCTGTTTGTAAAGAGTTTGGAGAGTTTTGACCACGGCCAGGTTTTGAGCTTAGAAAGAGGCAGTACATCTGCTTTTTTTATGAAGGATTTCGATAGCCAAGGTGGCTGAGAAATATAGACAACTTCCTCTGAAGGAATACCAATTTCTAAGCCATTTATTGACAGGGTAAGAAGTTGGTTCCATGGACATCTGCTGGTGGTGATTTCTGATGCATAATCTTCTTGTTCCTGTTTTGTGGTTTTGTCCTGTCTTGGCAGTTCAATATCAAGATCCTTAAAGAAGAAAAGCGAAAGTTTTTCGATCTCCTCTTCAAGGTTCTGGCGTACGCTTTTCTGAAATTTATACAGTTTTTCCATGCCAGGAGTCTTTAAAAGAA
>JAMOVK010000165.1 GCA_027067775.1 Deltaproteobacteria bacterium
TCTAATCTCAGGGCCACATTTTTGATAAATCCGCTATTTTCAAGCCCCTTGACAGTTACAAATAGAGAAAAAAGCAGAAAAAGGATGTCTATATCAGCCCTTGTGATACGAGGGACACCTTTTAGAAACAGGCTTGAAATTATAAGTCCGGCCAGGGAGCCAAGTAAAAGCCATTCCCTGGTTAGCAAATTAATTATGGCCTTTTTTCTGCTGGTCATTCTATTCCCTTGTGTTGACCATGTTTTAATTTAAATGAAGCGCAGTTTTACTTAGGTTGCTGCCCGAGCCTATCATGTCAGTAAGTATAATGATCATGCGACTAAAATCCAGTGGCAAGATTATCAAGGTACAATCTTTTTGTTTTTAGGGGCGGGCTAGTTTAATGAACTTGTAATGTCTTTGACAGGTGTTTATGTTGTAAGCTAATGAGATTTTGGGAGAATCTTTGGTAAGTAGGATTATGAAAATACTGGTGTATCCTCATGAGATTTTAAAGGCAAAGGCAAGGCCTGTAGAGAAAATAGACGGTGCCCTGCAGAAATTCATAGATGACATGATAATCATGATGTACAAGGCCAAGGGGGTTGGTCTTGCTGCTAATCAAGTGGGTGAGACATTGAGGCTTTTTGTAATGGATGTATCTGGTTCAGAGGAGGCATCAAATCCAATAGTCATAATAAATCCAGTTATTACAGAAGTGGATGGCAGTGAGGTGGCAGAGGAGGGATGCCTCAGCGTGCCAAACTACAGTGCAAAGCTTAAAAGACCTGCCATTGTTGAGGTCAAGGGGTATGACAGGCATGGCAAAGAGATTCGCCTTGAGGCAGATGGACTTGCTGCACGCTGCATCCAGCATGAGATAGACCATCTTGATGGCATCTGTTTTGTGGACAGGCTCAGTCCTCTGAAAAGGAGCATGTTTAGAAAGAAATGGCCCAAGATTTTAGAATCATTGGAGAAAAAAGATGGGTAACGGTCCAAAGCGTTTTAAGGTTGTCTTCATGGGCACTCCCGAGTTTGCAGTGCCTGCTCTAAAGAGGCTAGTTGAGGGGCCAGATGATGTTATTGCCGTGGTAACCCAGCCTGACAGGCCACGGGGAAGAGGGCGAAAACTTGTAGCCTCGCCTGTAAAGATCGAGGCTGAGAAGGAAAAGATCAGGGTGCTCCAGCCCAAAAAGGTGGGTGAGCAAGAGTGCGTTAAGATGCTTGAGGATATGGAGCCGGATCTTTTCGTTGTCTGTGCCTTTGGGCAGATACTTCCTCAAAGGGTGCTTGATGTTCCTCGGTTAATGCCCATCAATATCCACGGTTCCCTTCTTCCCAAATACCGCGGGGCGGCTCCCATACAGTGGGCTATTCTCAATGGGGAATCCGAGACGGGTGTTACCATCATGAAGATGGATGCAGGAATGGATACTGGTCCCATGTTGCTTAAGCGCTCTATCAGGATAGGTCAGGATACGACCTTTGGAGAGTTAAGTCGCGAAATGTCAGTTCTTGGAGCCAACGCCTTGATGGAAACGCTAGACCTTTTGGAGAAGGGACTTCTGAAAGAAGAGGAACAGCCAAGCGAAGGGGTCACCTATGCACCTCCAATTAAGAAAGAGCAGCTTGAGATAGATTGGAGCCAGGGTGCATGGCAGATTCATTGTCAAATAAGGGCCTTTGATCCAAAGCCAGGCGCATGGACAATGATAGAGGGTAACCGGGTCCGTTTGTTCTCTCCGGTGCTTCTTGATGGTGAGTCAGACAAGGGGCCTGGAGTTCTTCTGGAAGCAGGGCCAGACAGGCTTATCGTCTCATGTGGCCAAGGCCTTCTTGGTATAAAACAAATCCAGTGGCCAGGGAAAAAAAGGCTGAATGTGGCCGATTTCTTGCGTGGCAAGAAGCTTTCAGAGGGTATCCATCTGGGCTGACATCTGTGACATCGCCCAAAAAAGCCAGGTCCAAAAAGGCAAGAACCAACAGTCCCAAAAGAGATTCGGCAAGGCTTCTTGCAGTAAAAGTTCTCAGTCGTTGGCTTTTCCTTGAGCCTGGCAAGAGAGGAGAGATAGAGTGTCTTGCCGATGAGGTTCTTCGAGGTGCGCACCTTTCTGAAAAAGACAAAGGTCTTTTTTGGAATATCCTCATTGGCACGGTCAGGTGGCTTAGATTACTTAGGTGGCATCTTGAAAGGTATATAAAGAGGTTTTCAAAGCTCCCCAAGGACGTTCAGGCTATTTTGCTTACCGGTGCCTTTCAGATAGTTTTTCTTTCAAGAATTCCTTTTTTTTCCGCGGTAGACGAGGCGGTGAAGATAACAAAGGTCCTTGGTCACTTCTGGGCAACAGGCCTTGTAAATGCAAGCCTTAGGAACCTTGCCCGCGGTAACAAGGTGGTAATTCTTCATGAAGAAGGGCTTATGGAAAGATGCGAATCCAATTTTGAAAATTGTCTTTCAAATCTTACCTCACACCCTCACTGGATGGTGAAAAGATGGCATAGGCAGTGGGGCAAGACGGATTGTGTGTCCATCTGTGTCAACAACAACATCCAGCCAGATCTTGTTATAAGGGTCAATACCCTAAGAACAACAAGAGAAGAGTTGGCCATAACCTTGGCCAAGGCTGGAATAACGACTCAAAACACGGCCATTTCTCCCTTCGGTCTCAGGCTTGATGGCTTTAAGGGACAAATAGAGGAAATACTAGGCCTTTCACAAGGTTTTTTCCAGGTGCAGGACGAGTCTTCCCAGCTGGCTACCATGCTTGTCAGTCCTTCTAGGGGAGATAAGGTCCTGGACGTCTGCGCTGGCGTGGGGGGAAAGACAACCTTTTTGGCACAACTCATGGAAAATACGGGTTTAATTGCTGCCTGTGATATAAATGACAGACGTCTTGGACTTCTCAAAGACAATTGCAAGAGGCTTGGGGTAACCTGTGTAAAATCATTTAATCTCTCTGAAGATGAAAAGGAGGTCAATAATCTAGCTCCATTTGACAGGATCTTGGTTGATGCACCCTGTTCAGGCCTTGGGGTTATAAGAAGACATCCTGATATCAAATGGAATAGGCTTCCAAAAGATATAGATAACCTTTCAGTTATCCAGTTAGATTTACTTACCAGGTGGAGTAGTCTTTTAAGACCCGGAGGGTTGCTCGTTTACTGTGTATGTACCCATGAAAAGAGAGAAACGAATGATGTTATAACAAGTTTTTTAGACTCCTATGGTAACTTTCAGCTTGTGAGTGTGGACAAGGTTTTGCCAACGCTTCCATTTTCTGTTGTCAAACAAAAATTTATGTTTATTCGCCCAGGTGTCCTTGGTATGGATGGCTTTTTTGCTGCAGTTTTGCAAAAACTTTTCTGATACCATGAGAATAATACTCTTTAGCAAGAGATTTTGATTGCAGTGCAAGTGCCGTAATTCGATAGATTTATCATTGCGAGTTAAATAATAATGTGTTAACCAAGACATTATTGGATAATTATTCGCAGGATGGGATGTTTTTGGCGTTTTATCGAATCATATTATTGAGATTAAAATGATCTAAAAAGTCTTTCAATAAATTGGAGAGGGTGGTATGATTTGGTCTCTTGTAACCTTTTTCTTTTGGCTGTTTCCGTGCTTGTTCAACAAAGATAATGTACAGAAGGGACCAGTAATTTTGGTGGTGTCGCTTCTCATGCTGCCTCTTGCAGAAGCAGTCTGCGTGGCGGCACCCCAACCGTCTGTTGACATAGCCATGCCTGACGGCCCCTTTTTTCTGGGAGGGGATGCCACCATAGAGTTTACCTTTGATAACAACAGCAGCAGTGATACTGGTTATGGCCCATTTATTGATGTGATACTGCCAGTAAATGGAGCAGATGGGGCAAGTGGTTCGGCAGAACCGGATGGCATAGACATTAGGGGTGATGCTACCTATCTTGGCGCCCCTGTGACCACAGTGGTTTTGTCTTTTCCAGACGATGGAGGAGGAAGGGGATGTGTAGATCATCCTTATGCAGTAAATGCAACAACCAAAGATCCTCTCAGAGTATGTGGACAGGCTGGCGATAAACTTGTGGTTATGCAACTGCCCTTTGGTTCCTTTGTTCCTGAGCAGCCACCTGCAGTAATTTCTCTTCCTGTTAGCATAAGTCCAAAGGCCGATCTCAATCATGCCCTTGACGTAAAGGCCAGGGCAGGTTTCCAATTTGGAGCAGATCCCCTGGACAATCCCAAAATGGACCCTCCTGTCTTGTCAGATGACTCGGTTGATTCAGATACCTGGTCTACTTCTTCTGCAGTGGATCCAGTTCTAATCCGTCTTGAAAAGACCTACGAAAAATCCGATAATGAGACTGCGACAGGTCCCAATTTTCCAAAGAGATATCGTATAAATGTGCGTTTGGCACCAGGTCAGACCGTCACAAACCTTGATGTCATAGACAATCTTCCATCAAATATGGCTTTTAAGGCGATTACGGACATTAATCCTTCAAGCTATACGGTAGTCCATTTGCCACCATCTGGCGTGGCTTCAAGTCCCCCAGACAATCAATTGGATGTACAGTTTTCATCTGTTACTGGAGACAACGACACCGAATCGGTAGATGCCTATGTGGTGTTCGAATATTTTATCCCGCTGCAAGATGCCAATGGTAACAATGTTATAGATCCACAAAGTGGAGATGATGCACTGTCTCCTAACGAGGCCAAGGCAATAGGTGATTGGGACCCGGTAGATGATAGGGATCCTGCAGGACAGGATAATGCGATTGCCGATGCACCGGGACCAGAGCATACCCTTAAGGATAAGGCGATTGCCATTCAAAAGGGACACACCATTGCTACGGATAACGGTGCTTCAGGATATTCTCCTGGAGATATTGTCGAATATACACTCAGCTTTCAGGTTTCCGATTACTTTTCTTTTGATGATGTCAACGTGACCGACATCATCTCTGACGGACAGGATTTTGATACAAGCTTTACGCCTGTTCTCACCATAAACATGAATGGTTCTTCTTCTAGCCAGGCTATTGATTCATCAAACTTTTCCAGGGTGGCCAATGCCAATGGTACAGAGACCGTGGTTTTTCATGTGTCCTCGGAACTCAATCGCAGGCTTGGCGATTCAAAGATGGTAGGCGGTTGTATACCGGATAATGGAACCGGGCCAGGGAATCAGCCTGACTGCTCTGTTCATAACGATGGAGCCACAACGGCGACCATTGTGTTTCGTGCAGTCATTAAGGAAGATTTTGATGCAGATTATCCCTCCGGTGATGAATCTGTAGACCAGGGCGATCTTTTGTCCAACAGGGTTAACATAGAAGGAGACATCATTTCTGTAGAAGATAACCAGAGCAAGACTGGAGAACAGGAGGCAGATACAAGCTCAACAAGCTTCGAGATCGAAAAGGGACAGGTCTCAAAGTATATTTATGCCATTAACGGGAGCACCACCTTGCCCGATCCTTTGGTCGTAAGGCCAGGAGATACTGTAACATATCGTTTGAAGTTTTCCATGCCTACACCTGATGTTGAAGACCTGGTTTTACACGATTACCTGCCTCTTCCTGTCTTTGATGCAACAGAGATTTCCAATTTTGATAACACCTCCAGTCAGGATGTTCCTCCTGCTGGCACTGCCAAGTATGGTCCTGATGATACCTTTCATGATGTCTATGATGATGGCTCTGGTAACAATTATCCTGCCTTAAGTAGTGACGGAGCCGGAAACAGGCTGGATTTCACCTATGGTGATTTTGATAGCACTGATACAGATCCAAGAACCATAGACATACTTTTTACAGTAACAGTAAAAGATGATCCCTTTGCAGATGAGCTATACCTTGCCAATATGGTTCGGGCCCATAACGGTTCAACGAATTCTGAAGCAGTAAGCAGTGACGGAATCGTTCAGATAAAACTTGTGGAACCTAATCTCAAGATTACAAAGGGAGTTTCCCAGACCAATAATCCCAATGCTGTAATAAGTCCTCCTCCAAGTCAGAAGCCTATTGATGGAGATGTGGAAAACTGTGATGCAAACGATACGGTTACCTTTGTAATAACAGTGAAAAACCAAGGGCATGCACCTGCTTATGATGTGACCATAACAGATGACACGGACCAGGACATGGATGATTGCACAGTTGTCTCTGTAAAGAATGGTCAGGGAGACGATCTTAACTATTCTGGTGATCTTTTTAATAATCCCATGGTCCTAAATGATCCACTTTATGAAAACGGTTCTCGTTCCGGTAATGATACTGCTCTTGTTACCTTTACCTGCAGGATACATGAAGATGCCAAACCCACCGATTTTATTGACCGTGAGGCTGGAGTTCAGTGGGCTGCGGGAAGCGGGGCAGACAAGTATCCGGAAAAGACAGATAATGCCACTGTATCCATGGCCCTTCCTGACATGTCAAAGGCGGTATCAGATGTGGATCCAGGGCCGATATCCTTGAACATGACGATTGGGGATACCGTAACATACAGGATAGATGTCACCTTGCCTGAAGGGAATATACCCAGCCTTGTCCTTACGGATACGCTTCCTGCCGGGCTTCAGTATGTGACCAACAGCCTGGATGTGAACACTACAGACTTTGAAGGTTCCTTTGAAACAGACCCGCCTTCTGTAAGTGTATCAGGTCAGGAATTGACTATAGATTTTGGTAATGCAACGGTTACCTCGGACAATCAAGTTGATAACAACAGTTTCTATCTGACATTCCAGGCAAAGGTTTTGGATGTTGCAGCAAACAGTGCTACCACTAGGCTTCAGAGAAAATATAACAGGGTTGAACTTACATTTTCCGGTTACAGCGGAAGTCCAATAAGAGGCACGGCCACCAACTATCTGGGTGAGCCTTTTCTTGATGTCACAAAAACAATTACACCATCAAAGGCAGATGCAGGAGACCAGATTACAATTGATATAAATGTTGAAAATACAGGAACCTCTCCTGCCTTTGACATTAAGGTCTCAGACGATCTAGATGGCAATGTGTTTGATCTAAATAATGTTTCGGAAGGCACTACCCCTGCAAATTTTGATTACAGCTATTCGAGTCCAACGGTAACCTATACCAGCCATGCCGGCTATTCCCTGGCACCCGGCTCCAGTGTAAGCTTCAGTTTTCTGACCTATGTAATTCAGGATATTGTTACAAGCACTCCCTACGAGAATACCGCCAAGGTGATCTACTCTTCCCAATCAGGTAACGTTGATGGGGAGAGGGGAGGCTCTGAAGAGGACAATGCCACCATTGAGATAGCCACAGTCTTGGCTGACAAGGATCTAGTGACTACAAGCGAGCCTTCCACGTCAGGCACTGCCAATCCGGTGGCAGTTGGAGAGACGGCAACCTTTGAGATCACCTTTACCATGCCGGAGGGAAAGACCAAGGGGATCAGGCTTTTTGACATGCTCAGTAATGTTTCCGGCACTCCGTGGGGAGAGTATGTCTCTGGTACCGCCCAGATAAAAAAGAATTCGGATGAGCTATCCTGTACTGGTCAGATATGCACAGATGCCCTAAATGGTGCAAATCCGGATGTCTGGGTAAATGCTGATAGTTACGTTGTCATAGAGGACACCAACAGCTACAGAAGGATAGTTCTTGATCTTGGAAATGCTACGAATACCAACAATGACAACAACAGCCCGGAAACCTATATTTTGAGACTCACCGTTGTGGTTCTTAACAATCAGATTACAAATGCAGGAACTACACTTCGTGACAGGGGTGGCCTGTATTATACCGATTCGGCAGGCACTGAATACGATCTGGTTTCAGATCCGATAAATCTTTTGGTTGCAGAACCGCAACCCGTAATCAGCAAAAGTGCCTCCCCAACCACAGCAGAAGCAGGGGATGAAATTACATTTACCCTAAACATCTGTAACCAGGCCTCAGGGGATTCTGCAGCAGCGGCCTTTGATTGGAGTTTTTCAGATTCACTGTCAGATGGGTATGGAAACATTTCTTCTGCAGTAGCAGATCCTGGTACTACCGGTGCGACGGTTAATCTTTCCACAAGTGGCAGGACACTCACTGGAACCATAGATCAGCTTGATCCAGGTGAGTGTGTTAACGTTACCTATAAGGCTCCTCTGTCTGGTACGGTTCAGTATTCTGAACAGATAACCAATACTGTATCATTTACCACTACAAGTTTGCCGGGAACAAAGGGAACCGGCAACAGCACGCCAGGAGATCCAGGAGATACCAATGGTGAACGGATAGGCACGGGTGGGGTTAACGACCTGTCTGGTTCATCCAGTGCAACCGTGACCGTTTCCCAGCCGTCCCTTGGCAAGGATATTGTAGACCTTCAAAATTGGTATGCAATAGGTCAAAATGTCACATTTGAGATCACTGCTGGAGTCCCAAAGGGTACGTCCAAGGATTTTGTAATTACAGATCAGCTTCCTTCTGGCCTTGTATTTCAGACAGGTTCCTTGTCCGTGAGTCTGCCTCAAGGAAGCTCTAGCACGAATAGTCCCCTAACAGATTCTAATGGGGCTTTTTTTGGCTACGATGCGGCATCTGGTAACATAACCATGGATTTTGGCAACGTAACAATTTCATCAGCTGGTGATATCGTTATTAAGTACAAGGCCCAGGTGCAGAATATAGTAACCAATCAAGATGGCACCGTTTTGTCCAACAGGGTGCGTCTGTCTTATCAAGATCCAGAAAACCCCAATGAAACCCTTGGGGTCGGGCCAGTTAACAATCAGCATCAGGTTCATGTGGGAGAGCCCAACCTTGAAATGTCAAAAACTATTACTTCAGGGGCTACAGATGTTGACGCTGGAGATACTGTCGGTTGGCAGGTAACTATCCAGAATACAGGGCATACGACAGCGTATCAGGTAAACTGGAGCGATGTCTTGCCAGATGGCCTTTATCACATCTCAAACGCTCATCTGTCTGTATCTGGCACTGTATATAAGAATGGTACCACAGTGCCCCTGACTGACAACGATTTGTCTCTAACAACCACGGTGAATCAAAACGACACCATATCTCTACCTGCCTTGGAAATAGGTCCGGGGGCTTCAATTACAATATCGTTTGACAGTGTGTTAATGGATTCCGTATCTCCTGGTCAGGTGCTCAACAACCAGACAAGGGCCTCTTACACAAGTCTTGTAGATGGAGGAAGGGACAACTCGTCTTCTCCCGGGCATGTTGATGATGACGATGACGGTTCTCTTAACAACTATGAAGAATCGGCAGCCCAGTCTCTTACAGTGGCATCTGCTGTGGCAATAGACAAACAGGTGGACAAGAGCCGAGTAACTATTGGAGAAACAGTAACCTTCAGGATAAGGGCCAGTATCATAGAAGGAACCACCAACAGTCTTGTTATTCACGATATACTGCCATCAGGTTTTGCATACGTAAGTCATCAGGTCCATGTTGGTAATTCAGGCATGAGTTTTTCAAATCCAGATTATGCTAACAACATAGGCTCGGGACAGGAGGTAGCAGTAGACCTGGGAAATGTTTTGAATCCCGCTAACAGCAGGACGGATGACGACTATGTTGAACTGGAAATAGTAGCCAAGGCCAAGAACCTGGTTTCTAATCAAAATGGTACAGTGCTTAGGAATGGACAGTCAGACCAGGGCTCGGATGTCTATCTGACTTACGGTGACAGCAGTGGAGGAACCAGCAGGATAGATTTTGATCATGATCCCAATCAGCCTGGCAATCAGGGTATCCCCGTGCAAATTGTGGAGCCACAACTGCAGGTGACAAAGACAGTTTCACCTGAAAACCAGTCTCTTGGTGACATCGTTACATTTACTGTCACAGTTGCTCATACCGGTCAGAGCACTTCTGATGCCTTTGATGTAGTGCTTTCTGACCAGCTGCCTGTCGGACTTACCTATGTGGATTCGTCTCTGCCCGTTTCCGATGTTTCGGTAAACGGTCAGAATCTGGAATTTAAAATCAATTCCATCACCCTGTCTCAGGGGCAAACAAGTTTTACCTACAGGGCCAGGGTGGATCTTGATGCAATGGTGGGAGAGCCCCTGAGCAACAGTCTGCACCTTACCTGGAAGAGCCTGTCCGGAAGTACAGGTTCGACAGGCAGTGGACGTACCGGGCAGGATTGTCCACCAGGGCTTAATGACTACTGTGATGATGCCTCGGCCAGTGTTACTCCTACAGCCAATGCAGCAGTAGATGCGAAAAAGACAGTCGCCCTTGTAGATGACGCTGATGGGAGCGGGGATGTTACATCTGGTGACATACTTGAGTACACGGTCTTGATTACGAATGGTAACATGGCTGTTTCCGGTGCAGTATTTTCAGATGCTATCCCTGAAAATACTACCTACGAACCCGGATCCATTACGCTGGATTCTGTTCCAATGACCGATGCGTCAGATGCTGACAGGGCTGATTTTGGTCAGACCCAGGCAAATGCAGTGACAGTTAAAATAGGTAATATGAGTGCAGGTTCTTCAACAACTGTAACCTTTAGGGTAAGGATAAACGATTACACTCCAGCTGGAGTAATAATCTCCAATCAGGGAGTTGTGGACACGGACCAGTCAGTACCGGAGCCAACAGATTCGGATGGTATTGACGACAATGGAGACCAGCCTACTGACATACCAGTTGGTGGAGGCAGTGTTCCTAGGTTAAGGGCAGAAAAAACAGTTACACTGTCAAGCGATACAGTGGCTCCAACTGATGGTACTATAAATATCGGAGATGAGATAACCTACACCATAAGGCTTATCAATCTTGGTTCTGCTGCTCTTCACAATGTGACATTTACTGACAGTATTCCTGCCTCGGTTACTATTACCGGTGTGAATAATGCCAACTGGACAGCTCCTTCATCCACTGTCACTGCGCAGTTTCCCGTTTTGGAGGCCGGGGCAAGTCAGGTAATAACCATTACCGGAACCGTAGCCCATGAGGGAGAGACAGCCAACCAAGGCATTGCTGGCAGTGACGAGGTTCCAAGGGTGCTTACTGACTCAGATCCTGATCTTTCAAATGGAGAACAGCCGACCACCTTTGTTGCTGTAGTACAAGGTGGTGCGGGAACTCCTGCACTGGATCTTTTAAAGCGTGTCGAACTTATAGGTGATACAAACGGTGACGGGCTTTTGAACCCTGGGGAGACTTTCAGGTACAATATGATCCTGTCCAACACCGGCAGTGCATTGGCACGGGGAGTGAGTGTAGATGATCAGATACCTGATCATGTGACGCTTGTTGCAGGAAGTGTCCGCACCAGTAAAGGAGCAGTGGTTTCAGATTCTCCAGTATCAATAAATATCGGTGATTTGGCAGTGGGAGAGTCTGTAAACATCCATTTTGATGTGAGGGTAAACAGTGATGTACCGTTAGGTACAATACTTTCTAACCAGGCCATAGCCACTGACAATAGTGGTAACTCCGTAGTTTCTGATGATCCATCCATAAACGATGGAGTTGATTGCGTTCTTTCTGCTTTAAACTGCAATGACGGGGACGGTGGAAACGATGATCCTGCAGATATTCTGATATCTGGTGCCCGTATTTTTGATCCTCCTTCAGCATATAAGTCAGGTACCTTGGGTAAGGACAATATCATTACATGGAGACAGGTCTGGATTAACAACGGTAATGCACAGGCCGTGGGAGTACGAATAATTGATCCCATACCGGAACATTCGACTTTTGTGCAGGGTAGTCTTGTTTGTACCCCGAGTGGTTCGTCCTCTACAACCGCATGTCAATATGATGCTGTCAACAATCGTATCATTTGGCAAGGCTCTATTGGGGCAGATCTTGGAGCGACCAATGAAGATGATGCCCAAAATGAGGTGGTAATCGAATTTCAGACCCTTGTTGAAGACCAGGTCTCTTTCATATCGAACCAGACTGTTGGTTACTGGGATCGTGATGGGGATGGGTTTATAGACGACGATATAAGTAGCGGACAGGTGGCCATAACTTCAGAGGCCCAGGTTCCTCTTCGTGTTGCAATCCCTACACTATCTCAATGGGGAATGCTGCTGCTTGTATTTTTGATCAGCCTTTCTGTAACAGTCCTAAGGGGGCGTTTCCAGCAAACAGGCTAACCCGCAACAAAGGATGCTGAATCAGGGGCCGCAAAATCTTGCGGCCTTTTCTATTTGATTTTCTTCCATTTTCCAAAAATTTTTTTAGTTTCTGCTCTTTGCTGTCGAAAAAATAAAGGGAAGGAAAAGTTCCCTTATCAGCAGTTATGGAGGAAACCCAAGGTATGCTAAAAAATACCCTTATCAAAAGGATGCTCAACGTATCTATAAGCGTCAAGATAATCTTTGCCATTCTTCTAGTGGTTGCATTGGCCCTTGGAGTTTCCACCTATCAGACCGTGATGGTCATTGATAGACAGGAGAAGGGAGTAATCAAAAAGGCAAAGGAGCAAGGCGGTCTGCTTATGGACAAGATAAAAGATACTGCTTCGCAGTACCTTCAGACTGCCTTTCTCATATCCCAGATGGATGTAGTCAAGTCTAGTCTGGCCAAAAAGGACCGTTCTGCCTTGGTGGCTAGGTTCCCGCATCTGATAGCAGAGGCAGCGACCCTGGACAAGAAAAGAACCCTTAAGGTGCACGTGCATTCTCTTGGAGCCCGATCGTTTTTAAGGACTTGGAAACCAGGAAAGTTTGGAGACGATCTTTCAGGATTTAGGCAGACTGTAGTGGATGTCCAAAGGACAGGTGTACGAATAGCCGGCATAGAGGCGGGCCGAGCCGGGCTTGCTATAAGGGGGGTTGTCCCTGTGAGGGATGATTCCGGACAGATAGTTGGCAGCGTTGAGGCATTTTGTGATCTTGCCCAGGTAATAAAGAATTTTTCAGAATATATGGGCAGCAAGGCGGCCCTTTTCAGAAAACAGAGCATAAAAACCTTTGAAAAGGACTCTGGACAGCAGACAGAACATGGAGACCTAGCCCTTATTTATTCTTCTGACAAGGAGCTGGTAAAAAAGACCATTGACCAGGCCTTTCTCTCCAAGGGTCTGGAAAGGCAAGTTTCAAAGATAGTCGGCAACATTCTTTTGGTGGCCACTCCTTTAAAAGACTATAGCCATAAACCAACCGGTCTTTATGTAAGTTTCACGGATCTTACACCTTTCAAGAAATCCCAGCAGGCATCTATTGTCAAGGCAGGGCTTGTAGCAACCATTTCTTTTGCCCTTTTGGGATTTGTCATAGTCTTTCTGGTAAGGCGTATAGTGGTAAGGCCACTTAATCATACCCTTAAAGTAATAGATGATGTGTCAAGAGGGAATCTGACCAAAGAGGCCAAGATTTCAAGTATGGACGAAATGGGATTTTTAGCAACTGGTGTAAACAAGATGATCCTCAGTATCAGGCAACTGGTTGCAGATATGAAGAACAGGAGCAGGGAGTTGGAGGCGGCTGGTATGGAGTTGCAGGAGGCTTCTGGTCAGGCGGCTGCCAGTGCCAGTGAAACAAGCGCCCAGGCCGATGAGATTGCAGCAGTGAGTGCGGCAAACGAAAAAAGAATAAACTCTGTTGCTGCTGCCAACGAGGAAGTCACTGCTACAGTGAAGGAGGTGGCCCAAAGTTCCATGCTATCAATGAATATGGTGACTGAGGTAAGCCAAAAGATAGATGAGACTTCTAATACCATCAATGAGTTGCATAGATATTTTAAGCAGATAGAAGAGGTCATGACCTTTATCCGGACCATAGCGGACCAGACCAATCTGTTGGCCCTGAATGCCACTATAGAGGCAGCTAGGGCTGGCGAGGCAGGCAAAGGATTTGCTGTAGTGGCAAACGAGGTCAAGCAGCTTGCCAAACAGACAAGCGAGGCAACAGACCGGATAGTTGATACCATTCAGGGCCTTAGAAATATGGTTAACGCATCTGTAGAGTCTGTAAGCCAAGTCCATGAAATGATAGATCCTGTAAAGGATATTGCCAGAGACGTATCTTATGCCATGGAGGAGAACATAAAGGCAGTAAACGAGATCAGCATAAGGGCTCAAGAGGTGGCTGCCAGCACCACAGATTCCTCCAATCAGATTCAGGAATTGAGAAAGGCTATAGGTGTTGTTGCACAGGCTTCGGAACGGACTGCAGAGACCTCAAACAAGCTGAATGCGTTTGCCAAGGAAATGGAGTCCCTCATATCGAGATTTCACATATAAGGAGAACAGAGCATGAAAAGGGTTTTAATATTAGAAGATAGCCTGATAGTGAGTAAGCTTTTGGCGAACTTGCTTAGGGCAAAGGGGTTCGAGGTGAGGGAGTGTACAACTGTATCCGAGGCACAAAATGACCTTAGCAACGTGGATCTTGCCATCCTGGATTACAGTTTGCCAGATGGAACCGGCCTTGAAATTGCTGAAGAGCTGAAAAGGCGACGTCCTGATGTGCCAATGTTTCTGTTGACGGCAAGAGGTAGTTCTATTCCGCGGGATGTGGCCCGAAAGGCTGGTATAAAAGAGTATATGGAAAAGCCCGTGGAGCCGGAAATGCTTTTAAAGACAGTGGAGAGGTACTGCGCTATTGATGCCGATACATGAAGATAGGTGTCTGGAATCATGTGTCCCTTCAGTCCCTTTGTACCATTTGTTTTAACAGTTTGTGTTTTTTTGTTAATCTGGTGGTATTGGAAAACCGGTCGTCTTCTATCAATTATAAAAAGGTCAAGGGATCGGTTTAAGGCCCTTGTGGATCTGTCTCCATACGGAGTAGCGCTTACCAGTAAAACCGGGCAGATTGTATCAGCAAACAGGGCCCTTGCAGATCTGCTTGGCAGGGATGTCAGGTCCCTTGTTGGAGCGTCAATGCCTCAACTGTTGGGGCTTGATTCCAAGCAGATAGAACATGGATATGCTAACCTGAGCCCTGGTGAGATACTTAAACTCCCTGGCCTTCATTTGACCGGGAGCGATGGCAAGGTTTATCATTTAAGGCCATGTCTGTTCTTTCATGAGACACATCCCGACCTGCTTTTTTGGCATATTCAGGATCAGACAACCTACTTTGAACTTGAAAAAAGGTTTGAGGAACTGGTTGAAAGCGTACCCGTTGGACTTTTTTGGGCAGATCTGAACGGCACAATCAGGGCAGTCAATCCCGAGTTCAAGGAAATGTTCGCTTCAGTTGATACACCGTCTAACTTGGAAGAACTGCTGTCGAATAAGCTTTGGAAACAGGTCAAGAAATCGATTGTCTCAAAGGATCATGTTTTTAAGACCCAAATAGAAGTGAAGGATGGAAATAGGACCAGATATCTAAAGGTAGAGCTGAAGATCTGTCATCATGGTGCCTCCAATTATCTAGCCGGTATCCTTAAAGATGAAACGGTAGAACAGGAGCTCCAACAGGAGCTCAAGGCAGCTTATGATAAGGCGGAAGCTGCAAGTAGGGCCAAGTCCATATTTTTATCTCAGATGAGTCATGAGTTTCGCACTCCCCTCAATGTTATTATGGGCATGGCAACCCTTTTGGAAGATAAGATCACTGATGGCCAAGCCCTGGAACTTGTCTCTGATCTCAAAAAGGCCTCTGAACATCTGACCTCCCTTATCGGTGATATCCTGGATCTGGCAAAGATCGAGTCTGGCAGGCTGACACTTGATGAGCATCCCTTTGATCTGAAAGATCTAATGGAGAATCTTTCTGATGTCCTTGGGGTCCAGGCTCGTCTTAAGGATTTGGATTTCAGGTTGGATTTTCCTGAAGACATTCACCGGTTCTTTAAGGGTGATCCTGTAAGAATAAGGCAGATAATCTTCAACCTTGCTGGTAACGCCATAAAACTGACACAAAAGGGATGGGTGGAAATCGCTCTATCATGCAGGGATGCTGAAGGTGACAATAAGAAGTGTTTAGAGATTCGGGTTACAGATACAGGGCCAGGCATTCCTGAAGATGTGCTTCCGGAGCTGTTCAAGCCTTTTGTTCAGGCCGAAGACGGGCGAAGAGCAGGTGGCACGGGACTTGGCCTTTCCATAGCCCGAGAGCTTACCGAGCTTATGGGTGGTTCAATAAACGTGAAAAGCAAGGTAGGAGAAGGAACTACTTTTACCGTACAGATTGTGCTTGAAGCAGTTGATGAGTGTTTTGTCCCAGAAACTCGTCAGAATTCCAAGGTAGCATTAAGGCCTGGTACGGCCATAGTAGCCGATGATGTGCAGATGAATCGCAAGATTCTCAAGGCCTTTTTGGAAAAAAAGGGTTGGAAAATCCTTGAGGCATCCGATGGTGTGGAAGTCCTTGAAATCTTGGATCAAGAATCCAAGATAGATGTGGTTTTTATGGATGTGTCTATGCCGAGAATGGACGGAGTGGAAGCTGCAAGGAGGATAAGGCAGAATGAGAGGTGGAAAGACATCCCTATAATAGCGGTTACTGCCCATGCCATGGCTGAGGACAGAGAGAGATTTTTAAGTGCTGGAATGGACGGTTACGTATCAAAACCTGTTAAGCCTGACCTTTTGTTTGAAGAAATGGCCCATGTCTTGTCAGAAAGGGTATTGGGCAAGGAAGAGGCTGGCAATGTTTCCATACTAGAGCCAAAAGCTTCAAAACCTGTTTCCAGGTCTGAGAAAAACAAGGTTCAAAAGAGGCAAGATTCAAAGGATAGTCCGGTTGATTATGAGGCCCTTGTAGCCACTTGTCAGGGCATGGAGGAACTTGCCAATGAACTTTTGAAGGCGCTTGTTGGTGAATGTCCCAAATGGATAGAAGAGGCGGAAAGAGCAGTGGCCTCTTTAAACCCGAAGGAAATAAGAAAGATCTGTCATCTGATAAGGGGAAGTGCATCCACCATTCATGCACACGAGCTCAACAGTGCTGCAGAGGCGCTTGGCAAGGCAGCCAGGGAAGGGAAAAGCGAACTCTATCCTGTGCATTTAAACGCTCTAAAAGAGGCTGGCCAGAGACTCCAGGCTTGGATCAGTGCCAAGATCTGCCTGCCAGATGCCATTGATACTCTCGAAGACATCACTCAAGAGGCGTCAAAACAAAAAGATGTAACCTTGCAGGCCTAGGTTGTTAATACTAAACATTAGTATTTTTTATGTTACTTGATGCACCTGCCAGTTTTTATCAACCCACAACATCAACGGCTCCAAATCAGGGAAGTTTTGTTTTAAAATGGACCTGGCCTTTCTGAGCTGTTTAAGTTGTTCGTCTTTGGCAACAGGATTGCCTGCACAGTCATAATGGCCTACTATAGCAACTCCTTTGGAGTTATGACGTTCAATGGATATCTGGAGCCTTTTCAATATGGAGGCCACGGTTTCTTTGTCATTGTCTTCGGAAAGGATGCGGATTGGTCCTGGCTCGGTTATGGAGTCAACATATTGTACCTGGAATCTCTTTATAAGATAGTTTATCACAGGCAGTTGCACTCGACCGTCCATGCAGTTGATAACTGTATAGAAGGACATGCCTTGTTTCCCCCTGTTCTATAAGTCTTTTAAATAGTTCATCCACTGCTCCATTCCCTGTCCAGTTTTTGCCGACAGGGCCATAGTCTTTATGGTGGGATTAATACGTCTTGCACATTCAATGGCCTCATCCAAAGAAAAATCAAAGAATTCTAGTAGATCTATCTTTGTAATGATAAATAGATCCGATCCAAGAAAGGCCCTTGGATACTTGGCCGGTTTGTCTGAGCCTTCAGGCACAGAAACCATTACCACCCTCTTGTGTTCACCAAGATCAAAGGTTGCTGGACATACAAGGTTCCCTACATTTTCTATAAAGATGATTTTGGGTCTTTCATGGCCAATTTGATCTTCAAGTAGGTGAATGCCCTTGTGAACGAGCTTCGCGTCCAAATGGCAGGCGCCGCCAGTAGTAAGTTGTATGGCAGGTATGCCTTTTGCCCGAATTCTTTCAGCATCCCGTTCGGTTTCGATATCGCCTTCAATGACAGCAAAATCAAGGGTCCCTGCAGCAATCTCTGCAGTCTTTTCAAGCAGGGTTGTCTTTCCGGCCCCTGGGCTGCTGATAAGGTTTATGGCCACAGCTCCAAGGGCCTCTACATGCTGCCTGTTTTTTCTTGCAAGGGCATCGTTGGCCTCTAAGAGGCTGCGGTTTATTTCAACAAGTTTGGTGTCGTTGCCGTGATTTGATTGGCATCCGCAAGTATCACACATGGCTTACTCCATTTCTATTTGTAATAAGAGGATATCATCACCTCCAACGGGATAGAGACCCTCTTTTCCACAATAAGGGCATTGAATCCGTGGGAATATTCCAACAGGGTGTTGAAAATCTTCCCTTTGGTCCGTGCCATTTTCATTTGTCAATGGATAGGTCTTTTCCTTAAGGCAGCTTGAACATCTGAAT